>JAKEIC010000263.1 GCA_022614695.1 Planctomycetales bacterium | reverse complement strand
CGCTCCCTCATCACGCGCTTCACCTCCGCGGCGACCCGGTCCATGTCCCGGTAGTTCGCCACGTCGAGGTGGATCTCGTGGATCTCGAACTGGTTGAAGAGCCGCATGGCCCGGACGACCGGGACGAAGATCGCGTCATCCAAGTCGAACCCGAGCACGTCCCCCTTCGGCTCCATGACGCCGATCACGCGGAACCGCGCCGCGCCCACCCGGACCGGCTCCCCGAGCGGGTTCCTCTCCCCGAGGAGCTCCCGGGCGAGCTTGGCCCCGAGCACGCAGACTGCCGGGGACTCGTCCGGGTCGCCCGGAGGGACGAACGCGCCGATCCGCGGTCGCCAGCGCCAGATCTCCTGCGCCTCGTTCATCACGCCGAGCACGTAGACGTCCCGCGACCGTTCCTGCCACTCCACGCTGGCGACCCCCGACACCGAGGCGTCCATCTGGCGCACGCCCGGGAGCCTGCGGAGCGCCTCGGCGTCCGGCAGCGTGAGCCTCCGGGTCGTCCCGACGAGCGCGCCGGGGACGCCGAGGGTCCGGGTCTTCCCGGGCGCGACCGTGAGCAGCGTCGTCCCGAACTGGGAGAACTGCTCCGCGATCCCGCGCCTCGCCCCCTCGCCGAGCGACGAGAGCAGTGCGACGGCCGCGATGCCGATCACGATCCCGAGGGTCGTGAGGGCCGACCGCAGCCGGTGGCCGGCCACCGACTCCCAGACGAGGCGGAGCAGCTCGCCCGGGGCCACGTCAGCGCCTCCCCCGCAGCGCCTCGACGGGCATCAGGCGGGCCGCCCTCACGGCCGGGAGGGCGCCGAAGACGAGGCCCACCAGCAGCGAGACGCCGAGCGCGGCCTCGATGGCCCAGACGGGGCTCGCCATCCGGAGCGCGGGGACGAACACCTCGACCGCCTGGGCGCCGGCGAGGCCGAGGACCACCCCGGCGACGCCGCCCCCGAGGGAGAGGGCCGCGGCTTCCGTGAGGAAGAGCGCGAGGACCTGCCCCCGGCTCGCGCCGACCGCCTTCATGAGCCCGACCTCGGGGGTGCGCTCGGCCACCGCCACGAGCATGACGTTCATGACCCCGATCCCGGCCACCCCGAGCGAGATCGCCGCGATCGCGGCGAGGGCCGCCGTGAGCAGGCCCACGATGCGCGCGAGGGAGGCCATGACGGCCTGCTGGGTGAGCACCGTGAAGTCCTCCTCGCCGTGCCGGTCGGCGAGGACGCGCCGGACGTCCGCCTCCAGGGCCGGGACGTCCTCGAAGCTCCGGCACTGGACGGCGATCCGGAAGAGCCCCGGCCGGTTCGTGAGGCGCAGGACGTTCGCCACCGGGACGAGGACCATCTCGTCCAGGTCCACGCCGAGGGACATCCCCTTCGGCGCCAGCAGCCCGATCACGCGGAACCGGGACTCGGCGACGCGGACCGCCTCGCCGAGCGGGTTCCGGTCCCCGAACAGCTCGCGGCGGAGGCGGGCGCCGAGCACGCACACCTGCGCCGTCGAGTGGGAGTCCATCGCCGGGAGGTTCGAGCCGGCGGCCATCGCGAGCGCGCGGATCGGCACGAACTCCGGGGTCGAGCCCACGACGGTGACCGCGCGGGAGAGCCCCCCCGCCTCGACCGAGGTGACCGCCAGGGCGAGGGGCGCCATGAGGGTCACCGCCGGGATCCGCCGGACGAGGGCCTCGGCGTCGTCGAGCGTGAGAGGCCGCTCGGTGCCGGCGGCGAGCGGGGGCCCGCCCGTGGTCTCCACCCGGCCGGGGACGATGCCGATCAGATTGGCGCCGATCCCGGCGAACTGCCGGACGACATAGTCGCGCGCGCTCGTCCCGAGCGAGGTGAGGAGGAGGACCGCCGCGACCCCGATGGCGACCGCCGCCACGGTGAGCCGGGTCCGGACCCGGTGCGCGGCGAGGGCCCCCCCGGCGAGCCCGAAGAGGTCGCGCGGGTTCATGGCCCCTCCCCCGGCTCGATCCGGCCGTCCCGCAGCCGCACCCGCCGGTGGCCGACGCGGGCGATCCCCTCGTCGTGGGTCACCATCACGATCGTCCGGCCGCGCCGGTTCAGGTCCCCGAGGAGTTTCACGATCTCGCCCCCCGAGACCGAGTCGAGGTTCCCGGTCGGCTCGTCGGCGAGGAGGACGGGCGGGTCCATCACGAGAGCGCGGGCGATCGCGACCCGCTGGCGCTCGCCGCCGGAGAGCTCGTCGGGCCGGTGGGTCGCCCGCGGGGAGAGGCCGACGGCGTCGAGCGCCCGCCGGGCGCGGTCGCGCTGCTCGCGGGCCGGGACTCCCGCGAAGACCATCGGCAGCTCCACGTTCCGGAGCGCCGTGAGCCGCGGCACGAGGTGGAACGTCTGGAACACGAACCCGAGCTTCTCGCGCCGGATCCGGACGAGGCTCGGCTCGGGGAGGGCCGTCACCTCTTCTCCGTCGAGCCGGTAGAGCCCGGAGGTCGGGCGGTCGAGGCAGCCGATGACGTTCAGGAGCGTGGACTTCCCCGAGCCGGAAGGTCCCATCAGCATCACGAACTCGCCGCGCTCGACGGCCACGTCCACCTCCCGGAGGGCGTGCACGACGTGGGCGCCCGTCCGGTACTCGCGCGAGACGCGCTCGAGCCGGATCACGGCGCGACGACGATCCTGGCCCCCGCACGGACCTCCTCCCGGTCGAGCGACACGATGACCCGGTCCCCCTCGGCGATCCCCGCCGTCGCCTCGGTCCACTCCCAGTTCCGGAGGCCGGTCGTGAGGGTCGCCTCGCGCGCCCGCCCGCCGTCGGCGAGGAGGACCCGGTCGCCGGAGAGGATGGCGAGCGTGGGCACCCGCAGCGCGTCCGGCCGGCTCTCGGCGAGGACGACCTCGACGTCGGCCGACATCCCGGGCTTCAACTCCACGTCCCCGGTCCCGCCGGCGAGCTCCACCTCGACCGCGACCGTCCGGTTCTGGTCCAGCACCTCCGAGACGTTCGGCGCCACCCGGACGATGGTCCCCGCGAAGACGCGGCCCTTGAAGGGATCGAGGGTCACCTTGGCCGCGAGGCCCGTCCGGACGTGTCCGACGTCCACCTCGTCGAGCTCCGCGCGGACGTAGAGGCGCGCCGGGTCGAAGAACTGCACCAGCGGCTTCCCCGGCGTCGCCCACTCGCCGACCTCGGCGCGCAGCTCCGCGACGATCCCCGCGAACGGGGCGCGGACCGAGAGCTTCTCGAGGTCCACGGCGACCTGTGAGAGCCGGGCCTTCTGCTGCTCGACTCGGGCCGTCGCGGACCGCACCGCGGCCTCCGCCAGGTCGAGCTGCGTGGCCGCCCGGTCCAGCTCGGCCTGGGCCACGTTCTGGCGGGCGTGCAGGGCCCGGACGCGCTCGTGCTCGCGCCGCGCCTCCGCCAGGGAGGCCTCGGCCTGCACGAGGGCCGCGGCGGCGGTATCGCGCTCCTTCTCGATCACGGTCGCGAGCGCCCGGGCGGCCGAGTCGTCGAGCGCGAGGAGGAGGGCCCCCGCCTCGACGCGGCTCCCTTCCCGGTGTTGGATCGAGACGATCCGTCCCGGGACGTCCGCCGAGAGCGCCGCGGAGAGGCGTGAGCGGACGCTCCCGGCCCGGGTGTTCGAGACCGTCGCCTGGACGACGCCCCGGCCGATCGCGCGCACCGTGACCGGGACGGACTTCGGCGCGAGCACCACGAGGTGCAGGAACGCGTAGCCGCCCCCGAGGAGGGCGGCCAGGAGGAGCCAGGGTCGGAGAGCCCGCCAGAGTCCTGCCATGGTCCGGGACCGCGATTCTGCGCCGGCTCCGCCCGCGCCGCCACCCGGGCTCGCGCTCCGCGACAAATCCCGCGGCCCGCGCGGGAAGCCTCGACGCCGGCGCGGATCCGCGGGGGCGCGTCCCGGTACGCGTGTTGCGTTTCCCCGGGCGGCGGGAACTCCGGAGGACCCGGTCCCGCGGAGGCGCCATGTTCGCGAAGATCCTGGTCCCGCTGGACGGCTCGGCGCTGTCGAGCACGATCCTCGACCTGGTCCGGAGGCCCGCCAACGGGGGCGGGGGCAAACGCGAGGTGCTCCTGCTGCACGTCCTCGACGTGGACGTGCGGGGCTACGGGGATGACCCGTACTGGCAGGGGACCCCGCCCGAGGTGCGGAACCACCTCGGGTTGATGCGGGAGATCGTGGCCTCGGAGGGGGCCGATTGTCGCCTCGAGGTCCGGGCGGGCGACCCGGCCGAGGTGATCCTCCAGTACGCCCGAGAGCTGCGTCCGGACATCGTGGCCATGTCCACGCACGGCCGGAGCGGCCTCTCGCGGGTGCTCCGGGGGAGCGTGGCCGAGTCGGTGCTGCGGAGGTCGCCCTTCCCGCTGCTCCTCGCGACGCCGGCGAAGATCGAGGGGCCTGGGGCCGACCGGGAACCGGGGTTCCGGAGGATCCTCGTCCCGCTCGACAGGTCCGAGGCCGGCCGGCGCGTCCTCCCGCTCGCCGAGGAGGTCGCCCGCGCGTTCGGGGCCGTGGTCGTTCTCGCCCACGTGGAGCCGGTCCCGGCCGAGCCCGTGCTCTACGGGGCCATCGTGAAGGCGATGGACCGGGCGTCGGCGGACCTGAGGCTCGACGTGGCCCGGCTCGAGAAGGCCGGGATCCGGGCGCGCCTGCGTGTGGCGTTCGGGGACCCGGCGGCCGAGATCCTCCTCCTCGCCCGCGCTGAGAAGGCGGACCTGCTCGCCCTCGCCACGCACGGGCGCACGGGGCTCGCGCGGGCGGTGTTCGGCTCGGTGGCCGAGGCGGTCCTCCGGGAGGCGCCGGTCCCTCTGCTGGTCGTGCGCACGGCGGAAACCCCGGAGCCGGCGCGGAGCGCGGCGTCCGTCGCGGAGGCGACTCCGTGAGCGCGACGAGCCAGCCCCCGGCCGCCCCGACACCGGCCCCGGCCCCCCCCGTCGCCCTGGGCCGCGCCGCGGGCTCCCCGCCGGTCCTGCGCCGGATCCTCATCCCCCTCGACGGGTCGCCGCGGTCGCTCGCGATCGTGCCCCAGGTGCGCCGGCTCCTCGTCCGGCCCGGCGCGGAGGTCCGGCTCCTGCGCGTGGTCGAGCGGGGGCCGGCGGGCCCGCTCGACTTCGAGACGCGACGGCGGATCGAGGACTCGACCGCCGAGCTGCGGGCGGTCCGCGACGTCCTCGTCGGCGACGGCATCGCGGCCGCGTGGGACGTGCGCGCCGGGGCCCCCGCGGAGGGGATCCTCCAAGTCGCGGAGGAGTGGCGGGCCTCTCTCGTCGCCATGTCCACGCACGGCCGGACGGGGCTCTCGCGGGTCCTGCGGGGGAGCGTGGCGGAGTCGGTCCTGCGCGCCTCCCGCGTGCCCGTCCTCCTCGCGAACCCCTCCCGGGCGGCCGCGGCCGCGGGCCGGGCCCCTCGACTCGGCTCGGGGCAGGGCGAGGTGCCGCTCCGGAGGATCCTCGTCGCCCTCGACGGGTCGGAGGCCGCCGCCCGCGTCCTCCCCCTCGCGGAGGAGGCGGCTCGCGCGTTCGGGGCCGAGGTGGTCCTGGTGCACGCGGTGGGCCTCTTCGGCGAGGCGAGCCCGATCCTGACGGAGGGCGGAGGCGTCGAGGGGGCGAACGCCTACCTCGCGCGGCTCGCGAGGGCCCTCGTGGATCGGGGAGTGCGCGCCCGGTCCCTCCTCCCGGCCGGGGACCCGGCGGCGGCGATCCTCCGCGCGGCCCGCGAAGAGGGCGCGGAACTGATCGCGCTCACAACCCACGGCCGGAGCGGACTCGCGCGGGCGCTCTTCGGCTCGGTCGCCGAGGAGGTCCTGCGCGGCGCGGCGGCTCCGGTGCTGGTCCTGCGGACGGTCGGCTAACCGTCTCGGAAGAGGTTCTTCACCACGGAGTCACGGAAACACGGAGACCCGAGGGTCGTTCTTCCTCGTTCGGCCTTCCTACCAGCCCGGGGCCGGGGCGGCGAGAGGGCCGCGATCGGGCAGGATCGCGAGCACGACCGCCCGCGGGCCGATCTGGCCGGCGACGGCGCGCGCGGCGAGCACGTTGGCTCCCGCCCTCGGCCCCACCGCGAGCCCCTCGGTCTCGAGGAGCCGGTCGGCCGCCCTCTGGGCCTCCCAGGCGGGGACGACGACGATGCGAGCGGCGATCACGGGGGGGGGGCCGCTCGAGCCGTCCCCCCCCTCGACCCGCACTCCTACGACTTGCATCCAGGGGAGCTTCGGGGAGAGAGAGCGCGCGAGGCGCTCGAACCACTCCGGCCTGTCCAGGCCGCAGACGAGGGCGTCGAGCCCGCCCGTCCACTGCATGAGGATCTCGGACGCGACCCTCTCCGGGGTCGCGGCGCGCCGGGGCCGGGTCAGGAACTCCGCCTTGCCGAGGACCAGGCCACCGGTTCCGCGGGCCGTCTCCGAGAGCCCGAGGAGCGGGGTCCACTCGGGGGCGGTGGGAGCGAGCGGCGCCCGCGGTTCCGGCATCGTGGCGATTCCCAAGGGAGCCTCCCGCCCCGTGGAGGCGCAAACCCCGTTCCCGCGGCCGCCCGGGGATCTCCCACAGGAGCCCCCGGACCGCCGGGGAAGGGAGCGCGAGGCGGGAAGGAGTCCCCGACCCTCGCCCGACCACGACGGGCCACGCCGGGCGTGGAGCCGGCACGAGCCTTGCGCCCCGTCGAGGCGTGGCCGCAAGCCCCGCGCTGGACGGACCGCCTTGCGTCGTCGTGCTGGACCCCGACGAGGGGGCGCGCGCCCGGACGTGCGCCGCCCTCGCAGGCCGCGCCTTGCGGGTGATCGAGGCGTCGGACGAGCACGAGGCGGTCCACGTCGTCCGGTGGAGTCGCCGGCCGGTCGTGGTCGTGTTCGCGGCGTGCGACTGCCGGAGCCTCGAGGTCGTCGAGAGGATCCGCGAGGCGGGCGCGCGGGTCGTGCTCCTCTCGCCGGGCGCGGACTGGGACCTCTACTTCCGGGCGGTCGAGGCCGGCGCCGAGGACGTCCTGCCGAAGCCTGCGGACCCGACGGCCCTCGTGTGGGCCGTCGAGGGCGCGGTGGCCGCGGCGAGGTCGCGAGCAGGCGCCGAGGAGGAAGCATGTTCGTCCGCGACTGGATGACGGCGAGCCCGGTCACGATCGGGGAGGAGACCACCGTCGGCGAGGCCCGGTGGCTGCTCAAGGCCCACCGGTTCCGCAGGCTCCCGGTCCTGCGCGGGGGGGTCCTGGTCGGCCTCGTGACCGACCGTGACCTGCGCGAGGCGGCCCCGTCCTCGGTGGACCTCTCGAGCCCCGAGGACTACCGGGAGACGGTCGAGGCCACCCAAGTCGCCACGATCATGAGCCGCGACCTCGCGACGGTGGAGCCGGACGACACGCTCGAGGCCGCGGCGCACGCGATGTACGAGCGCCGCATCGGGGGGCTCCCGGTGGTCGAGGGCGGTCGACTCGTCGGGATCCTGACGGAGACCGACGTCTTCCGCGCGCTGGTCGAGGTCCTCGGGTTCCGCGAGCCCCGGGCGAGGCTCGTCCTGGACCTGCAGGAGTGCGACCCGCCCCTCTGGAAGCAGCTCCGAGACCTCGAGGGGCGCGGGCTCCAGGTCGCGAGCGTGGTCTCGTACAGGAGTCGGAAGGGCGGGCCCACCCGTGCGGTGGTCTCGGCGCTGCCCAGCCACGCGCCCGCGGCGGAGCCGGCGGCGACGACGCCGACGTCGGGGGTCACTCCGAGGCTAAGGTAGGTATCCCGGGGACGACGGAACCGCCGCTCTCGCTCGCGCCTCGTCAGTCCGACGCGGCGTTCCGTCAGATCTCCCCCGCCTCCAGCAGCTCCAACGCCAGGAGCCAGCGGGCCCGGGACGCATCGCGGGCGGCGGAGCGCGCCGCCTCGGGGCCTGTCCGCGCCCGGATCCCCTCGACCTTCGCGCGCACGACGGCCCGGGACGCGGCGTAGAACGGGACGAGCGGCCGCCCCTCCGGGTCCCTCGCGGCGGAGAGGGCGGCGTCCGCGAACCGGCGCGCGAGGTCGCGGCGCCCCGCGGCCGCCAGGTCCATGACGAGGAAGGAGGCGTCGGAGACCGGGTCGGCGCAGCGGAACCGCGCGTCGAACTCGACGCAGTCGAGGACCGCGAGGGAGTCCGGCGGGGCCCGGTCCGGCAGGAGGTAGACGTGCTCGAGCCGCAGGTCCCCGTGGCCGTCCCGGGGGACCCCCGAGGCCGCGCGCCTCTCGACGAGGGAGGCGAGGTTCCTCAGGCGCTCCTCGCCGAGTTCCCGGAGCCGGAGGAACGTCGCGGCCGAGACCGCGACGTCCACGTCCGACAACGACTCCTCGAAGTTCGCCCGCCAGTTCCGGACGACCTCGCCGAGGCGGGCGTGGCGGGCGACTTCCGGTCCCCCCGCGGCCGACGCGTGGAACGAGGCGAGGAGCGCCGCGAGGCGATCGAGGGCCGGGCCCACGTCCTCCCCCGCCGCCATCCGGGCCCCGAGCGCCGCCTCGTCCGGCAGGCGCTCCATCCAGACGGCCCACTCGACCGCGCGGGCCTCCTCGCCCGGCCCCCCGACCCGGAGCCGGCCGTCCTCCCGGACGACGGGCACCACGCCCCGGTAGACCCGCGGGGCGAGCCGGCGGTTCAGCCGCAGCTCCTCCCCGCAGAAGAACCGGCGGCTCGCGGGGGTCGAGTAGTCCACGAACGGGAACCGCACGGGCTTCTTCACCTTGTAGGCGTGGCCGCCGGCGAGGAAGACGACGGAGATGTGCGTCTCGCGGACCTCCACGGGTCCCGCCGGGCCCGTCCGGTGCGCCGAGCGCGGGTAGGCTCCCGGATCGGAGAGGGCGCGGACCACCTCCGCGAAGGTCGGCTCCCGGAGAGGCGGCGCGACCGCCGCGGGCATGTCGCCTCCTCCGCCTACGGCGTCCCGCTCGCCGCCGCCCGGGCATTCTCGGCGCGAGCCCCGGCCTTCTTGGCCCCGCGCGCCTCCCGCTCCTCGGCCGCCTCGACGGTCCGGAGGACGAGCACCGGGCACGGCGAATGGCGTGCGACCTTCTCCGCGACGGACCCGAGCACCCAGCGGGAGAACCCGGTCCGGCCGTGGGTGGTCATCGCGATCAGGTCGGCCTTCTCGTTCGTCACGGCGTCGAGGATCCCGGCCGCCGCCCCTCCGAAGAGGACCGAGACGCGGGTCGGGATGCCCGTGCGCGCGAGCGCCTCGCGCTGCGGCTCGATCGCCGCCGCCGCGTCCTCCTTGGTCGGGAGCACGGGGATCCCGGCGTAGGGGAGCGGGCCCTCCGCGATCACCGGCACCGGGACCACGTGGAGCAGCACCACCTCCGACTCGAAGACCTTGGCGAAGCCCTCGACGAGGGGCAGGACCTTCGCCGCCATCTCCGAGCCGTCGAGCGGGACGAGCAACCGCCGGAACTTGAACTCGCGGGGCTTCTCCCCCTCCGTCAGCGCCGACGGGTTCGCGAGGAGGAGCGGGTGGCGGGCGCCCCGCAGGACCCTCTCCGCGACGCTCCCGAGGAGCCACCGCGCCGGCCCCGAGCGGCCGTGCGTGCTCATCGCGATCAGCGAGGGCCGGAGGTCGTCGGCGACCTTCAGGATCTTCTCGGCGGGGTCGCCCACCCGCACCTCCGCGTGGACCGAGACGCCCTGGATGGCCAGCAGGTCCCGGATCCTCTCGAGGTGCTTCTGGACGGTCTCGGCGGGCTCCTCGGGGAACCAGGCGGCCCCCTCCACCGCACGGTCGGGGATCACGCGCAGGAGGCGAACCTCGGCGTCCCGCCTCACGAGGAGGCGCCGGACGTGGGTGAGGATCCCCTCCGCCAGCGGCGATCCGTCGAGCGGCACCAGGATCTTGTCGAGCATGGAAGCCTCCTCGCGCCCGCGAGGGGCGCTCTCACCATTCCCCACGGGCCCCACGGGCCCGGGGCGACGACTTCTGCCCCGTCGGTTCCTGAACCCGGCGCACGATGCCGCCTCGGCGATCGTGGCCAGGCCGGCGCGACTCGGCCGGGGCGCGGTCCCGTCCCGGTGCGGCGCCGACCGCGTCCAGTACGTCCGAGGCGGTGAGGATCCCGACCAGGCGCCGGCCGTCGAAGACCGGCAGGCACCCGATCGCGCGGCCCCGCAGGAGGCGCGCCGCCTCCCGGAGGGTCGCGTCGGGCGCCACCGTCACGACGTTCGGCGACATCAGGTGGCCGACGAGCCGCCCGCGACGCACGCCCGCGCCCCGGGAGCTCCCGAGGTCCCGGTCCGACAGGATCCCGACCACGTCCGTCCCCTCGAGGACCACGAGGTGCCGGATGCTCCGCGCCCGCATCCGGCGCCAGGCCTCGTCGGCCGTCGCGTCGGCCTCGATCGTCTGCACGAGGCGGTTCATCACGTCGGAGACCCTCATGGCTTCCTCCTCGCCTACCGTGACGCCGCCGCGGCTGGGCCGACCGACCAGAAGCCCGCGTTCACGCTCGACCCGGCCGCGGCCCCGGCGAGCATCCCCTTCGTCACGGCCCGTGCGGTCCCCCGGGCCGGCTTCAGGTCGGGCGGACGGACGAGCAGGAG
The DNA here is from genome assembly GCA_022614695.1 of Planctomycetales bacterium. GTDB lineage: Bacteria > Planctomycetota > JAKEIC01 > JAKEIC01 > JAKEIC01 > JAKEIC01. The sequence goes on along the minus strand of JAKEIC010000263.1, from coordinate 5,239 downwards.
CGGCCGGCGGCCGTGCCGCAGCACCTTCTCCGCGACGGATCCGTACACCCACCTCCCGATCCCGGACCGTCCGTGCGTCGTCATGGCGATCAGGTCGGCCCGCTCTTCCTCGGCGGCCGCGAGGATCCTCTCGGCCGGCGCACCCGTCTCGAGCCGGGTGCGGGCCCGGACTCCCGCCGCCTCAAGCGCGGCGCGCGCGGCCTCGAGCCCCGCGACGGCTCCCTCCTCCGCTCGCGGCGGGACGGGGGAGGGGGTCCCGAGCACGGTGCCCGGCCCGGGCGCCACCACGTGCAGGAGCACCACCTCGGACCCGGGGAACTTGCCGATCTCCTCGACGAGCGGCAGGATCCGCGCGGAGAGCTTGGAGCCGTCGAGCGGGACGAGCACCTTCGCGAACTTGATCTCCCCCGCCACGGCCGCCGGGTTCGAGAGGAGGACGGGCTGCCGCGTCCCGCGCAGGACCCGCTCCGCGACGCTCCCCATCGCCCAGCGGGCCGGGCCCGAGCGCCCGTGGGTCGCCATCGCGATGAGCGACGGCCTGAGGCTCCGGGCGCACCGGAGGATCCCCTCGGCCGGGTCGCCCCACCGGACGAGGACCCGCGCGGAGATGCCCTTGGCCTTGAGCCCGAGCTTCATCCGCTCGAGGTGCTCGCGAGCCGCGCGCGTCTCGATCTCGGGCACGACCGAGAGCAGGACCGTCTCGGTCCGCTCGAGAGCGAGGACCGGGCGGACCTGCTCCAGGATCCGGTCCGCCAGCTCCGAACCGTCCAACGGGACCAGGATCTTCTGGTTCATCGCGACCTCCGCGGAGGATTTCGCAAAGGTCGGGCCGGGCGGTCCCCGGAGGGCGGGCCGGACGGCGCCGGCCGCGGCGCGGAGTATCCCGCGGCTCGCGGAATCAGGCCCCCGTGCCCTAGAGGGGGTCTCGACTGCAGACCCGGTTCCGTCCCGCGCGCTTGGCCTCGTAGAGCCGCCGGTCGGCCCGCGCGATCCAGTACGGGACCGACTCCCCCGGCTCGCGGGTCGCGACGCCGACGGAGAGCGACACCGGGAACGCCTGTTCGAATCCGCGGACCAGGGCCAGCCGGAACGGCTCGTCGGCGACCCCGGCCCGCACCCGCTCGGCGGCGCGTTCGGCCTCGACCGAGTCCATCCCGATGAGGATCGCGGCGAACTCCTCGCCGCCGTAGCGGCAGAGGATGTCGTAGGGCCGCACGAGCGACCGGAGCCTGCGGGCGAGGGCTCGCAGGAGGTCGTCTCCCGCGGGATGGCCGTAGAGGTCGTTGAAGTCCTTGAAATGGTCGAGGTCGGCCATCAGGAGGGAGAGGGGGCGCCCTTCCCGCTCGGCCCGGGCGGCCTCCTGCCGGATCCGCTCCTGGAAGACGCGGTGGTTGTAGAGCCCCGTGAGGGCGTCCGTGTCGGCGACGGTCCGGAGTCTCCGGACGAGACTCTCGATCTGACGCCCCCGGTCCCTCGCGACGGTCCCCGCAGCCCCGAAGACTGCGGCGAAGAGGAACGGGTGCAGCAGGAACCAGCCGTGCACGGCGGGGGAAGTCCGGTAGCACTCGAGGCAGGAGGCGAGGGAGAAGGCGAGGTTCCGCGCGTGGAGGTCCACGGCCAGGGTCACGACCGGGACCGGGACGCCCCAGAGGAACCCGAACACGAAGAACAAGTTCCGGTGCGGGAGGTACGTCTCCCCGCGAAGGAAGGCACGGACGAACGAGAGGAACGCGCCCCAGGCGTCCTCCGTCCTGGGAAACGTCACGGCCGTCCGCCGCAGCGGCGAAATGGCCCCCTTGACGCTCGCCTGTGTCGTCAACAGACTCGCTCCGCGAGGGCGGGAACCGCAAAGGGCGGTCCGAGGCCGCGCGGGCGACGGGCGCGCGGCGCGCCCCTTGCGATGGGGAATGTTCCGCGGTCGTCGCGAAGCAAGGACCCGAGTCCTAACGGATGGCATCGGAAGGCCTGTTTTCCGGCGATCCCTCGAACGTGGCTCGCTGGGCGGGCCTCGTCGGGGTCCTCCTCGCCCTGGCAGCCGGCGCCGTCCTGGTCACCTTCCTCTCCCGGGGGCACGGGTGGCGCGCGTCGCCGGCGGGGCGCTGGACGCTCCTCGCCGGGATCGTGTGCCTCCCCTCGATGACCCTCTTCCTGGGAACGGCGGTCGGGTACGAGAGGCTGCCGCAGAGCTGCATGCAGGCCTGCCACACGATGGACCCCTGGATCTCGGACCTGCTGAACCCGAAGAGCAAGAACCTCGCCGCGATGCACTGGAAGCACCGCTGGGTGAACGAGAACCCCTGCTACACGTGCCACACGGGTTACGGCCTCGCCGGGAACATCCGCGCCAAGATCGGCGGCCTCGGCCACGTCTGGCACCAGGTGACGGGGACGGTCCCGGCGGAGATCAAGCTCCACGGGGAGTACCCGATGGCCACGTGCCTCCATTGCCACGGCGAGACGCTCGGGTTCCGGAAGGCCGAGGCCCACAACGACCCCGAGGCGAAGGGGGCGATCCTCTCGGGGGCGACCTCGTGCTTCGAGTGCCACCCGCCTCCCCACCCGAGGAAGGACTCGTGAGCTCCTCCTTGCCCAACGGGCCCGACGGACCCGGCCCCTTGCCCCCGTCGCTCGTCCCCGAGCGGCCGACCCGGCGGCTCGAGATCGGGCGCTCCCGTCACGTCGTCTCGGCCGCGTGCCTGCTCACGCTGCTCTCGGTCGGCGTCGCGCTCGCGCACTTCCTCGTCCCGACCCCGCTCCTCTTCGCGCTGCTCATGTCGGTCGGGAACGGGGCCTACGCCCTGGCCCTGGTGCTCTACGTGGCGGTGGTCCTGACGGATCTCCGGAGGAGGCGCGTGCTGTGAAACCGACGGAGAAGCCCGCCGAGCACGCCCCGACGCTCGCGCGGTGACGATGGAGCACTTCCTGCGCGCGGTGAAGGAGACTCTCCCCTCGGTCACGCCCGAGATGGAGGCCGAGTACCAGGCCGTGGGGCGGAGGATCAAGCAGGAGTCGGGCCGGATAGGCTTCCGGCAGGGCTAGCCGCCGGGCGGCGGCGCCGGGCCGGGCTCGGCCTGGCGCGGGATGCCGTAGGTGTCGAAGTGGACGGCGGCGCCGCCCACGGTCACGGTCCTCTCGGAGAGGAACCCGAGCAGCCCGAAGAAGACCGCCAGCGCGAGCGCGGCGACGCCGATCGCCACGCTCACGGGACGCCCGCGGGGCCGCCGGGCGGCGGTGCGGTCGAGGAAGGGCCACAGCAGCAGGAGGAGGATCGGGATCTGCACGACGAGAAGCCCGGCGAGCTTCGGGAAGTACTTGAGGAGCTGGTAGGTGGGGAGGAAGTACCACTCGGGCTTCACCCCCTCCGGCGTGCGGAGCGGGTCGGCCCGCTCGCCCACCTCCGGCGGCAGAAGCACCACGAGCGAGACGAGCGCGAGGAGGAAGAGCGGGAAGACGGTCAGCTCCTTCAGCACGTGGTCGGGCCAGAAGGGAATGGAGGTCGCCGGCGTGAGGGGCGTCTCGCTCCCCACGGGTTCCCGCGGCGTGATCCCCTGCAGCCGCACGAGGAACAGGTGGAGCCCGACCAGGGCGACCACCACCCAGGGCAGGACGACGACGTGCACCACGTAGAAGCGGGCGAGGGTCTCCTCGCTCACCCCCTCTCCGCCCCGGAGGAGGAGCTTCAGGCCGTCCCCCAGAAGCGGCACGGCCCCCGCGACCTCGGTCCCGACGGTCGTGGCCCAGTAGGCGAGCTGGTTCCACGGGAGGAGCGACCCCGTGAACGCGAAGCCGAGGACCGTCGCGAAGATCGTCACGCCCACGACCCAGGTGAGCTCCCGGGGCTTCTTGAACGCCCCCATGAGGAACGTCCGCAGCATGTGGAGCACGAGGACCACGACGAGCAGGTGCGCGCCCCAGGTGTGGAGCCCCCGGATCAGCCACCCGAACGTGGCGTGGACGGTCACGTACCGGAGGCTCTCGAAGGCCGCCTCCGGCGTCGGCCGGTAGTACACCATCAGGAGGACGCCCGTGACGACCTGGTTCGCGAGGAGGAACAGGGCGAGGCTCCCGAACGTGTGCCACCATGAGACGTGGCGCGGGAGGGGCTTCCGCGCCTGCCGATAGAGCGCCGCGCGGAACTCCCCGACCGGGAACCTCTCGCGGAACCAGGCGGCGAGGCGGCCCATCACCCGACGCGGATCCTCACGTCGTCGCCGGAGACCGTGACGGGCAGCTCCGCGAGCGGACGCGGCGGGGGGCCCGAGAGGACCTGGCCCTCGGCCGAGAACACGGCCGCGTGGCAGGGACACGCGATCACCTGGCGCTCCCGGTCCCAGCGGACGACGCAGCCGAGGTGCGTGCAGATCGCCGAGAAGGCCCGGACCTCGGTCTCGGACCGGCGGAGGAGGAGCACGGGGCGTCCCCGCGCCTGGACGAGCCTGGCGTCCCCGACGGGGAGGTCCTTGAGCGCCCCGGCGGCCAGGAACGCCTCGGCCGGCCCGCGGGACCCGGCGGGCCAGAGGTAGAGCGCGGCCGGCCCGAGCATCCCGGCCCCCGCGGCGGCGCCGCCTGCGAGGAGGAGCCGATCCAGCACGTCGCGGCGCGTGGGCGGGGCCGGCGGGACGGGATGGCGCTCGCTCATGCGGCCCTCGCGATGCGGCGCCTCTTCAGCGCAACGCCGGCGCTCATGAGGACCAGGAACGCCCCGACCGGCAGGAGGGCGAGGCGACGGCGCGTGCGGGCTTCCCGGGCCTCCGCGAGCGACGCCCCGATCCCCTCCGCGGTGGCCGCCACCCGGGAGGCGATCCCCCGGATCTCGGCCGGATCGAGCGCGTGCTGCGCGGGGCGGAGCCGGAGGAGGTCCGTCCGCGCCTCCTCGAGGAGGCCCCGCTCCCGATCGGGGTCGAGGCCCTGCCTCTCCGCCTCCGCGACGTCGGAGACCACGCGGGCGAGCCTTCCCCGGGCGTCCGCCAGGATTCCGCGCACCTCGGCTGCCACCGCGGCCCCCTTCGTCCCCTCCTCATGGCAACGGGCGCAGGCGCCATATGTCGCGTCCCCCGCGGGGACGATCCGATGGTTCCCGTGGCAGGCCACGCACGGCTCCATCTCGCCCCGACCGGCCGGCGCTGCGTGCGGCCCCCGCTCGAAGTGCTCGCGCTCGACCGCGTGGCACTTCCCGCACACCGCCCCGACGGTCTCGACCCCCGGGGGGACGGCGCCGTGGTTCCCGTGGCAGGTCGCG
>JAKEIC010000262.1 GCA_022614695.1 Planctomycetales bacterium | reverse complement strand
GCCCGGCCCAGTCCAAGTCCTCGTGGGAGGAGTGGTGGACGCTCAACAAGTGGGAGTACACGTCCACCGGGCGCCGTGGCGCGACGATCACCGGGGCGGAGGGCGGCTCGGCCACCGGCGGCGAGGAGCGCGGGCTCCTCACCAAGTTCCTCGTCGAGTGCCTGAAGCACGAGTATTTCGACATCCGCTCCGCCGCGGCGCTCGCGCTGGGCAAGGCCGGCGACAAGTCGGCGGTGCCCGAGCTGATCAAGCTGCTCAAGGACTCGAACCCCGACGTGCGGGAGGGCGCCGCGATCGCGCTGGGCATTCTCAAGGACCCCGAGGTGATCGCGCCCCTCGTGAAGGAGGTCCTCGAGAACCCGGAGACGGCGAAGGACTCCCGGCTGCGCTCCTGCGCCGCGATGGCCCTCGGCTTCATCGGGGACAAGGCCGCGACGACGCCCCTCATCGAGGTCTACAACAAGAACACCAAGGACTTCGAGGTCCGCGCGGCGGCGATCGCAGGGCTCGGGCTCCTCAAGGACGAGTCGGCCGTCCCGAACCTCTACCAGATCATGACGTCCGCCGGACTGGACGACCAGCTCCGGGCCTACGCGGCCAGCGCGCTCGGGAAGTGCGGGTTCAAGGAGTTCACGATCCCGATGGCGGGCGGCAAGGCCAAGACGATCTCCGTCGTGGACAAGCTCCTCGAGCTGCTCTACAACGAGCGCTCGGACCAGATCCGGCAAAGCTGCGTCCTCGCGCTCGGACCGCTCGGCGACGAGAAGCAGTTCGAGGCCGTCTACAAGATCCTCCAGGGCGACAAGGACCAGATGGTGCAGAACTTCGCGACGATGGTCCTCCCGCGTCTCGCGAAGACCGACAAGCTCCGCGCGGCGACGCTCGAGGCCCTCAGCCGCGTGCTCACGGGCCGCAACCACTCCGGGCGCGGGTTCGGGGCGCTCGCCATCGGTCTCCTGGGCGAGCCGACGGGGGCGGCGGCGCTCCGGAAGAGCTTCCACAGCGAGAGCGACCCGAGCATCCGCGAGGCGTGCGCGCTCGGGCTGGGGCTCCTCAAGGACAAGAGCTTCCTCTCGGAGCTGCAGGGGGCGATCATGGGGACCTCGGACGCGAAGCTGCGGGGCTACTGCTGCCTGGCCCTCGGGATGATCGGCGACCGCGAGGCGGTCCCGGTCCTCCAGGACGTGCTGAAGCAGGCGATGACTCCCGAGGTGAAGGCCGCGGCGGCCATCGCCCTCTCCCAGATCGGCGACCGGCAGGCCATCCCGATCCTCGTCGAAATGCTCAAGGACAAGTCGGGCTACGTGAAGAACTCGACCGTCGTGGCGCTCGGCTACTTCCGCGACCTCTCGACGGTGAAGGCGTTGCGGGAGTGCTACGACGACATCGCGAGCAACAACGAGACCAAGGCGATCGTCATCGCCTCGGGCCTCGGCTACATCGTGGATCGGTTCGAGAGGCCGATCCTCAAGCAGCTCGCGATTGACTTCAACTACACGCTCGGGGCGGCGATGGTGGGCCGGGTCATGCGCTGGTTCTAGTTCGCACGACTCGCGCAGGGCACCCGGGGGACGCGAATCGCGCGAACTAGTGGGGCCGGGCGGCGACGCACAGCTCCGAGTGGGAGTCGGGGAAAACGGTGTAGAGGATGATCTTCAGGGCGCTCGCGAGCGGGCCCTCGACGCCGAGCCTCGGGAGGCGGCGGACGGCGCCGAAACCGGCGCGATGGAGGGCCTCCCGCAGGGTCGCGGGCTCGTAGAGGGCGAGGTGGCCGAACGGCGTCGCGTAGGGCCACGCGGCGCCCTCGAGACGCGCCCGCCAGGAGCGGGCGTTGGGGGTGGCGAGGAGGAGGAGGCCGCCCGGGGCGAGCGCCGTCCGTAGGCGGCGGAGCGCCTCGACCGGCGCCGGCAGGTGCTCGAGCACGTGCAGCGCGAGGATCGCGTGGTAGCGCCCCCCGGGGAGATCGGCGCCGCACGGGTCCCCGAGCCGGAGCGCCTCGGCGGGCACCCCGCACGCCTCGCGGGCGTGGCGGAGCTTCCGCGCGGCCAGGTCCAGCCCCTCGGCCTCGAGCCCGAGCGCGCGGGCGGCGGCCACGCCGTAGCCGTAGCCGCACCCGACCTCGAGGAGCCGCGGCCCGGGGGCGAGGGCACGCGCGCGCGCCGAGTCGGCCCGGGCCATCCTCTCGATCGCGGCCCGGTCCCGGGCGTGCTTCCCGGGGTCCGGCGGAGCGAACGTGAACGCGTGCCAGAGGTCCTCCTCGAGGACCTCCGCGAGGTGGAGGAGCCCGCACGATCGGCACCGGCGGTACTCGTCCTCGGCCGAGGGCGCCGCCCCGCTCCGGCCGCAGAGGCCCGCGAGCCGGCCGGGGTCGGCGCGCAGGCGGAGCCACGTCGCCCCGTCCTCGTCCCCGCAGAGGGGGCATGATTGCGGTTGGCGGCGGAGGACGAGCGGCCCCTCGCCGCGTGACAGGCGGGCGAGCGCCGCCTCTAGGAGGGCGCGCATCTCGGGGAACCCGAGCCGATCGCCGGCCGCCGCGGCCGGGAGCCACTCGCCGGCGTCGTGTTCCGCGGAGAGGCGGTGGGACGGGGCGGCGGCCCGGGCGAGGAAATACACCGCGCACTTCTCCTCCCCGGAGGGAAGCCGGTAACTCACCTCGCGGCGGAAGTCGGGGAGGGGATCGAAGTCCCAGAGCCCCGTCTCCTCGGCCGTCTCGCGCACGGCCCCGGCCATCTCCCCCTCGCCCTCGCGGCGATGCCCCTTCGGGAGGCCCCACGTCCCGTGGCGCGCGTTGCGGAGGACGAGGAACCGGCGACCCTGTCCCTCGCCTGCGGAGAGCACGAAGCCCGCCGCGCGCTTCATGGGTGATCCTCGACGACCCTGGACCCACGGCTATAATCCCGCCGATGCCGCTCCCGGCCGCGACACCCGCGCCCGAGTCCGAAGCGAAGATCCTCGAGTCCGCCGCGCGACTCCGCATCCTCGGGAAGCTCGCCGAGGGAGGCATGGGCACGATCTACCTCGCCGAGCAGGAGGGGGCGGCCGGATTCCGCAAGATCGTCGCCGTGAAGACGATACGGCGAGACCTCACCCAGCGCGACGACACCCGCGTGATGTTCGTCGGCGAGGCGAAGCTCGTCTCGGACCTCCTGCACGAGAACATCCTCCAGATCTACCAGCTCGGGCGATCCGCCGAAGGCTACTTCATCGTGATGGAGTACGTCGTCGGCAAGAACCTCGAGAAGCTGGTCACGTTCCTGAACAAGAACGGGAAGCTCATCCCTCCCGACCTCGGGGCCTTCATTGTGAGCCGCGTCTGCCGGGCGCTCCACTACGCCCACAACAAGCGCGACTACAAGGGGAACCCCCTCAACATCGTGCACCGGGACGTGACGCCGAGCAACGTCATCGTCTCCTACGCGGGCGTCGTGAAGCTCACCGACTTCGGGATCAGCAAGGCCGTCACGCAGAGGATGCCCGACGAGCGCGAGACCGTCATGGGGAAGTTCCCCTACATGAGCCCCGAGCAGGCCATGTTCCAGGGGACCGACGCCCGCTCGGACATCTTCTCGCTCGGGCTCGTCTCCTTCGAGCTTCTCACCGGGAAGATGGTCTACAAGGTCACGGACATGGACACGCTCATCGAGAAGATGGAGAAGTTCCGGATCCCGCACGTGGGCCGGATCAACCCGGCGATCCCGCAGGCGCTCGGGGACATCATCATGCGGGCCGTCGAGATGGACCCGAAGGACCGGTTCCAGACGGCGTGGGAGATGGGGAAGGCCCTCGAGCACTTCATGTACGACAAGGGCTACGGGCCCACGAACGAGAAGCTCGCGGCCTGGCTCGGCGAGCTCTACCCCGAGGCGCGGAAACAGGCGTTCTGGTAATGGAGCCTATCCCCCCCGGCATGGCCTGCTGCGGCGCGGGATCCCTCGCGCAGGGCTTCGTTGCGGCTCCTC
>JAKEIC010000261.1 GCA_022614695.1 Planctomycetales bacterium | reverse complement strand
TGCCCCCCAGGGCCACGATCTCTTCGGTCGTCATGCCGACCTCCCTCTCGTGGAGGAAGATCGGCAGATCAGCCGTGGAACTTTATCGGAGTAGGACTAAGCCCACCGGCTTCCGTCCCCGAGCCTGATCCGTCGGGACTCGGCTCCGAGGTCGGAGGTCGTTCACGGCGGGCGGATGTCGGGAGAGGGCAGACGGGTGCCCGCGCCCGACTGCCGACCACCGCCTTCCGTGAACGCCCGCCGTCCCCCGCCCACCGAGCCTCCTTCTTCGGTGTCACTCGCGCCCCCCCCTTCGGGTGAGGGGGCGCGAGTGTCCCCTCGAAAGGAGACTCGGATGGATCGGTCCAACGGCTTCGGGCACGAGAGGCTCGATGCCTTCGTCGTCGCCCGCGAGTTCCTCGCCTGCGCCGCCTCGCTCCTGCGGGGGCTCCCCCGCGGCGAGTCGGCGATTGCCGACCAGCTCCGGCGGGCCGGCGACAGCGCCCTCCTGAACCTCTGCGAGGCCGCGGGGCGCCGCCGGGGACGGGAGAAGGCTCACCACTACGAGATCGCGCGGGGGTCGGCGGCGGAGTGCGGCGCGATCCTGACCGTACTCGCGGTCCGAGGACTCGCGTCCGCGGAGCCGCTCTCGCGCGCGCGTGGACTGGTCCTGCGGCTCGTGTGCATGCTCACGGCGCTGGCGCGGCGCGCGCGGGGAGACGGAGCGGCGGGATAGGCGCCCCTCCGCCGCGTCGCGGCGAGACCGTCGCGCCGGGCGGGGCCGCTCCCCGGAGCTGTCGCTCCGGGGCGTCCCCGTCCGTCACGACGCTCTCGCCCTGCCTTCGGGACGCCGCGGCGGAGAGGACGTCAAGGATGAACGGACTGGCACCCTTGCCGCCGGGCCAACGGGAGCGGGGGTGGAGGCCCTTCAGCGGCGCTCCTTCAGGCCCTGGATCACGGGATCGTTCGGGAAGAGCTCCTTCACGAGCGCGACGAGCTGCGGGCGGACGGGGTCGAAGTCCTCGTAGCGGTCGCGCCCTAACCTCTGGAACCCCCATTCATCACAGTGGAAGCACAGCAACACGACCCCGCTGCGGGCGCCGCTTCGGAACGTCAGGGCGATCCCTGGCTCGAAGATGCAGGCCTTGGCCGAGTCGAAGAGGTAGTGACTGGGCTCCCGAAGGAGGCCTTGCAGTGCCTTCCGCTGGGTCGCGTCCAGATCCGGTCCGCGCCCCAGGATCCGAAAGTCGTCGGGGTACTGCACTCCCTTGGGCGGCGCCGTCTCGGAGGGTGGTCCGATGCGGCAACTCTCGATGGTCTCCGCGGTCGAGAGCAGCTCGAGCCACTCCTCCCCCAGGAACTCCCCGAGGGCCGCGGACGGGCGGGTCGCGCGGTGGATCACGAAGCCCGCCACGAGCGCGAGCCCGAGTAGTCCCGCGACTGCGCCCAGCCACACGGTAGGTCGGCTCATCCAGATTCATGATACGCGCCCGGCCCCTACCGCACGGCGTCCCGCAGGCGGGCGAGCTCCCCCCCGAAGTCGGCCATCCGCGCGTACCGCGCCGCGGGGTCCTTCGCCATGGCCTTCTCGATCACCGCGCGCACCGCCGGGGGCGCCTCGACGCCGGAGGACTTCGGGGGCCAGTGGACCGGGAACTTCTGGATCTGCTCGGCGTACTCGCGCGGCGTGGTCCCGGGGTAGGGACGCGTCCCGGCGATCAGGTGGAAGACCGTCGCCCCGAGCGAGTAGACGTCGCTGCGCGCGTCGGCCTGCCGGGCGTCGAGCAGCTGCTCGGGGGGCATGTAGGTGAGCGTGCCCATGGTCGTCCCGGTCCGGGTGAGCGTCGTGAGCCCCGACTCCTCGAGGATCTTGGCCATGCCCAGGTCCGTCACCTTGGGCTCGCCGCCCTTCGCGAGGAGGATGTTCCCCGGCTTCACGTCCCGGTGGACCACGCCGCGCTCGTGGGCGTGCGCGAGCGCCGCCGCGACCTTCTCGCCGAGGGAGAGGGCCTCGCCGAGCCGGAGGCGTCCGTCGCGCTTCAGGCGGTCGGCGAGAGTGCCTCCGTCCACGTACTCCATCGCGAGGTAGTAGACCCCCTGCTCGAAGCCGGTGTCTATCGTCTGGACGATGCCCGGGTGGTCGAGGAGGCTGCCCGTCTTCGCCTCGCGGAGGAACCTCTGGACCCCCGAGGGGTCGGCGGTCACCCACTTCTGGAGAACCTTGAGCGCCACGATGCGGTCGAGCGACTCCTGGCGGGCGCGGTAGACGGTCCCCACCGCGCCCGCGCCGAGGAGCGCCAGGATGCGGAACCCGCCCAGGAGCATCCCGAGGTAGGGATCGGTGCACCCGGAGCAGAACACGGAATTCGCCGACGCGCGCGCCTTCCCCGACTTGACCTCGGTCGCCGGGACGAGGGCGCCGCACGACTCGCAGGCCGGCATGTCCTTCAGGAGCTTCGCCACGGTGCGGGCGGAGAGCTCCCGCGTCGAGACGGCCGCCGCGAGGTCCCCGTCCACGACCACGATCTCGGTCGCGCCGAGCCGGATGCGGTCCCCCGGCTTGAGGGAGGCGGCGCGGACCCTCCTCCCGTTCACGAGCGTACCGTTGCTGCTCGCGAGGTCCTGGAGCCCGATGCGCCTCCCGTGGACGAGCAGCTTCAGGTGCCGGCGGGAGAGGGCCGGGTCGCGGATCGTCACGTCGCACGAGGACGACCGCCCCACGACGAGAGGACGCCCCTCCTCGAGGAGCACGGTCCGGCCCGGGGACCCGTCCTGAACCACCTTCAGGTGGATCATTCGACGTGGATCTCCTGGACGTCGGGGACCCCGCCGAGCGCCCGCGCCAGGGCGTCCGGCGGAACGGAGTCGGGCACGCGGACCACGACCTCCAGGTCGAGTCGGTTTCCCGTGCGGTCCACCGTCAGCTTGGACACCCGCTTCACGATCCCCACGGCCGCCAGCGCTCGCCGCAGCTCGTCCGCGATCCCGTCCCGGTCGCGGGCGACGATCCGCACCGAGTGGTCGTCGCGCCCGATCCCGAGCGTCTTCTCCGCCTGGTCCAGCCAGTGGAGCGCGGCGAAGACCAGGGCCGCCGAGACGAAGGCCCCGAGGTAGTAGCCGGCCCCGCACGCGAGACCCACGCCGGCGACCGTCCAGAGCGACGTCGCGGTCGTGAGGCCCCGGATGCTCGCGCCGAGCCGCAGGATCGCGCCCGCGCCGAGGAAGCCGATCCCCGAGACGACCTGCGCCGCGATCCGCCCCGGGTCGCCGCGTCCCTCCCCGGCCACGACCGCCATGTGGAGGGAGAGGAGCATGCCGAGCGCCGCCCCCACGGCCAGGATCGCGTGCGTCCGGATGCCGGCGGCCTGGCTGTGGTACTCGCGCTCGGCGCCGATCATGCCGCCGAGGAGCGCCGAGAGGACGAGCCGCCACGCGACGGCGAGTCCCCCCGGGTCCTCCAGACCGGGCCCCAACGCCGCCGGCATCGCGCCGAGGAGTGTCATGCGAGCACGCTCGACTTCCGCAGATGGTAACGGCCGAGGAGGAGGTGGGTAAGGCCCGAGCCGAGGAAGATCGCCAGGGCCTCCTCCGGCCCGCGCGCGATCGGCTCGCCGCGGCGGTTCAAGCTCGTGTTGAGGAGCGCGGGGATCCCCGTGCGCGCCTCGAACCGGGTGAGCAGGCGGTGGAGGAGGGGCGCCTCGTCCGCGCGGACGACCTGCGGCCGGACGGTGCCGTCCGCGTGGACCACCCCGGCGAGGGGACCCCGCCCCCCGGCCGAGACCGGCACCGCCACCGTCATGAACGGGGAGTCGGGGACGCGTGCGAGGAGCTCACCCGCGCGCTCGGCGAGCACCGCCGGCCCGAAGGGTCGCCAGGGCTCGCGCGCCTTCACGCGCGCGTTGACGGCGTCGGCGAGGTCGCGCCGGTCGGGGCGGCAGAGGACGCTGCGGTTCCCGAGCGCCCGGGGACCGAACTCGAGGCGTCCCTGGACCCAGGCGACGATCTCCCCGGCGGCGAGGAGGTCGGCCGCCCGCTCCGCCGGTTCGGCGACCCGTTCGGCGGCGAGCCCCGCGCGGGCGAGGAGGGCCTCGATCTCGGAGTCCGTCGCGTCGGGCCCGAGGGCCGCCACGCGGAGCGGCCGGATCCGGTCGCCCGACTCCGCGGCGACGATGGCGGCGGCTCCGAGCGCACCTCCCGCGTCGTGGGCGGCGGGCGGGACGTAGAGGGCCCGTACGTCGGGCCGCTCGAGCAGGCGGCCGTTGAGCACCACGTTCTGGGCCACGCCGCCCGCGAGACAGAGGGCGCCGGTGCGCGCGAGGGGGTCGCGGAGGTGGGCGTCGAGGAGGTGGCCGACCGCCCGCTCGAGCGCGCGCTGGGCGGCGGCGGCCACGTCGGGGTAGGGCGGAGCGAGGCCGTCGCCCGAGCGCGGGGGCCCGAGCCGCGACACGAGCGCGTGGCCGAAGCAGCGCTTCCGGCCGTCCACGACGAACCGCCACGGCGCCGCGATCCGCGACGTGTCCAGGTGGAACGTGCCGTTCTCGAGCCGGAGCAGGCCCGAGAGGTCGGCCCTCGTCGGATCGCCGTAGGCGGCCATCCCCATCACGCGGTGCTCGCCGTCGTTGACGGGGCACCCGAGCCAGTCGGTGATGCCCGAGTAGAACATCCCGAGCGAGTCGGGGAGCGCCCACTCGCGGACGACCTCGAGGCGGCCGTCGCGGCCGACCGCGCAGAGCGTGGTGGGGAGCTCCCCCTGGGCATCGGCGGTGAAGACCGCCGCCTCGGGGAACCCCGAGAAGTGGAACGCCGAGGCGGCGTGGGCGAGGTGGTGCTCGACGAGGCGGGTCGGGACCCCGTCGGGGACTCCGAGCGCGCGCCGGAAGGCCCCGAGGCGCCGGCGGAATCCGCGGGCGCGGGGGCCCGCCCTGAGGATCGCCGCCGCAGCCCGGCCGGGCCTCCCCAGGGCGAGTGCACGGACCGCGAACCGCCACTTCCAGCGGTCGTAGGCGGCCGGCGACCAGGCGACGGCGACCGCGTCGAGTCGCGCGGGCTCGAGGCCCGCGGCGGCGAGCGCGAATCGCGCCGCCTCGAGCGGAAGTCGCCCCGGCGCGTGCTTCTCGTGGACGAACCGCTCCTCCTCGGCGGCGGCCCGCGCCACGCCCCCGTCCAGCACGGCCGCCGCGGGGTCGTGCAGCACTCCGCCCGAGAGCCCCAGCACGCGCATCGGAGCCAGTCTAGCCTCAAGGCGAGGTCGGGAGCCGCCGATCCTCCGGAGAAGGGGGGGAGTCTCGCGTGGATGGGCCGCGATCGCGCATCGGGCTCGTCTTCGCGCTCGTCCTCGCGTCCGTCCTCGCGCCGGGGGCCTCCGGCTGCCAGGGCGTGGCCCCCGTCCCTGCTCCGATCCGGCCCGACGACGCGGTCCGATGCTCGTCCGGGAAGTTCGCCGGCGAGGCGCAGGGCGCCTGCGGCGATCCGGCCGTCGCCGCCGAGACCGGCACGGCCCGCGGTTCGTGGTCGGGCGCGGCGGGAGGGCTTCCGCCCGAGGTCTCGGTCCCCATCCGGCACGGCTGGCGGTACATCGTCTTGCACCACAGCGGAACGGTCACCGGCGGGGCGGCGCGCTTCGATCGGTTCCACCGGCAGGAGCGCGGGTGGGAGGGGGGCCTCGGCTACCACTTCGTCATCGGGAACGGGAGCGACACGGCCGACGGCGCGATCGAGGCGGGCCCGCGGTGGCTCCGCCAGGAACGTGGCGCGCACGCCGGCGTGGACCGCTACAACGATCTCGGGATCGGCATCTGCCTCGTCGGGGACTTCCTCTCCTCCCCCCCGAGCGCGCCGCAGCTGGCGGCGCTCCGCCGCCTGGTCGCGGCGCTGCGTCGCTCGTGCGGGATCCCCGCAAACGGGGTCGTCACCCACGGCGAGATCCGCCCCGGGACCCAGTGCCCGGGCCGGCACCTGACGGCGGCCATGGCCCTGGGCGGTTAGCCGCCCTCACCGCCCGCCCGTGTTAGACTGGTCCCGCTCAGGGATGGCGGACTCGCGGTACCAGCGTTTCCTCGGTCTCCCGCACGACATCGCGAAGCCGGACTACTACCAGATCCTCGGACTTGAGCCGACCGCCGCGACGCCCGACCGCGTGGCCCGCTACGCCCAGGAGCGTCTCGTGAAACTCGCCCGACGGCGGACGGAGGACCCCGAAGCCGTCGAGGCGCTGGCCGAGGAGGTGCGCAGGGCGGAGAGGACGCTGGGCGACCCCGGGGGGCGCGCCCGCTACGACACGGAGGAGCGGGAGCGGCGCCTGCGCGAGGTCGAGCGGATCGTGCGCTACCAGATCGTGGACGGCGTGCTCTCCGCCGACGCGGAGAGCACCGTCCTGCGCGAGGGGGCTCGGCTCGGTCTCCGCGAGGCGGAGGTCCGGGGGATCCTCGAGCAGATCCTCGAGGACTCGACCGTCGTGCAGATGCGCCGGGAGGTGGTGCAGAAGGCCCTGGCCGAGCGGGAACGCCTCGGCGGGGCGCCGGCGGCCGGCCGCCGGCTGAAGATCGCCGGGGCGACGGTCCTCGCGGCGACGGCCCTCGTCGCCCTCCTGGCGACGGGGCCGCGCCTCCCGAGCCCCGTCGGCGACGCCCAGGACGCCCTCCGGGCTCGCGTCCTCGGAGCGGCCCCCGAGCCCGGCGGTCTGGAGCTCCGCTCCGAGCCCGCCGGGGCCGGGGTGGAGGTCGTGGCGGTCTCCGGCCAATGGCCCGCGCTCATCGGGACGACCCCCTTCGTCGCGTCGGGACTTCCGCCGGGCCTCTACCGGTGCGAGCTGCGACTCGAGGGACACGCACCGGAGACGATCGAGGTGCGGGTCGTCCCGTGCATGCAGGAGGCGCGGACCGTGCAGCTTCGGAGGCAGAGATGAGGGCCCAGGCCCTGCGATCCCTCGGGGCGGCCCTGGCGCTCGCGGGCTGCTCCCTCCTCGGGGGCACGGGGGCCGCCGAGGGGGACCGGCTCCGGGTGCGGGTCGAGTCGCTCGAGGCGGACCGCTCCGGGCTCCTCGCCCAGCTCGGCAAGCTCCAGTCCGAGGGAGCCCAGCTCCGCGCGACGGTCGAGTACGACCGGGAGCGGCGGCAGGAGGCGGACAAGGCGCTCGCCGCGCTCGCCGAACGGGTGGCGCGGGCCGAGGAGGAGGTGAAATCGCTCCGCGCCTCGGCGGAGGCCTCCGCCCGGACCGGGAAGGCCGTGGGGGAGGAGCTCCTCCCGCGGCTCCGTCAGGTCGAGGAGTTCTTCGCGAAGCTCCAGCAGTCGCTCGAGACGATGAAGCGGGAGGCGGGGGGAGGGAAGTGAGCGACCGGCCGGTGGAGTTCCCGGGCTACGAGCTTCTTGGCCAGGTGGGCCGCGGCTCCATCGGCACGGTGTGGAAGGCGCGGCAGCTCCGGATGGACCGGATCGTCGCGCTCAAGGTCATGCCCCCCGCGGCCGCCGCCCACCCGCGCCTCCTGGCGCGCTTCCTCCGCGAGGCCCGGGTCGTCGCGAAGCTCGCCCACGAGAACATCGTGGCGGGCTACGACGTGGGCGAGGTCCAGGGGCACCGCTTCTTCTCGATGGAATACGTGGACGGGCAGACGGTGGCCACGATCCTGGATCGCGGCGGCGCCATGGACGAGAAGCGCGCCGCGAAGGTCGTCGTCCAGGTCGCGCGCGCGCTCGACCACCTCGCGGAGAGGCGCCTGGTCCACCGGGACATCAAGCCCGGGAACATCGTGCTGAACCGCCGCGGCGTGGCCAAGCTCTGCGACCTCGGGTTCGTGCGCGCGGCCGACGAACCCGACGAGGCCGAGAAGGGCACCACGATCGGGACCCCGAACTACATCTCCCCGGAGCAGGCGCGGGGCGCGGCTCTCGTGGACTGCCGGAGCGACATCTACTCCCTCGGGGCGAGCTTCTACCACATGGTGACGGGCTCGCCGCCCTTCTCGGGCCGGACGGCCGCGGAGATCATGGCGAAGCACATCGCCGAGCGGCTCCCGTCGCCCCTCGAGAGGCGCCCGGAGACCTCCGAGCCCGTGGTCTACATCCTCGAGCGGATGATGGCGAAGGACCCGGCGGACCGGTACTCCTCGCCGGCCGCGCTCGTGCGCGACCTCGAGGAGTTCGTGGAGGGCACGTTCCAGATCCCGGTGGCGCGCATGAGCGACTCGTCGCTCCGGCTGCTGCAGGCCAAGGAGGCCCTCCCGGTGGCCGAGCCCTGGGACGCCTCTCCCGCACTGCCGGCCGCCCAGGTCCTCCCGAGGATCCGGCGCCGGCGCCGCCGGCGGCGGCGCTGGTAGGGGCGTCGCCCGTGCCCGCGCCCGGTTCCCCCGCCGTCTCGGTCGTGATCCCGGTCTACGACCAGGCCGCGTACGTCGGGGAGGCGGTGCGGAGCGCGCTCGCGCAGAGCCTGCCGTACGGCGAGGGGCTCGAGGTGGTCGTCGTGGACGACGGGTCGAGGGACGAGACCCCGCGGGTGGTCGCCGCGTTCGCGAGCGATCCGAGGGTCCGGCGGCTCCGGCAGGAGAACCGGGGACGGTCCTCGGCGCGCAACGCCGGTCTCGCAGCCGCCTCGGGCCGGACGGTGGCGTTCCTCGACGCCGACGACCTCCTCGAGCCGGGCGCGCTCTCCGCGGGCCTCGCGGCCCTCTCGGGGGCTCCGCCGGGGGCGCTCGCGTACGGGCGGGTCGCCTACTTCCGGGACGGTGCCCCCGGGGAGCCCCTGCCGGCGCCTCGCGGCCTCCCGCGGCCCTGCGGCCGAGCCTTCGCCGCGCTCCTGCGAGCCTGCTTTCTCCCGGTGTGCGCCGTCCTCGTGCCGCGGGAGGGTCTCGCGGCGGCCGGGGCCGCCGCGTTCCGGGACGGCCTCGAGCGGCTCGAGGACTGGGATCTCTGGCTCCGGCTGGCCGCCGCCGGGGTCCCGTTCTGGCCCCACGAGGCGGTGGTCGCCCGGGTCCGGGTCCACGCGCGCAACACGACTCTCGACGGGCGGGCGATGGCGGAGTCCAAGCTCGGGATCCTGGAGGGGAACCGGCCGCTCGTGGCGGAGGTCGCCGCGCGCGAGGGGCGCGCGGGTCGGCTGCGGTCGTCCTGGCACCTGTCGCGGGCGCAGGCGCTGCGCGCGCTCGGGAGCCCCGGCGCCGCGGACCTCGCCGTCGTGCGGGCCCTCGCGGCGGACCCGACAAACCTCTGCGCGGCGCTCGTCGAGGCGGCGCGCGACGCGCTCGCCCGGGTCCGCCCGGTCGGCCGCTGGCTCGCCCGCGTCGGGCTGCGCGGCCGCGACCCCTACACGCCCGACGGGGCGGCGCGATGACGGGGTCCGTGGCGGTCGTCGTCCTGCACTACGGGTCCGAGGAGGACACGCGCCGGTGCCTCGCGTCGGCGCTGCCCCAGCTGAAGGCGGGGGACCGCCTCCTCGTCGTCTGGAACCGGGAGCCCTCGGAGGCGCTGCGCGCGGAGGCGGCGCGGTCCGAGGCGGTGCGCGCGCTCTCGCCGGGCCGCAACCTTGGGTTCGCCGCCGGGGCGAACCTCGCCCTGCGCGAGGGTCTCGCCGGAGGGGCGGCCCTCCTGCTGCTTTTGAACAACGACGCGACCCTCTCCCCGGGGGCCCTCGACCGCCTCCGCGCGGCGGCGGCGGAGGGCCCTCCCCCCGGCCTCCTCGCGCCGGTCGTCCTGCGGCCGGACGGGAGGGTGTGGGCGGCGGCGGGCCGGGTCTCCTGGTGGACCGGCCGCACCCGCCACGTCGGCGAGGGGGAGGCCCCCGGAGACGGCCTCGCGGCCTCCCGGGCCGACTACCTGGTCGGCTGCGCCTTGGCGATCCCCCGGGAGACCCTCGAGCGGGTCGGGTTCCTCGACGAGGCGCTGTTCGTATACGGGGAGGACGTGGACCTCTCCCTCCGGGTCGTCCGGGCCGGGCTCCCCCTCCGGGTCGTCCCGGATGCGCTCGTGACGCACGCGGCTCGGGGCGACGAGGAACGCGCCTCGGCGCGGCGGGCGTACCTCGTGAACCGCAACAAGATCCTCCTCGTGAGACGCTACGGCGCGGCGTGGAGGCGACCGGCCTTCTGGCTCCTCCACCTGGCCGGTGTCGCGCGGCGGTGGCTCTCCGGGCTCCTGCGGGGGGACGCGGCCTTCCGGCGGGCCGCCTGGCTGGGGCTCCGGGACGGGTGGCGGGGCGTCGGGGGTCCCCCGCCGGAGAGCGTGTAGCTCCTAGGCGCCGCGCGGCCGCAGCGCCGCCGCGATGGCGTGGAGGCGGAACCCGAGGTAGCCGATCGCGCTGAGGCCCACGAGGACCGCCGCGAGACCGGGGCGGGCGTCGGGGAGCGCGCGGTGCCAGGCGTCCACCGCCTTGAGGCCGACCCCCGCCACCAGCACCGACTCGGCCTGGAACGCGGCGGCGAGGAGCCTCCGCGCCCACCATCCGAGCGACGCCGGCCCGGCGATGCGGCGCGCGAGGAGCGACGAGGCGAACGCCGCCGCCAGGAGCCCGGCCAGCAGCCCGTGGAACGCGGCGGGGCGCGCGATCGGCAGGACGAGCGCCGCGATCCCGCCACCGCCGACGCCGACCAGGACGCCACCGGTCGCCGCGCGGAGCCCCGCGGTCACGGCCCCCGAGCGGCTACCCGCCCGCGCCCTCGCCGGGAGGAGGCGTCTCGCCCGCGGCGGGAGCCTCCTCGCTTCCCTCCCCGGCGAAGACCGTCCGGGGGCGCGGGGAGAAGGCGGCGGCGTCCAGCCGTTCGAACGTGACCGGGATCGAGGCTCTCGCCCCCGTGAGCTGAGGGACGGAGGTGCGGCACTCCTCGCAGGGGTGCTCCGTCTCGACTCCGTCCGTCTCCTCGACCCCGCCCGTCTTGGGGTGGTAGGAGCCCGACGCCGGGTGGAGGTCCCGGCTCCGGCGGTGCTCCGCCACGATCAGGTTCCTGTAGTCGTCGGCGTACTTCGGCAGGAGGTCCACGCGCACCTGGGCGGCGAGCACCTCGCGGTCCATCGTCCGCCCGCACTTGGGACACGCGCCGAGGATGTAGAGGGCCGCCGTCTCGAGGGGCAGTCGCCCGAAACGCTCCGCCCCGGGGGACCCGTCCGCCGGGAAGCGGAACGCGGCGCCGCCCGAGGTGACGAATCCCACGGGCTCGTGGAGGCTCGTCGGCCAGAGGTACCGGACGAGGATCGGGTCGCGGTGGCCTCGCGGCGTGTAGGCGACCTCCTGGATGAACCCCACCTCGCGGTTGTGCGGGGGGAGCCCCACCACGACGCGGAGCCAGCCCGAGGTCTCCTCCTTGTCCTCCCGCGGCAGCCGCGCCTCCTCGATGTCCACCCGCTCGCGCGTGCCCGTGAGGCTCGAGAGGATCCCGCGCCCCTCGGTCTCGCAGCCGGCGAGGATCGCCACGGCGAGCGGGAAGAGCGCGCGCATCGGCCTCATGCGTGGACCCCCTCGGGGAGGCCGCGAACTCTACTCCCGTCGGGGAGCCCTGTCCAGGCGGTTAGGATGCGTCCGTGCGCGCCGGGCTCCGCCGGATCATCCCTTGCCTCGACGTGAAGGACGGGCGCGTCGTGAAGGGCGTCCGCTTCGAAGGACTCCGCGACGCGGGCGACCCCGTGGAGGCGGCCTCCCGCTACGACGCCGAGGGCGCCGACGAGATCGCGTTCCTCGACATCGCGGCGACGGTGGAGGGACGGGCGACCCTCCTGGACCTCGTCACGCGGACGGCGGAGAGCGTCTTCATCCCGCTCCTCGTGGGGGGCGGCGTGCGGAGCGTCGAGGACGCCCGCGCGCTGCTGCGGGCCGGCGCCGACAAGGTGGCCGTGAACACGGCGGCCGTGGACTCTCCCGACCTGCTCGGGGCCGCCGCAGACCGGTTCGGGGCGCAGTGCGTCGTCCTCGCCGTGGACGCGCGGCGGCGGCCCGGGGGGGGATTCGAGGTCGTGACCCACGGCGGCCGGCGCCCTCGGGGACTCGACGCGGTCGCCTGGTGCGCGGAGGGGGCGCGGCGCGGCGCGGGAGAGATCCTCCTCACGAGCGTGGACGCCGACGGGACGCGCGGGGGCTACGACCTCGCGCTCACCCGTGCGGTGGCCGACGCGGTCCCGGTGCCGGTGATCGCGTCGGGGGGCGCGGGGGGGGCGGAGGACATCCGCCGGGCGCTCACGGACGGCGGCGCCGATGCCGCGCTCGCGGCGAGCCTCTTCCACTTCCGCGAGACGAGCGTCGGGGCGGTGAAGCGGGCGCTCCAGGCGGCGGGGGTGCCGGTGCGGCCCGGGACGGAGGTTCCGTTCGGGGTCGCGGGCGCGCCGGATCTGCGCGGCACCGGCTGACCCTATCGCCGTTCGAGGGGGTCCCGGCGAGCCCGGCAGGACGACAGCTGTCGTCGGACGGGCGAGGCCTGGGCGTGATCGGGGGCGCGGCGCAGGAACTCCTCGTAGTCCCTGATCGCGCCGTCCAGGTCGCCCATGTCCTCGCGCACCGCCCCGGCGCCGGCCACCGGGTCCGGGAAGTCCGGATCGTTCCGGATCGCGAGCTCGAGATCCTCGAGCGCCCCTCGGAGGTCCCCCAGGCGGTGGCGGATCCCGCCCCGATTGAGGAGTGTCCCCGGGTGCCACGGGCGCCTCCGGAGCGCCTCGTCGAGGTCCTGGAGCGCCTGCCCGGGGTTC
>JAKEIC010000260.1 GCA_022614695.1 Planctomycetales bacterium | reverse complement strand
TCGCCGCCGTCGCGTTGCCCGACCTCGAGGGGCTGCTCCAGGACCCCGACGAAGGCGTCCGCTGGGCAGCCAAGAACGCGATCGAGACGATCCGGGGGAAGTAGCCCCCGCCCCTACTTCCCGACCAGCCCCTTCACCTGCTCGAGGATCGCCTCGCGCTCCTTCTTCAGGGCGCGCATGAGGGCCATCTGGACGATCGGCTCGATGATGGGCTTCAGGCTCTCCATCGTCAGGTACTTCCCCATCGCGTCGGCGACGAGCGGGGCGATGGCGTCCTTGCTGGGGCCGCCGCCGGAGGCGGAGGCGATCCTCCGGACGTCGTCCTCCGAGAGGCGCGAGCCGCCCACGGCCTCGAGCACCGCCGTCTCGATCACGCCGCGCACCGAGGCGGCGAACTCGGGCTTCTCGATGAAGTCGCGGACGGTCTCCTGCACTCGGCGGGCCAGGTCGTCGGTCGGTCCGGGCATGGCGGCAGTCTAGGCGGGGGGCCGCCCGCCGACAAGCTCGGAGCGGCGACACGAGCGGACGCGTCGGACGGAGCTTGCGCCCCATCGAGTGGCGCGGAGTGCTCGCTTCGGTATCCTCTCCTCCCCGTGGACGCCGCCTCTTCCCACAAGACCTTCCTGACCGCCCTCGTGGCGATCCCGCCCGAGGAACTCTGGGAGCCCATCCAGGTGATCCGTCGCGCGCACGACAGGCACGTGCGCGACTGGATGCCGCACCTGACGCTTCTCTACCCGTTCCGGCTGCCGGAGGAGTTCGAGGCCGCGGCGGGGCAGGTGGCCGCCGCGGTCGCGGGGCTCGGGCCGATCCCGGTCCGCCTCGCGACGTTCCGCTTCTTCCAGCACAACCCCCGCTCGGCCACGACGTGGCTCGATCCCGAGCCCGGCGAGCCCTGGATGCGCCTCCACGCGGCCCTCCTCGCGGCATTCCCCGACTGCACCGAGGCCTCGGTACACGAGGGAGGCTTCCGCCCGCACCTCTCCGTCGGCCAGGCCCGGGGCCCCGAGCTCGCGGCGCGCCTCCAGCCCGGCTGGCCCCCGCTGGCCTTCGAGTGCCGTGAGCTGGCCCTCCTCCGGCGCGAGGCGGGGGCGCCCTTCGCAGTGGACAGGACCGTGGCGCTCGGGAAGGGCTGACCCCCCTCTCCCCTCCTTGACCTTCCCGGCCGGCGCTCCGACGATTGTCGTCCGCCGCGCGGGGCGCGCGAGATCTCCCGACGGCGCGGCGGACGCCATGCCCAACCTCGTCGTCGCGACCGGGGAGATGCGGGGGCGGGTCTTCCCGCTCGGCCCGGGGCCCGCGACGATCGGGCGGTCGCCCGACTGCGAGGTCATCCTGCGCGACGTCTTCGTCTCGGCCCGCCACGCGCGGGTCGAGGAGCGGGGGCCGGGCGCGTTCGCCGTCGTGGACCTGCAGAGCCAGAACGGGACGTTCGTGAACGACCGGACGGTCTCGACGGCGGACCTGCGGTTCGGGGACGAGATCCGGGTGGGGGAGACGGTGCTCGTCCTCTCCGAGGACGGCCGCGCGTCGGTCTCACGGGCCGCGCGCTACCTCGAGGACTTCCTCCAGAGCGACCTCCACGCCCGCGGGGTGGCGCCCACGAAGACTCCGCACCTCGTGGGGGAGGAGACCCTCTCGCTCCCCCGCAGCCACGCCCAGACCGCCGCGCTCTTCCGGCTCCTCTCCTACCTCACGCGGTTCACGGAGCTGGACGAGTTCCTCCGCGAAGTGCTCTCGGTGCTCGCGACGGCCGCGCGGGCCCGCGCCGGGGCGATCCTCCTCAACCGGCCGGGCGGCGACGACGCGATCGTCCGGGCACGCATCCCCGGCGAGGCGCCCGCGCGCCCGGCGACGATCCAGCTCGCCGAGGAGACCGCCCGCTCGGGCCGCCCGAGCTTCCGCCAGGCGGCGCCCGACGACACGCAGGGTGCGATCGCGGTGCTCCCGCTCCACTACCGGGGAGAGCCGGCCGGGGCGGTGCTCCTCGAGAGCGGCCGCGGCGGCACGGGGTTCCCGGCCGAGGACCTCCGGCTGCTCGATCTCGTCGCGGCGCAGATCTCGGTGGCGCTCTCGAACCTGCTGCTGATCGAGGAGCTGCGGGTCGCGAACCGCAAGCTCTCGCGTGCGCGCGAGGACATGGCGTCGCTCAACGCCTCCCTCGAGGCGACCGTCGCCGAGAAGACGCGGGAGCTCCGCCGGACGGCCGAGCGGCTCCGGGAGCTCTACGACGGGGCGCCCGTCATGTACGTGACGCTCGACGCCGACCGCTCGGTCCGGGAGTGCAACCGGACCGGCGCCGAGATGCTCGGGCTCCCCCTCGCCGAGGCGCTCGGGAGGCGCGCCGACGACCTCGTCCAGGAGGAATCGCGGGCGGCGCTCCGCGAGGCGTGCGAGGCGGCGCTCGCGGGCGAGCGGGTCTCGGGCGTGGACGTGCGGCTGCGCCGCCCCGACGGGAGCGCGGTCGAGGCCGCCCTCGCGGCCGTCGCCTCGGGGACCGGGCCCGGGGCGCAGGTGCGGGCGGTGGTCCGCGACGTGACGGCCGAGCGGGAGCTCCGCCGCCGCCTCGCCCGCACCGAGCGGCTCGCGGCTCTGGGGGCGGTCTCGGCCGGCATCGCCCACGAGATCCGGAACCCCCTCGCCGGCATCTCCGCCACCGTCCAGCACCTCCTCGGGAAGGGGCCGGCCGACGACCCGAACCGCTCGCGGCTCGAGCGGATCTCGCTCGGCGTCTCCCGCATGGAGTCGCTCGTCGGGCGCGTGCTGGCCTTCGCCGCTCCCCCCGAGCCGCACCCCGAGGCGGTCGCCGCCCAGGCGATGGCCGACGAGGCGCTCGCGATCGTCGAGGACCGGGCCCAGCGGGCCGGCGTCGCGGTCGTGCGGGCCCACGGCGAGAGGCTCCGTCACGCCTTCGCCGACCGCGGCCAGGTGGTCCAGGCGCTCCTGAACCTCCTCGGGAACGCCCTCGACGCGATGCCGAAGGGGGGGACGCTCCGGGTCGCGACCCGCGAGGCCCCCGGGGGGAAGGTGGAGATCGCGGTGGGCGACACCGGACCCGGGATCCCCGCGCAGGACCTCCCGCACCTGTTCGAGCCGTTCTTCACCCGGGGGAAGCCGACCGGGACGGGGCTCGGGCTGGCGATCAGCCACGCGATGATCGCGCGCAACGGCGGCGAGATCCTCGTCGAGACCGAGCCGGGGCGCGGGAGCGTCTTCCGCATCCGGCTCCCCGCGGCGCCCGAGGTGCGACGGTGAGTCAGGGCCCCAAGCCCGCGACGCCCCCCGGCGGCCTGCCGCGCCTCCCCGGCGGGCTCCCGCCGGTCCGGTTCCGGATCCTCGTCTGCGACGACGAGGACCTGCTCCGCAACTCCCTCGAGGAGATCCTGGCGGAGCAGGGCTTCGACGTGACGGGCGTCGCCCGCGGAGGCGACGCGCTCGAGGCGATCGCCGGGGCGGCCCCGCCCGACCTGCTCATCCTCGACCTCCGGCTCCCCGACCTCCACGGGCTCGAGGTCCTGGAGCGGGCGCGGAAGCAGGCCCCCGAGCTCGCGGTCCTGATCGTCACCGCCCACCAGACCGTGGACACCGCCATCCGGGCGCTGAAGCTCGGCGCGCTCGACTACATCGTGAAGCCCTTCGACTTGGACGACCTCTCGGCCACGATCCAGCGCGCCCTCACGCCGCTGCGGCTCCAGAAGGAGATCGAGGCGATGCGCGGGCGGCTGCGCGAGCTGGGGGGGATCGGCCACCTCCTCGGGACGAGCCGCGCGATGGGCGACGCGCGGTCGCTGCTCTCCCAGGTCGCGCGGAACGGCGAGCTGACGGTCCTGCTCGAGGGCGAGACCGGGACGGGCAAGGAGCTGGCGGCGCGCGCGATCCACTTCGAGGGCGAGCGCGCGTCGGGGCCGCTCGTGGCCGTGAACTGCAGCGCGGTCCCCGCCGATCTCTTCGAGAGCGAGCTGTTCGGCTACCGGGCGGGGGCCTTCACCGGGGCCGCGCCGGGCGGCCGCGAGGGTCGCTTCCGGCAGGCCCACCGCGGGACCCTCTTCCTCGACGAGGTGGGCGACGTCCCCCTCGCGGTCCAGGGCAAGCTCCTCCGCGCGCTCGAGACCCGGCGTGTGGAGCCCCTCGGCGGGGCCCAGTCGGAGGAGGTGGACGTCCGGATCGTCGCGGCGACCAACCGGGACCTCGAGAGGATGGTGGAACAGGGAGCGTTCCGCCGCGACCTCTTCCACCGGCTCGAGGTGATCCGGGTCCGCATGCCCCCGCTCCGCGAGCGTCGCGAGGACATCCCGGTGCTCGCGCGCGCGTTCCTCCAGGAGTTCGGCCGGCAGTTCGGCAAGCGCTTCGGCGGCCTCGCGCCGGAGGCCGAGGCGGCGCTCGCCGCCCATCCGTGGCCGGGGAACGTGCGGGAGCTGCGGAACGCCATCCAGCGGGCGGCGTTCCTCGAGTCCGGGCCGCTCCTCGGGGCGGGTCACCTCCCCGGCGCCCGACCCGGCGCCGCGGAGGGCGCGGCGGAGGCGGCGGAGCCCGGCGCCGCGACCGCCGATCCCTACGCCGCGCCGATCCCGCCGGACGGCGTGGACTTCGAGAAGCTCGAGAGGGCCTATCTCCGCCGCGCCTTGGACCAGGCCGGCGGGAACAAGGCAAAGGCCGCCCGGCTCCTCGGGATGGGGCTCGGGGCCTTCCGATACCGGCTGCGGAGGGCGGGACTGGATCTCACGGGGACCGCAAACAGGAACGAGGGCGGCTGAGACCAGCCGGTAGGTTGATCTGAGCCGCTGGGACCAGCCGAGGAGGTGGAGGACCGAGAGGCCTCTACCGTAGCGGTATCGCAACCGTTTGCGAAAAAAAGAGTTGCGATGCCAGTCCTCGGGAGACTCCGCCCGAACCGAGTGGCCCGCCCCGTGCTATAGACAGGATCGAGGCTCCGGACGGTACGGGGCCCGCGCGGCGGGGGGGAGCTTAGGGCGTTCCGAGTGGAACGAGCTTAAGCAGGGGCGGGACCCCCTCGCCGCGATACCTTTTAACGGGCGCCGGGCACCGGTGCCTGGCGCTGGGGTCACGGCCAGAGGGCTCGCCGGATCGCCGCGAGCGCCCGCGCGCGGTGGCTCACGCGGTTCTTCGCTTCGGGGCCCGCCTCCGCGAACGTGACGGCCAGGTCGTCCGATAGGAAGAGCGGGTCGTAGCCGAACCCTGAGGTCCCCCGCGGCGCCTCGAGAATCCGGCCTTCGGCGGTCCCCTCCCCGATGGCCAGGAGACTTCCGTCAGGAGCGGCGACGACCGCGAGGCAGCGGAACCTCGCGCGGCGGCGCTCGGGGGCGACCCCGCGCAGGGCGTCGAGGAGCTTCCCGTTGTTCGCCGCGTCGGTCGCGCCCGGTCCCGCGTAGCGGGCGGAGCGGACCCCCGGAGCGCCGCCGAGCGCGTCCACCTCGAGCCCCGAGTCGTCGGCGAGCGCGGGGATCCCGAGCGCCGCCGCCGCCGCGCGGGCCTTCTTCTCGGCGTTGCCGCGGAACGTGTCGGCATCCTCGACGACCTCCGGGAGCCGCTCGGGCGCCACGATCTTGACCGGGAGCCCGGCGAGCAGGGCGCGGATCTCGGCGATCTTGCCGGCATTGCGGGTCGCGAGGGCGAGGCGGCGAGGAGGCACGGGGCGGGGAGCTTACAACCTCGCGGCCCGCGGTATACTGCTCGCGCGGAAGCCGCCGTGCCCGAGAAGGTCCCGCACATCATCGTCTACCCGACCCCGAAGGGGATCCTGGTCCGCGTCGGTTCGGGGCGCTTCTCCCAGGAGGACGCCGAGGTGCTCGCCAAGGCGGCCGGAGAGAAGGGGCCGGGCGAGCCCCGGGAGATCGTGCTGAACATCCTCCCCGTGGACTCGTTCCAGAGCGCCGCGCTCGCCACGGTCGCGCGGCTCGCCTTCGACCATCGCTTGAAGGTCGTCTGCGCCGACCCGAAGATCACGAAGCTGCTGGACCTCGTCGGGATCCTCCCTGCGGTGGAGGTAGCCGACAAGGAGCAGGCCTTCATCGCCGAACCGCCGCCGCCCCGCCCGACGCGGAGCGTCAAGCGCCCGACACCCCTCCCGAAGAAGAAGTAGGGCGGCGGAGCTAGACCCGCTCCAGCCCGCTCACGGTGTCCCCGGCCGCGACCACGGGCTCGAGGTCGAGGTCGTCCTCGAGGGCCGCCACGAGAGTCGAGGCCGGAACCTCGGCGGACGCGGCCCCCGGGGCCCGGGCGACGGCGTCGGACGCGGGCCCCGCCCCCGCGACCACGACCCGGTCCAGTCCCCGGCCGCGGGCGAGGGCCCCGAGCGCTCCGGCGAGGGCGGACCCGTCGCCCGCGCTCTCGAGCACCCGCAGGGAGTCCCCCTCGGGCCGCACCGCGGCGTAGGCAATCCGCGACGAGTCCCGGAGCACGGCGTGCACCTCGGCCGCTCCGCCGGAGGCCGCCGCCGCGAGGGCCTCCCCCCACTCTCGCCGCCCGCGCGGGAGCGAGAGCGGTCGGCGGTCGGCCGCCTCGCGGACCGCCGCGAGGCCGGCGAGATCCTGGGGGAAGGCCTTCCGGACCCGGGCGCCCTCCGGGAGCCGGGGGAGCGACCGCGAGGCGGCGGCGGCCTCGCGGTTCGGGAGCGGGCGGAAGCCGATCCCGCCGATCTGCTTCGCGTCGGCGCCGGACGTGACGACCGCCACGGCGCAGCCCGCCTCCTGCCGGAGGGTCCCCCGGAGGAGCACCGAGAGCGAGGCGCTCCGGCGCTGCGTGGGGTGGACCCCGGCCGCCACGAGCAGGACCCCGATCCGGCGCCCCGCAATCGCCCCCGCGACCTGGCGCGTGAGGACGGCGGCGAGCACGTCCGCGCCCTCGACGAGGACGCGGACGCGGCCTCCCCGGGACCGGGCGGCGAGCGCTTCGGGGGTCGAGCCGAAGAGTCCCGCGAGGGCGGGGAGCTCGGAGGGATCGGCCTCACGGACAACGGCCTGGGGCACCTGGCCTCCCAGTGAACCGAGCCGCCGGGGCCGGGTCAACAGCCCGCATGTCCGGGCGAGCCCCCCGCGTCCCTTCCGACTTCCGCGACTCAACGCGACGAGGCGCCGCCGATCCCGAGCTGGCGCTCGCACTCCTCGAGCGAGGCCCGCACCTGGGGCGCGCGACGGTCCTGCGGCGCGAGGCGCAGGAACTCGCGGAAACTCTCGGCGGCGGCGCGGGTGTCGCCGCGGCGGAGCTGGAGCACGCCCAGGTTCCGGTGGGGGGAGGCGTAGCCCGGGCGCGCCCGGAGGGCGGCCCGGTAGTCCTCGATCGCGGCGTCCGCGTCGCCGAGACGGACACGCGCGCTCCCCCGGTTGTTGAGCGCCTCCGCGAGTCCGGGGTCCAGGCGCAGGGCCGCGGTGTAGTCCTCGATGGCGCGCGCGGGGTCTCCCATGTCCTCCCGCGCGAGGCCCCGGTTGAGGAGCGGCGCGGGCCAACCGGGGCGTCCGAGGAGGGCCGCCGTGTAATCCTCGGTGGCCCCGGCGGGGTCGCCCAGGGCGCGCCGGGCGTTGCCCCGATTGAAGAGCGCCTCGGGATGACCCGGCTTCGCCGCGAGGGCCGCCGTGTGATCCTCGAGCGCGCCGCGCCAGTCGCCGAGCGCCGCTCGGGCCGAGCCGCGGTTGTTGAGCGGTTTGTAGCGGAACCGCGCCGGCACGGACCGCAGCGCGGCCGTCGCGTCCGCCTCGGCCCCGGCCGCGTCCCCCGTCCCCAACCGGGCCCGGGCACGGCTCGTGAGGGCCTCGGGATCCTCGGGATCGGCGGCGAGGGCGGCCTCGAGGTCCGTGAGCGCGCCGATCGCATCCCCGAGGTCGAGCCTCGCGTTCGCCCGGTTCACGAGGGCGCCTCCCCACCCGGGGACGACGGCCAGGGCGGCGTCCGCGTCCTCGACGGCTCGCTTCGGGTCCCCGGCCTCCTGACGGAGACCCGCCCGGTTCAGCAGGACCCAAGCGAAGGGGATCCCCTCGGCGAGGGCGACGCCGTAGCCCCGGATCGCGGCCGTCTTGTCGCCGGCCGGGTCCGCGTCCTCGACGTAGGCGCGCAGCAGCGCCCCCATCCAGTCGGTCTCGCCCTCGAGTCTCGCGCGGGCTTCCCTCCAGTCCTCTCGACCGAGGGCGAGGGCGCCGCGCGCCAGCTGGCCCAGCGACCCGGGCGCCCCCGCGGCGATCTCGAGGTCGTCCCGGCCCTCGGTCGGCGCGCGGCGGAAGACGCACTCGAGTCCCCGGTAGAGGCGGGCCGTCGGCCCCTCGACCCCTGAGAGGGGGACCCGCCCCCACTCCTCGCGAGCTTCGGCCCCGCGACCGAGCGCCCAGAGGAGGAGCCCCCTCTCGAGCCGGAGGTCGTGGCGGTCGGGGGCCGCGGCGATCGCGTCCCCGAGGAGGCTCGCCGCGTTCGCCGGCTCGAGCGGCCGAAGGGAGCGGGCTCGCGCGGCGAGCGCCTCCTCCGGCCGCGCGAGCGACGGCGGGGGAGCGGGATCCTCCGCCGTCACGCCGCCCCGACGGAGGAGGACGGCCCAGGCGGCCGCCCCGGCGACCGCGACGGCGGCGATGGCGCGCCATCGCGCGGATGCCGGGGGCCGCGCCCGCGGCGCCTCGCCGGCGAGGACGCGGTCGAGGTCCCCGCGCAGGGCGGAGGCGTCCCGGTAGCGCGCCCGGGCCCGCTTCTGGAGGCAGACCGCCACGACGCGCGCGAGTCCGACCGGAAGGCCCGGCGCGAGCGCGCGGAGGTCCGGAGGCTCGGCGAGGAGGACCTTCCCCACGATCGCGGCCGGGGTCTCCCCCGCGAAGGGCGCCCGGCCCACCAGCATCTCGTGGAGGACGCAGCCGAGGCTCCAGACGTCGGTCGCCGGTGCGGGGGCGCCCGTCTCGCCGCGGGCCTGCTCGGGGCTCATGTAGGTCGGCGTCCCGAGCGCCTCTCCGGTGCGGGTGAGCTTCGAGCCGGTCGCGACGGACTTCGCGAGCCCGAAGTCGGTCAGGTGGGGACGCGGGAGGCCGGGTCCGGGGTCCGGGATCCCGGAGGGCCGATCCCTCGCCATCCCGTCCGGGCCCTCGCGCATCCCGGACCGAGTCTACCCTCGCGAATCGGGCTCGGGGCGTCGCTCGCCGGGAAAGCCGTCGAGGCTCGCGCCCGGCGCCGCCGCGAGACGGAGCTGCCCGCACGCCGCGGCGATGTCGTCCCCGCGCTGGCGGCGGATCTCGCACTCGACCCCGGCCGCCCGGAGCGCGCGGCGGAAGGCCTGGACCGTCGCGGGATCGGACGCCCGGTCGGGGAGCCCCGCGACCGGATTCATGGGGATCAGGTTCACGAACGCGCCGAGGCTGCGGACCCGTTCGGCGAGGCGCCGGGCCTGGTCCGGGGAGTCGTTCACGCCCGCGAGCAGGACGTACTCGAGCGTGACCCTCCGCCCGGTCCTCTCGTGGAAGTCGCGGGCCGCGTCGAGGAGCTCCCGGATCCCGACCCCCTTGTTCGGGGGGACGAGCGCCGTCCGGAGGTCGTCGTCCGGCGCGTGGAGCGAGATCGCGAGGTTCACCTCCAGGCCGAGGGTCGCGAGGTCCCGGATCCTCTCCGGGAACCCGATCGTCGAGACGGTCATGCGACGCGCGCCGATCCCCGTCCCCCACGGGGCGTTGAGCACTTCCAATGCCCGCCGGAGCGCAGGCCAGTTCGCGAGCGGCTCGCCCATCCCCATGAAGACGAGGTTGTCGGGGCTCTCGCCAGCGAGCTCGTCCCGGGCGTGGAGCGCTTGCTCGACGATCTCGGCGGCCGTGAGGCTCCTCCGGAGCCCCATCGTGCCCGTGGCGCAGAACCGGCACGCCATCCCGCAGCCGACCTGGGTGGAGACGCAGAGCGTCCACCGGTCCCCCTCGGGGATCAGCACCGCCTCGACGCTCTCCCCGTCTGCGAGTCCGACGAGCAACTTCACGGTCCGGTCGTCGGACGGGTGCCGCGCGAGGATCGCGGTCGTCCGCGCGAGGAGGTCCCCCGCGCGCCTCTCGCGCAGGAGCTTCGGCAGGTCCGTCATGTCGGCGAGCGACTTCGCCCCCCTCTTGTGGACCCACGCGAGCACCTGCCGCGCCCGGTATCGCGGCTCCCGGTCCCCGAGCGCGACCGCCACCTCCTCCGGCGTCGCCCCGGCGAGGGGGAGGGGCGAGCCTCGCGCGAGCGCCGGCTGCGGCCCCGGGTTCACTGCGATGGGGAGATCCACGTCACACCGCCGGCCGCCCATGCTCGCGCCCGTCGGTCGCCCTGGCAAGGGGCCTCGGGTCCCCCCGCTAGGAACGGCCGTCCGCGGCCGTTCCTACGCCGTCTCCCGCTTCCTCGTCACCTTCTTCGCCCCGACTTCCTCGACGATCACGGGGCGCTCGCCGCGGACGACCTCGTGGGTGACCGTGTAGCGGGCGGGCTCGCGCTTGCCCGGGAGCGCGAACATCAGGTCGAGCATCAGGTCCTCGACGATCGCGCGGATGCCCCGGGCTCCCGTCTCCTTCGCGAGGGCCCTCTTCGCGACCTCGCGGATCGCCTCGGGCGTGAACTCGAGCTGGCTCCCCTCCATCTCGAAGAGCCTCTGGTACTGCCGGATGACCGCGTTCTTCGGCTCCATCATGATCCGCACGAGCGCGTCCTCGTCGAGCGGCGCGAGCGCGCAGACGATCGGGAGCCGCCCCACGAACTCCGGGATCATCCCGAACTGGAGCAGGTCCTCGACCTCGCATTGCTGGAGGAGCTCCCCCTTGCGCCGTTCGCGGTCCACGTTCGGGTCGGTCTTGAACCCGATCTGCTTGCGCCCGACGCGGCCCGCGATGATCTCGTCGAGGTTCACGAAGGCCCCCCCGCAGACGAAGAGGATGTTCGTCGTGTCGAGCTGGATGTAGGCCTGCTCGGGGTGCTTGCGGCCTCCCTGCGGCGGGACGTTGGAGACCGTCCCCTCGAGCATCTTGAGGAGCGCCTGTTGCACGCCCTCGCCCGAGACGTCGCGCGTGATCGAGACGTTGAGCTGGGTCTTGGCGATCTTGTCTATCTCGTCTATGAAGACGATCCCCTTCTCCGCCCGCTCGATGTCGAAGTCGCAATTCTGGAGGAGCCGCAGCAGCAGGTTCTCGACGTCCTCGCCGACGTAGCCCGCCTCGGTGAGGGTCGTCGCGTCGCCGATCGCGAACGGGACGTTCAGGATCCGGGCGAGCGTCCGGGCGATGAGCGTCTTCCCCGTCCCGGTCGGGCCGATGAGCAGGATGTTGCTCTTCTCGATCTCGACCCCGTGGGGCTCGGGGTCCACGAGGATGCGCTTGTAGTGGTTGTAGACCGCGACCGAGACGACCTTCTTCGCGCGCTCCTGGCCGATCACGTACTGGTCGAGCTCGGTCTTGAGCTGGGACGGGGTCGGGAGCGCGTCGAAGGTGAGCTTCGTCCCCCGCTGCCTCGGGCCCGCGCCGGCGGCGGGGCGCTTCTTCCGCCCGCGGTTCTCGTTCACCACCGAGGAGCACAGCTCCACGCAGTCGTAGCAGAGGAAGACGCCGGGCGGCCCCTCGATCAGGTCGGCGACGAACGGCGGGCTCTTCTCGCAGAAGACGCAGCGCTCGTCGCCGAGGAGGTCGCGGCGGCGGCGGCTCAATCCGTCCCCCGGGAGTTCCGCGCGCCGCCCGTCGCGGGCGAGGCGGGCTGCGGACCTGGCGAACCGACGTTGCCGGCGACGCCGGGCAGCGGGAGCGCCCCGGGCACGGACTTCAGCGACTCGATCACCTCGTCCACGAGCCCGTACTTCTTGGCGTCGCCGGCGCTCATGAAGAAGTCGCGGTCCGTCTCGCGCTCGATCCGCTCGAGCGGCTGGCCCGTGTGACGGGCGACGATGTCGCGCACGGTCTTCTTCAACCGGAGGATCTCCTCGGCCTGGATGTGGATGTCGGCCGCGGTCCCGCGGGCCCCGCCCCAAGGCTGGTGGATCATGATCCGGGCGTTCGGGAGCGCGAAGCGCTTCCCCTTGGTGCCGGCCGCCAGGAGCACCGCGCCCATGCTCGCCGCCTGACCGATGCAGTAGGTCGCGACGTCGCACTGGACGAACTGCATCGTGTCGTAGATCGCGAGGCCGGCCGTCACGGACCCTCCCGGGCAGTTGATGTAGAGGTTGATGTCCTGATTCCGCTTCTCCATCTGGAGGAAGAGCATCTGCGCGATCACGAGGCTCGAGACGACGTCGTCCACCGGCGTCCCGATGAAGATGATCCGGTCCTTGAGCAGCCGCGAGAAGATGTCGTAGACCTTCTCGCCGCGCCCCGTCCTCTCGATCACGAACGGAACCATGTAGCTCATGCGCGCCCGCTCTCCTCCTCCTCCGCGATTCGCCGATCCGCCGTAGTCTACACCCCGGTCTCCGTCGCGGGGCAGGGGGCTCCGCCCCCCGCACCCCCCCGAGAGAACCCCCGTCGCCGCGCCGTCTCCTTCATCTCCCCGCCGCCTGTCCCTGCGGGACCCCGGGCGTCTTCAGGGACTGCACCACCTCGTCCACGAGCCCGTACGCCTTCGCCTCGTCGGCCGACATGTAGCGATCGCGATCGGTGTCCTTCTCCACGCGCTCGAAGGCCTGCCCGGAATGGTCGGAGAGGATCTCGTTCACGCGCCTCTTCATCCGGTTGATCTCCTCGGCGTGGATCCGGATGTCTGCGGCGGTCCCGGTCGCCCGCCCCCAGGGCTGGTGGATCATGATCCGCGAGTGGGGGAGCGCGAACCGCTTGCCCTTGGTCCCGGCGGCGAGCAGCACCGCCGCCATCGAGGAGGCCGAGCCCAGGCAGTAGGTCGCCACGTCGCATTGGACGAACTTCATCGTGTCGTAGATCGCCAGGCCCGAGGTGACGAACCCGCCGGGCGAATTCAAGTAGAGGGCGATCTCCCTCTTGCGGTCCTCGGTCTGGAGGAAGAGCATCTGCGCGACGACCAGGTTCGCGACGTGGTCCGTGATCTCCGTCCCGACGAAGATGATCCGGTCCTTGAGGAGCCGCGAGAAGAGGTCGAACTCGCGCTCGCCTTGGCCGGTCGTCTCCCAGACGTGGGGGACGAAGACGACCCCGCGCGGGTCGCGCGCGCCCTCGGTCTCGGTCCCCCGGGTCACTTGAGGACGGCCTTCTCCCGGAGGAACCGGCGCACCTTCTCCTCGCGGATCTCGCCCCGCAGCTCCCGCATCATCCCCCGTCCCTCCAGCTCGGCCGAGATCTCCGGGATGGTGCGCTTGTAGTGCGCGGCCATCTCGCGCACCCGCTCGGCCACGTCCTCCTCGGTCGCGAAGATCTTCTCCTTCTTCCCGATCTCGTCGAGGAGGAAGAAGCGCTTGAACCCCCGCTCGAGCTTGCCGCGGCGCTCGTTCCGCTCCTCGTCGAGGAGCTTCGGGATGTCCGCCTCGGCCACCCTCCGGTTCCGGAGCGCCATCTCGAAGCGCTGGAGGTAGCCCTCGGTCTCGCGCTCGAGGATCTTGGCCGGGAGCTCGATCGGCGTCCGCTCGAGGAGCGTGTCCACGATCCGGTCCTCGAGCGCGGCGTTCAGGTCGCGTGCGGCCGCGACGCGCAGCCCCTCCGCGACCGACTTCCGCAGCTCGTCCGCGGACGAGACGCCCAGCTCTTTCAGCCAGGCCGCGTCCAGCTCCGGCACCTCGAGGCGCTTGACGGCCCGCACCTCGACGGCGATCTCGCCGTCCGCGCCGCGGAACTCGGCGTTCGGGAGGTCGGGGGGAAGCTTGCCCTTGGTCACGCGCTTCTCGCCCGACTTCGCGCCCACGAGCCCCGCGACCCACTCGTAGCCCTTCTTCCCCTCGGCCCCGCGCGGGATCGCCTCGGCACCGACCGAGCGGTGGACCTGGTTCCCCCCGCTCCGGAACTCCGCGTCGAAGACGACGAGGTCGTTCGCCGTGGCCTCCCCGCCCGAGGGCACCCACTGGGCGCGCTTCATGCGGATCTGCCGGATCTCCGCCTCGACCAGCTCGGGGGGGACCTTGGCCGAGGGCTTCGGCACCTCGACGCCGACGTAGTTCGGGAGCACGATCTCGGGCCTCACCAGAACGGTCGCGCGGAAGGAGTAGGGCTTCCCCGGCTCGACCGTGCCGATCTCCTTCTCGTCGGGCCAGGTCGGGTCCCCGAGCAGTCCCCAGCCCTTCTCCTCGAGCGCCTGGCGGAGGCCCGCCTCGAGGAGCGCCCCGCGCACCTCGGCCTGGATCCGGTCCTGGAACCTCTTCTCGACGAGCCGCTTGGGGGCGTGGCCGGGACGGAACCCCGGCATCGAGAGGACCTTCTTCAGCTCCTTCGTCGCCCCCTCGAGGCGCTTCCCGACGCTCTCGGCCGCGACCGTGATCGCGAGCGCCTTCTCGCAGGGCCCGACCTCGGTCACCTCGACCGTGAGGCCGAGCTTCTCCTCGTCCCCGTGGACGTGCCCATGGCCCTCAGGGCCCTCGTGGGCCCCATGGGCCTCGTGCCC
>JAKEIC010000024.1 GCA_022614695.1 Planctomycetales bacterium | reverse complement strand
GGTGGCGCTCGCGTGCGCCCGGATCGCGCTCCGAGAGGGCGTGGGGGACATCGCGCCCCTCGTCCGGCTCGTGAAGGAGGGGGGGGCCCACGCCCCTTGGGCCGCCTTCGTCCTCGGGCAGCTCGGCGGCGACGAGGGGCGGGAGGCTCTGGAGGGGATCTTCGAGGACCCGGCGTCCGCCCGGCCGGTGCGGCTCGCGGCCGCGCGGGGCCTCGTCGCGGTCCGCCCCGTGAACGCGCCGGCGCGGGCGGCGCTCCGCGAGGCGGCCTCCGCCGACGACCCGCTCGGGCGACAGGCCGCCCTGGCGCTCGCCGAGGCCGACGACGTCGCGTCCGTCGCGAGCGTGCTCAAGGCGATCGCGGGCGAGCCGACCGTCGAGGGAGCGACCGCCCGGGCCCACCTGGCGCTCGCCCCGCTCAAGGACCGCCTCGCGTCCGGGGGGCCGCTGCTCCGCGACCTCGTCGTCGAGGCGATGACGACGGTCGAGAGCTGGTATCCCCACGAGCTGGCCCCGTCCCAGGCCGAGGGAGCGACCGCGAAGGAGAGGGTGGACCGCGCGTTCCTCCGCGACGCGGCCGCCCGCGGGATGGTCGCGAGCCTCGACCAGTTCTCCGGCTACATGATCCTCCGGGAATACACGCGGAACCAGGAGCGCATGGCGGGTTCCTACGGCGGGATCGGGGCCTACGTGCGGCTTCGGCCCTACCGGGGGGACGCGCCGGGGGGCAAGCGGCGGGAGGTCCTCTCGATCACGCAGCCGATCTACCGCCGGAGCGACGGGGAGCTCGCCCCCGCCTATGCCGCCGGGATCCGCTCGGGGGACCAGATCGTCCGGGCGCTCGTCCCCGAGCGGCCCGCCCCCGTGGAGCTGGTCGGGAAGCCCCTCGAGGAGTGCGTGGACCTGCTCAAGGGGAAGGAGGGGACCCAGGTGAGAGTCTGGGTGCGACGGCGCGGGGGCTCCGAGCCGATCGAGATCCCTCCCCTCACGCGCGCGATGATCACGATCAACACGGCGCCGCACGAGATGCTCCCCGGCGGGCTCGGCTACTGCCACCTGATCCGGTTCGACAACAAGTCGGGCGACGACCTCGAGGCGGCGCTCAAGGACCTCAAGCGGATGGGCGCCCGGGCCCTCCTCCTCGACCTCCGCGACAACCTCGGCGGCTCGCTCGACGAGGTCGTCGCCTGCGCGAGCCTCTTCGTCCCGGAGGGCTCGCTCATCACGACGACGAAGGGACGCCACGCCGGCTGGAAGGAGCGCGAGTACCGGACGACGCGGAAGCCGCTCTGGGACGCGCCCGTCGTCGTGCTCACCACCAACGACTCGGCGAGCGGCGCGGAGCTTCTCTCGGGGGTCCTGCGCGACCACCAGCGGGCGACCATCATCGGCCTCGTCGTGCCCGAGCACCACAACGGGGACGGGAGCACGTTCGGGAAGGGCTCGGGCCAGACCTTCCTCCCCCTCCAGAAGAGCCGGGACGAGAAGGGGCTGTTCACCCGGTTCGTCCGCATCACCGTCTTCAAGTACTTCCTCCCCTCGGGCGACACGGTCCACGGGAAGGGCCTCCTCCCCCACCTCGCCGTCTCGGGGGACACGGACGACTGGCCCGAGTGGCGGATCGAGGAGCAGGACCGGTTGCGCGACTTCGAGGCGGTTGAGCCCTTCGTGGACCGGCTCCTCGGATCCGTCGAGCGCGGGAAGCTCGAGGCGCTCGCGCGCTACGACGACCACGACACGAGCGCCTACCCGGGGCTCGACGTGCTCGGGAAGGCCCTCGGCACGCGGCTCGACCGCGAGGGCCTGCGCTTCCTGGTCCGCGAGTCGCTCCGGACGAGGCTGCAGGACATCCGGGGCCAGGAGTTCCTCCAGAACTTCCAGGAGGAGATCCAGGTCCAGCGGGGAATCCTCGAGGCGCTGGCCAAGGTCGGCGCCAGGGCCGCGGACGTGGCGGAGTACCGCCACTTCGCGGACCGGAAATTCGTCGAGAAGGTCCCCGCGAAGCCGGCGGCCGCGCAGCCGCGCTAGCGCGGCCTACCCCTTCTTCTCGCCGCCGCCTCCCCGATGGCCGCCCTCGAGGCCCCGGACGCGCCGGAGCTTCGCGAGGATCTCCTGGAGCGTCCGCTGCAGCTCCTCCCCGCGCTTGCCGAGGAGCAAGGCGTGGTGGGCCAGCTCGAGGAGCTTCCCCACGTCGAGGCCGGCGCGGTCGGCCCGGCGGAGGACATCGGCGATCTCGGCGAGGTCCTCCGGGGCGATCTCCTCCCGGGCGCAGAGCTCGATCAGGTCGAGGAGCCCGGCCGACTCCCGCCGGACGGTCTCGGCGTTGAGGTTCGAGAGCTGCCGCGTGAGAGCCTCGAGCGCCGGCCCGCGGGCGCGCTGGGCGGAGCGTAGGACGAGCAGGAGCGACTCCTTGGCGTGGAGGCGGCGCAGCCCCGCGAGAGGGAGGAGCTCGGCGGCGGCCTTCTCCGCTCCCGCCATCGCGGGCTTGCCCTTCCTCCCGTTGCGGAGGCCCACGCTGTGCCCCGGCGGGCACTCCCGGCGCTCGTCGCCGGAACCCGTCCCGGACGGGCCCGCCATGAATGGGATCGGAGCGTAGCCGGACAGCTCCGCCAGCCCCTCGGCTCCCTTGCCCTTCTCGTTGAACGTGAGGAGGCACTCCGAGCCCGGCCGCAGCTCGAGCGAGACGATCTCGTTCTCGACGCGGGTCTCGATCCGCAGAGGCTCCGCGCGGACCGGGAGGGACACGTAGACGATCGCCGGGCCGGGGGCCGTCACGCCGACGGCTCCGTCGGGCCCGCTCGGCATCGTGAGGCGCGCCTCCGCGTGGAGCACGGAGAGGAGGCCGCCGTCGGCGAGCACGAGGGTCGCGGGCCGGTCCCCGGCGGGGGCGAGCCTCACCGCGGAGCCCCACGGGACGGGCTCGCTCCGGTCGAGCTTCGTCGCGGGGTTGCCAGGGAGCGTGACCTCGGCGGACCGGGAGGTCTCGGCCGACGCGGCCAGGGCGAAGCGCGGCGGCTCCCGGGCGGCCGTGTCGGCGGGCCGCGTCGGTGCGGGGGCGACGGGGGCGGTCCCGGTCGAGCCCGGTCCGCCCGGGCCGGGCGCCGGGGGTGTGGCCGGGGCCGTCGGCGCGACCGTGGGCGCCGGCGGCGCGGGCTTCTCGGCGCCGGCCGCCTCGACGCTCGACGGAGGCGTGACCGGCTCGGGCGGCCCCGAGCCCGGCCCGGGCTCGGGCGTCGGCTGGGTCGCCCCTGCCTCGGGGGCGGGCGCCGCCCCGGGACTCGGGCGCCCCGCGGCGACGGACTCGGTCGGCCCCGTTCCCGTCGCGGGCGCGGGGCGGACCGGCGCCGGAGCCGGCGGCGCCGGCGTCGCGTCCGGGGGGGCGGCCGGAGAGACGGCCGGCGGCGGCGTCCCTCCCGAGAGGAGCGCCCACCCGAGGAGCCCCGCCGCGGCCACCGAGCCGGCCGACAGGGGGAGGAGGATCCGCCGCCGGACCCGCGCCTTCTGGACCGCCTCGCGGGCGGCCGTTCGGACCTCGGCGAGCCGCTCGGTCCCGGCTTCGGCGTCGGCCTCCGACCGCAGGAGCCGCAGCGTCGTCGCGGTCGCCGCGAGCTCCCGCCGGCACTCCGGGCAGGACCCCGCGTGGGCGCGGACCTGCGACGCCTCGGGGTCGGGGAGGTCCCCGAGCGCGAGCAGGGTGAGCCGCTCGGGAGCGGGATGGACGGGGCTCGGGGTCACGCGCCGCTCCCTCTCCCAATGGGGCCGGCGGGCCCGGCCGTGCCGGGGCCCGCCACGGCCTCGGGGGCGACTCCCAGGATGTCCCGGAGCTTCCTCACCGCGTGGTGCATCCGGCTCTTCAGCGTCCCCTCGGGGACGCCGAGCGACTCCGAGATCTCCGCGAAGGAGAGGCCCTGCCAGAGGCGGAGAGTCACGACCTCGCGGAAGGGCTCGGGCAGCTCCCGGAGCGCGCGGCGCACGCGGGCCGCCTCGTCGCGCTCGGCGGCGAGCGTCTCGGGACCCGCGGAGCGCTCGCGCCCCGGGAGCAGCGCCACGGCCTCCTCGGGCACCCCGTCCGAGGTCACGTGCCGGTGCCGCGTGGCGCGGTTCCGGCAGAGGTTCAAGGCGATCCGGTACACCCACGAGCGGAACCGGGTCCCGGGCCGGTAGCGCCGGAGGTTCGTCACGACCCGGACGACCGTCTCCTGCGCCACGTCGTCGGCCGCCCCCGGGTCCCCGAGCGAGCGCCGGGCGAAGTTCACGAGGGGGGGATACAGGCTCTCGGCCAGCGCTTCCACGGCTTCCGCGTTCCCGGCTCGCGCCTCCCGGGCGAGCGCCTCCCATCCCTCCGGCCCGGCCGGACGGATCATGTGCGCTCCCCCATCAGAACCCCGGACCGGGCCATCGGTTGACACAGTAGCCCGCAGTTTTCGCGTGGCCAAGGCCCCACCCGAAAACCACGGGCTACTGATAAGTGGGGGAGGACACGCCGAAGGCTCCATGGGATAACTTCAGGCTCGCGTCCTCGGAGGAATCCGGGAGGAAGCCATGCGCGTGCTGGTGCTCGGAGGGACGAAGTTCATCGGCCCGGCCGTGGTCGAGCGGCTCCGGGCCCTCGGCCACGGGGTCACTCTCTTCCACCGCGGGAAGACGGGCGCCGACCGGTTCCCCGGGCTCCCGCGGGTCCTCGGGGACCGGCACCGCCTCGCGGAGTCGGCGGCCGTGCTACGGGCCGCTCGTCCCGACGCCGTCGTGGACATGCTCCCCCTCGGCGCCACCGATGCCCGCGCGGTCGTGGACCTCTTCCGCGGGGTCGTCGCGAGGCTCGTCGCCGTCGGCAGCGCCGACGTGTATCGCGCGTTCGGGGTCGCGACCGGGATCGAGGAGGGGCCCGCGGACCCCGTGGCGGATGCCCCGCTCGCCGAGGACGCCCCCCTGCGCGCG
Organism: Planctomycetales bacterium; assembly: GCA_022614695.1. Classification (GTDB taxonomy): domain Bacteria; phylum Planctomycetota; class JAKEIC01; order JAKEIC01; family JAKEIC01; genus JAKEIC01. The sequence continues at coordinate 16,102 of JAKEIC010000024.1, read as the reverse complement.
ACCCGGTTCCCCTACCGCGGCCGTGCCCCGGGGCTCGACGACTATGAGAAGATCCACGTCGAGGAGGCGGTCCTCGGGGCGCGCGAACTCCCGGGGACTGTCCTCCGGCTCCCGATGGTCTACGGGCCCGGGGACCCGCAGCACCGGTTCGGGCCCGTGGTGCGGCGGATCCTCGACGGCCGTCCGGCCTTCCTCCTCGATGAGGACGGGGCCCGCTGGCGCTGCTCGAGGGCCTCGGTCGCGGACGTCGCCGCGGCGATCGTCCTCGCGGCGTGCGACGGCCGGCCCGGATCGCGGCTCTACAACGTGGCGGAGCCCGACGCACCGACCGTAGCCGAGTGGGCGGCCCTCGCGGCGGAGGCGCGCGGCTGGACCGGGCGGATCCTCACGCTACCGGACGCGCGCTGTCCCCCCGCCTGCCGCGTGGGCGTGCGCGGCGACCGCCCCGTCGTCCTCGACTCGCGCCGGATCCGCGAGGAGCTCGGCTACCGCGAGGCCGTCCCGCGCCGCGAGGCGGTCCGTGCCGCCGTCACCTGGGAGGCCGAGAACCCCGCGCCGGGCCCCCCGCCCGACTACGCGTCCGAGGACGCGGCGCTGGCTCCCTAACCCCCGTCCGGCTCGTCCGCGCGGCCCGAGGACTTCGGCGGCTGGTTCAGCACGTCCTCGGGGAAGAACTCGACGATGTAGCGGACCACGTCGCGCATCGTGAGGACGCCCGTGGGCTTCCCCGCCTTGTCCACGACCGGGATGTGGCGGTAGCCGCCGACCGTCATCTTGTTGAGGGCGAAGCCCATCCGGTCCTCGGCGCGGATCGTCTCGGGCTTCGGGGTCATCAGGTCGCGGACCTTCGACTTCACGAGGTCGAGGGGCTTCCCGGCGACCTTCTTCAGGACGTCCCGCTCGGTGAATATCCCCGCGATCATCCCCGCCTTGTCCACGACGAGGATGCTCCCGATCCCGCGGCGCTGCATCTCGGCGATCGCGTCCCCGGCCGACGCGTCCTCGCGGACGGTCGTCGCCGGGTGGAGCCCGAGCCGCGCGATCGGGGCACGCAGGACGTCCGACGAGAGTCTCCGAGCCTGCTTCGCCGCCGCCTCGGCGTACCGGGACTCCTCTTCCTCCTGCTCGATCCCCTTCATGGTCCCCCCTACATCTCCCCGTGCGCGACCTTCGACCCATCGGGCCGGACCTCCCAGGTCTCGGGCCCGGCGATGAGCTTCGCGAGGTCCCCCGGGCCCGCCTTCTCGCGGGCCTTGCGGACCTGCTCGTGGACCTTCGTCTCGTAGGTCGGGAACTCGATCTGCCGGAACACCCCGAGCGTGAGCGGGAACTCCGGCGGGTTCATCCGCGAGAGGATGTAGGCGAGCGACCCGTGGCGCTCCTTCTCGTCGTGGACGAGGAGGTCCTTCTCCGTCACGCCGTCCTTCCCGAGAGTCACGACCTCCGGCTCGAAGCCGCGGAGCCGGATCCCCTTCGTCCGGTCCTTCCCGAAGACCATGGGCTTCCCGTGCTCGAGCGTGAGCTGGCGGTCGTCGCGGACGTCGCGCTCCGTGACCGAGGTCCAGGCCCCGTCGTTGAAGACGTTGCAGTTCTGGAGGATCTCGACGAACGCCGAGCCGCGGTGCGCCGCGGCCCTCTTCACCACCGCCTGGAGGTGCTGCGCCTGCACGTCCACGCTCCGCGCGACGAACGTCGCCTCGGCGGCGAGCGCCACGGCGATCGGCTCGAGCGGCCGCTCGACGGTGCCGAAGGGCGAGGACTTCGTGATCTTGCCCACCTCGCTCGTCGGCGAGTACTGCCCCTTCGTGAGCCCGTAGATCCGGTTGTTGAAGAGGAGGATCTTCAAGTCCACGTTCCGGCGGAGCGCGTGCAGGAGGTGGTTCCCGCCGATCGAGAGCCCGTCGCCGTCGCCGGTCACGACGAAGACGGTGAGCTCGGGGTTGGCGAGCTTCACCCCCGTCGCGATCCCGGGCGCGCGCCCGTGGATCGTGTGGAAGCCGTAGGTGTTCATGTAGTAGGGGAAGCGGGAGGAGCAGCCGATCCCGGAGACGAAGACGATCTTCTCGCGCGGGATGCCGAGGGTCGGCATCACCTGGAGGACGGCGTTCAGGATGGCGTAGTCGCCGCAGCCCGGGCACCAGCGGACGATCTGGTCCGACTGGAAGTCCTTGGGCGTGAGCTTCGGCGGCGCCGTCGGCGCCGCGGGGGCGGGCGAGGCCGGGGCGGGAGCGCCGGCCGGCGGAGGTGTCATCTAGCGGACTCCCTTCAGGGCCTGGGCCACTTCCTCGATCGTCTGCCGGATGTCGCGCACCTTGAGCGGGAGGCCCTGCACGCGGTTGAGTTGCACGGTCTCGACGAGGTAGCGGCCCCGGAGCACGAACGCGAGCTGGCCCAGGTTCATCTCCGGGACGATCACCTTGCGGAACCGGCGGAGGACGTCCCCCAGGTTCGCGGGCATCGGGTTCAGGTGCCGGAGGTGGGCGCGGGCGACGGGGACTCCCTCGGCCTGCGCCTCCTCCACCGCCTGGGTGATCGAGCCGAGGGTGCTCCCCCAGCCGATCACGAGGATCTCGGCGCTCGCGGGACCCACGACCTGGAGATCGGGGACGTCCTGAACGATCCTCGCGACCTTCTCGGCCCGGAGCCGGCACATCAGGTCGTGGTTCTCGGGGTCGTAGGAGACGTTCCCGGTCACGTTCTGCTTCTCGATGCCGCCGATGCGGTGCTCGAGCCCGGGCGTCCCGGGCCACGCCCACGGCCGGGCGAGGGTCACCTCGTCCCGGAGGTAGGGCTGGAAGCCCTTCGGGTCCGTCCGGCGGTTCACGGTGATGGGCGCGAGGTCCTCGACCCGCGGGAGCTTCCAGGGCTCGGCCCCGTTCGCGAGGTAGCCGTCGGAGAGGATGAAGATCGGGACCATGTACTTGAGCGCGATCCGGACGGCCTCGTATCCGAGGAAGAAGCAGTCCGACGGGCTCGACGGCGCGAGGATCGCCACCGGCGACTCGGAGTTCCGCCCGAAGAGCGCCTGGAAGAGGTCGGCCTGCTCCGTCTTGGTCGGGAGCCCCGTCGAGGGGCCGCCCCTCTGGATGTCGCAGATCACGAGAGGCAGCTCCGTCATCACCGCGAGGCCGATCGCCTCGCCCTTCAGGGCGATCCCGGGCCCGCTGCTCGCGGTCACGCCGATGGCTCCGGCGAACGCGGCCCCGACCGCCGAAGTCACGGCCGCGATCTCGTCCTCGGCCTGGAACGTGAAGACCCCGTAGTTCTTGAGCTTCGCGAGAGCGTGGAGGATGTCCGAGGCGGGCGTGATCGGGTAGGAGCCGTAGACGAGCGGGAGCCCCGCGCGAGTCGCCGCCGTCACGAGCCCGATCGCCAGCGCCTCGTTCCCGGAGATGTTCCGGTAGATGCCCGGCTCGTAGGTCGCGGGCGGGACGACGAACACGTCCTGGAAGATCTCGGTGTTCGAGCCGAAGTCGTAGCCCGCCTTGAGGACCCGGGAGTTGGCGTCCACGATGACGGGGCTCTTCTTGAACTTCTCGCGGATCGTCTTGAGGGTCGGGTCCATCGGGCGCTGGTAGAGCCAGTAGACGAGACCGAGGGCGAAGAAGTTCTTGCAGCGCTTCTTCTCCTTCTGGTCGAGGTCCTTCATGTCCGCGAGGCAGTCGAGGGTGAGGCGGGTGATGTCCACCTTCACCAGCCGGTAGTTCGCGAGGGAGCCGTCCTCGAGGGGGTTCGCCTTGTAGCCGGCCTTCTCGAGGTTGCGCTCGTTGAACTCGTCGGCGTTGACGATGATCGTCCCGTTCAGCGGGACGTCCCGCAGGTTCACCTTGAGCGCGGCGGGGTTGAAGGCGACGAGGACGTCGGGCCGGTCGCCCGGCGTGTGGACCTCGGCCGAGGCGAACTGGATCTGGTAGCCCGAGACCCCGGGAAGCGTTCCGGCGGGCGCGCGGATCTCGGCCGGGAAGTCGGGGAGCGTCGCGAGGTCGTTCCCGAACAGGGCGGTCGTGTTGGTGAACTGGCCGCCCGTGATCTGGATGCCGTCGCCGGAGTCCCCGGCGAACCGGATGATCACATGATCGAGCTGCTTTGGGTGTTGGGGCGTCGCGCGCGCGGCCCCGGCAGGCTTCTCGGGAGGGGTCATCGAGTGGTTCGGGGCCCGTGAGGGGAACCCGACCTCCACCGCCGGTGCCCCCCGACAGGGGAGCAGCCAGGGCAAGCCAGGATTCTTGCGCCCGAGCGCGCGCCGTGCAAGGGCTGGTCCCCGGCGGGGAGCGATACTATCCTCACGCCCCCCGCGGCCGAACGGGGGCAGGGAGGATGCCATGGCCGAGAGCTTCCGCACGGAGTCCGACTCGATGGGGAAGATGCAGGTGCCCGCGAACGCCTACTACGGCGCCTCGACGGCGCGGGGGGTCGAGAACTTCCCGATCTCGGGGCACCGGTTCCCGCGGCCGTTCGTGAAGGCGCTCGGCCAGATCAAGGCCGCGTGCGCCCGGGTGAACGCGGACCTCGGGCTCCTCGACAAGCGGCGGGCCGACGCGATCCGCAAGGCCTGCGACGAGGTGGTGGAAGGGAAGCTCGATTCCGAGTTCGTGCTAGACATCTACCAGACCGGGTCCGGCACCTCGACCAACATGAACGCGAACGAGGTCATCGCCAACCGCGCCACCGAGGTCCTCGGGGCGGCGCGGGGCTCGAAGGAGGTCCATCCGAACGACCACGTGAACATGGGGCAGTCGTCGAACGACGTCATCCCGACGGCGCTCCACATGTCGGTCCGGCAGACCCTGGTGGACGACCTCGTCCCCGCGCTCGAGGGGCTCGCGACCGCCCTCGCGCAGAAGGCCGCGGCCTTCGATCCCATCGTGAAGATCGGGCGGACCCACCTCCAGGACGCGACCCCGATCCGGCTCGGGCAGGAGTTCGGGGGATACGCCGCCCAGGCCGCCCTCTCGGCCCGGCGCGCGCAGAAGGCCGCCGACGCCCTCGAGGAGCTGGCGCTCGGGGGGACCGCGGTCGGCACGGGGCTGAACGCCCACCCGAAGCTCCCCGCCGCGGCGATCGCGGAGATCTCGCGCGTGACGGGCCTGAAGTACCGCGAGGCGGGGAACCACTTCGAGGGGCAGGCGGCGAAGGACGCCTGCGTCGAGTGCTCGGGGCAGCTGAAGAGCGTCGCCGTCGCGCTCGGGAAGATCGCGAACGACGTGCGGTGGCTCGCCAGCGGCCCCCGCTGCGGCATCGGCGAGATCTCGATCCCGGCCACCCAGCCCGGCTCCTCGATCATGCCGGGCAAGGTGAACCCCGTGATGTCGGAGGCGCTGCTGCAGGTCTGCGCGCGCGTGATCGGGAACGACGCGACGGTCACTCTCGCCGCGCAGGGCGGGGTCTTCGAGCTGAACCTGATGATGCCCGTGATGGCGGAGGCGCTGCTGGAGTCGGTCCGCCTCCTCTCGAACGCGACGCGGTTGTTCACCGAGAGGTGCGTGAAGGGAATCGTCGCCCAGAAGGACCGCTGCGAGTCGCTCGTCGAGCAGTCGCTCGCGCTCGTGACCGCCCTCGTCCCGAAGATCGGCTACGACAAGGCGGCGGCGATCGCGAAGGAGGCCGGCGCGGGCGGGAAGACCGTCCGCCAGCTCGTCGTCGAGAAGGGACTCCTCTCGAAGGCCGACGCCGACAAGTACCTCGACCCGAAGGCGATGACCGAGCCCTCGGAGCAGTTCCTCGGGGCGGGCGGGGGGTAGGCCCGGCGGCCCGACGCGGAGCGGGGCCCGCCCGCCTTGCCGAGGCCGCGGGCCGCCGATATCGTGACCGGCGGGCCTGATGGGCATGTTCCTCCGCGGCGTCTTCCTCGGAAACCTCGGCGCGAAGGCGACCGCGCTGGTCCTCGCCGTCCTGGTCTGGCTCTACGTCCGCGAGGAGCTGACGGCCGACACCTACCTCGTGCTCCCCTACGAGGTCGCCCTCGCTCCCGGGACCGAGTGGCAGGTGCTCCGGCAGGAGCCGTCGGAGGTCCGGGTCACCTTCAAGGGGCCCAGCCGGACCGTCGAGATCGTGAAGGAGAAGGCCGCGCGCGAGATCCGGGGGCGCGTCGTGCTGCGCCGGGAGGAGCTCCCCGCGGGGGACGAGGCCGAAGTCTCCTGGCCCGTCCGGGTGGCCGACGCGCACTTCGGAATCCCCTACGAGCGGATCGCGATCACGCGGAAGGAGCCCGCCGAGGTCCGGCTGACCCTCGGGCGGGTGGTCACGCGGTCGCTGCGCCTCCAGCGCCCCGCCGCGGAGGGCGAGCCGGAACCCGGGTTCGAGATCGCCTCCGTCGAGGTGAGCAAGAACAAGGTGCTGGTCCGGGGGCTCAAGAAGGCCGTCGAGGCGCTCGGGGCGGCGCTCCCGCTCGAGAAGGTGGACGTGTCCGGGCGGCGGGAGAACTTCTTCCACCCGGTCCAACCCGCGCCGGCCGTCGTCGAGGCGGGGATCGAGATCGTCGAGGCGCCGCCCTACGTCAGCGTCCAGCTGCGGCCCGCCCTCGAGACCCGCAAGATCGAGCACGTTCCCGTGAGCGTCTCGTGGCCCGCGGGCTTCCCCCCGCCCCCCGACCGCAACCTCCGCATCGAGAAGGAGATCGCCGTCTCGCTCCGGGGACCCACCGAGGCGATGGCGCGCGTCGAGTCGCGCAACGTCGTCGTCCACGCCGCCATCGAGCCCGTCGAGCTGGTCGAGGGGAAGGTCGTGTCCGGAATCGCGCGGCTCCACTACTCCCTCCATCCCCCCGGCCAGTTCCGGGGCGTCGAGGTCGTGGTGGACCCGGCGCGGCAGGACCTCTCGTACGACCTGGAGCCCAAGGCGCCGCCGCCGGTGGCGGAGAAGTGACCGGGGCCACCCCTCTTTTCGGGACCGACGGGATCCGCGCCGTCGCCAACCGCGGGCCGCTGGTCCCGGCCCGCGTCGTCCGTCTCGGGCAGGTGCTCGGACGCTGGCTGCGAGAGAGGCGCGGGGCCCGGGCGCGGGTCCTCGTCGCGCGGGACCCGAGGAAGTCCGGCCCCATGCTCGAGGGAGCGCTCGTCTCGGGGCTCGCGTCCCGGGGCGTCTCCTGCGGGCTCGCGGGGGTGCTGCCGACGCCCGCCTGCGCGGCGCTCGTCCCGAAGCTCGGCTACGACCTCGGGATCGTGCTCTCGGCCTCGCACAACCCGATGCGGGACAACGGCGTGAAGGTCTTTGCCGCGGACGGGGCGAAGCTCTCGGAAGCGGACGAGCGCGAGATCGAGGAGAAGCTCCGGAAGGGCGGCCACCGGGGGCCCTCGCCCGTCGGGGCGCGCGTCGGGACCGCAGCCCCCGAGCCCGCCGCCCGCGAGACCTACCTGCGCGACCTCGTCGCGGCGGGAGCCGCGGCGGGCGCGGCCTTGCACGGCATGAAGATCGTCCTCGACTGCGCGCACGGCGCCACCGGCGTCACGGCCCCCGACGTGCTCCGGCGGCTCGGGGCGCAGGTCATCCCGCTCGCGGTCGAGCCCGACCCCGAGCGGATCAACCGCCGCGTGGGCGCCCTCTATCCGGCTCGGATGGCCGAGAAGACCCGCCGCGGGAAGGCGGTCCTCGGCCTCGCTCTCGACGGGGACGGGGACCGGGTCGTCGCGGCGGACGAGCGCGGGGTGGTGCGGGACGGCGACGCGATCCTGCTGGTCCTGGCGCGCGATCTCCGGAAGCGCGGCGCCCTCCCGGGCTCGACGGTCGTCGGGACCTCGATGACGAACCTCGGGCTCGAGCGGGCGCTCGAGAAGATCGGCGTCAAGCTCGCGAGGGTGGCCGTCGGGGACCGGAACGTCTCGGCCAAGGTGGCCGCGGACGGCCTCGCGCTCGGCGGCGAGCCCTCGGGCCACGTGATCCTGCCGCGGAGGGGTCAGCTCCGAGTGGACGGGCTCCTCACCGCGCTGGAACTCCTGGGGGTGATGGTCCGCTCGGGGCGCCACCTCGGGAAGCTCCTCGAGGGCTACGTGGCCGTTCCCCAGCTCCTCCTCTCGGTCCCCGTCCGTGAGCGACCGCCCCTCGAGAGCGTCCCGGCCATCCGCGAGGCGCTCGAGGGAGCGAAGGCGGCCGTCGGGGGCGCGGGACGCATCGTCGCGCGCTACTCGGGCACCGAGCCCGTGGCACGTGTTATGCTTGAGGGAGAGTCTCGGAGCGTGCTCGAGACATGGGCGGCGAGGCTCGTGACGGCCATCCGGGAGACCATCGGGGCCTGAGCGGGCGGGCGCCGGGCGCAAGTCTCGAGAGCGCCGGGGGAAAGGAACGGAGAGCATGATGGGTGCGCCCGTGAGATGCCTCCTCGTCGCGTTGATCGCGCTCGCTGCGGCGGCGGGATGCCGCCGCTACTACGCCGTGGACGTCCAGTCCCCGTACGCGCACGTCCACGTCCATGGCCCCGGCTGTGGACACTGGTACTGGCACGGGGTCTGGCACGAGACGCCCCACCCCGACTGGTGCGCGGACCCGACCTTCCACACGGTGGTCGAGGTTGCCCACGAGCACGGTCCCCGCTGCGGCCACTACTACTGGCACGGGAACTGGAACGACGATCCACACGACGACGCCTGCTGCGACGAGCACTGGCACGGGGTCACGCGAGTCCACGTCCACGGCGACGGCTGCGGGCACCACTTCTGGCACGGGGACTGGCACGAGAATGCCCACCCCGCGAGCTGCCGGAGCGTGCTCTGGCACGGGGCGAGGGTCCACGTCCACGGGCCGGGCTGCGGCCACCACTACTGGCACGGCGCCTACTGGGACTATGCGCACCCAGACGCCTGCTGCGACACGCGCTGGCACCGGGCCGTCGTCCACGTCCACGGACCCGGCTGCGGCCACCCCTACTACTGGCACGGGGACTGGTACTCCGATCCCCACCCGGCGGGCTGCAACGACCCGCGCTGGCACCAGGTGGTCGTCCACGTCCACGGGGACGGCTGCGGCCACACCTACTGGCACGGCGACTGGCACCCGACGCAGCACCCGCCGGATTGCTGCGACGAACGCTGGCACCCCCACGTCCACGGCGTCGGCTGCGGCCACAACTTCTGGCACGGGACCTGGCACCGCGAGGAACACCCCGCCGGCTGCGCCGACCCGCGCTACCACCGGGTCGTCGTCCACGTCCACGGCCCGGGCTGCGGCCACCACCAGTGGCACGGCGAGTGGCACCGCGAGCCGCACCCGGCGACCTGCACGGCCTGCCCCCGGATCGAGGGCACGGTCGTCCGGCACGAGCACTCCTCATCCTGCGAGCACCACAAGCACACGCACCACTGCGACCACCGCCCGGGCGGCCACATCTGCGTGGAGGGGTGCCCGCACCAGGCGCTCGTGCCGCACCTGCCGCCGGGGTTGAAGAAGAAGAAGAAGTAATAGGCAGGGGCGTTCGCCGAGCGAGGGGTTCCGCCCCTCGCGCTCCCCGAAGACCCCTGCCTCCCCTCATGGCCCGACCCCCGGCCACCGACTAGAATGCACGCGGGCCTCCCACCTGTGGGCGGCCGCCCATGAGCGCTCCCGGCGACAGCCTCTTTGGCAAGATCGCGATCAAGCAGGGGCTCATCACGCCGAAGGAGCTCCTCGAGTGCCTCGCGGCGAAGGACTCGCTGCGCCGCCAGGGGAAGAACGTCATGCTCGGGCAGATCATGTACGAGCGCGGGTACCTCACGAAGGACCAGGTGCTCCAGATCCTCGACCAGCAGAAGAAGGCGATCCTCATCTGCAGCTCCTGCAACACGAAGTACAACGTCGAGGGGTTCGAGGCGGGACGGAAGGTGAAGTGCCGAGTCTGCCGGACCGTGCTGCGGGTGCCGCGCGAGGTGGAGACCGTCCGCGTGGACCGGGTGATCGAGAAGCCCGAGGACACGACGATCGGGAGGGTGATCGCCGGCTACCGCGTGGACAGCAAGCTCGGCTCGGGCGGGATGTCCTCGGTCTACCTCGCGACCCACCTCGGGCTCGAGAAGAGGATGGCGCTGAAGCTCCTCCCGAAGGAGAAGGCCTCGGACGAGGTGACGAAGCGCTTCGTCCGCGAGGCGCGCGTCGTGGCGAAGCTCGCTCACCCGAACATCGTGGGCGTCTACGACGTGGGCGAGACCGACAGCCACTTCTACCTCGCGATGGAGTTCGTCGAGGGGGAGACTCTCGAGGACATCCTGGTGAAGCGCGAGAAGCTCCCGCCCTACGAGGCGACGCGCGTGATCCGCGACGTGGGCCGTGCACTCGAGTGCGCGCACCGCCAGGGGATCATCCACCGCGACATCAAGCCCGACAACATCATGCTCTCGCCCGACGGGACCGTGAAGGTGACCGACTTCGGGCTCGCGAAGATGAAGGGCGGCCGCGCCGACATCACGAGGGCCGGCATCATCCTCGGGACCCCGTTCTTCATGGCGCCCGAGCAGTGCGAGAGGAAGGCGCTCGACATCCGGAGCGACCTCTACTCGCTCGGCGTGACGTACTACAACTCGGTGACCGGCAAGAAGCCCTTCGAGGGCGGGAAGCCCGCCGAGATCATGTTCAGCCACATCCACGAGGACCCGATACCGCCGAACCTGCTCGAGCCGACGCTCCCGTTCGAGCTGACCGGGGTGATCCTGAAGATGCTCAAGAAGGACCCCGCCGAGCGCTACCAGGACCCGACCGACCTGGTCCAGGCCCTCGACGGCGTCCTCTCGCGCCTCCAGCCCGTCGCCACCGGGCCGGCGGCGGGCTAGTAATCTCGGCGCCGCTAGGTCACGCGGGGCGGCGCCGAGATTACTGGTAGGATCGCGTCTCCATGACGGAGACGGTCATCGTCGCAGACTACCGCGAGCGTCCGGCGGAAGTTCCCAGGCTACTCGGGGCCGTGCGCGGTGTGCGTGTCGTGTGGAAGAGGCTCGCGGTAGGGGACTACATCGTGGATGGCCGCGTGACCGTGGAGAGGAAGACGACGGCAGACTGGATGCGATCGCTACTCGATGGCCGCCTCTTCTCCCAGGCAAGCCGTCTGAAGAGCCGTGCCCCACGGCCGCTCATGGTCATCGAGGGACCGGATCCGGCTGCCGGACTCAATCCCCCTCGGCTAGATCCCGCGAAGGTCCGGGGCGCTCTCGTCTCCCTCGCGGCAGTCTGGTACTTGCCCGTCGTTCGCACAGGTGACCAGGAAGAAACTGCGGAGATTCTGGTATCAATGGCCCGCATGCAGCGCGGCAGAGCTACCGGCCCTTACGATCGCCAACTTGCGAAACCGAAGAGGGGAGCCGCCCGGCAGCTCCACGTCCTCCAGGCGATCCCGCTCATCGGGGCACAGGTCGCGCGGAACCTGCTCGGCCGCTTCGGCAGCATCCGAGGGGTTCTCGCGGCCAACAGGGAGGACCTCATGGAGGTGCCGGGCGTCGACCCAGGGCGAGCTCGCGCCATCTGCCAGCTGGTCGACGCCCCCTGGCGCGACCCCGACCAGCCGCCGCGCGCTCCAGGCAAGTCGGAAACCCCATGGTAACAGTAATCTCGGCGCGGTCCGGTCTCGAGGCCGCCGCGCCGAGATTACTAGTAGTCGATGACGTCCTCGAGCTTGCTGATGGAGACCACTAGGTCCCCCCGCACCTTCACCTCGCGGCGGTTCTTCTTCACGCCGAACTTGCGGGCCTCCAGCACGTAGACCTCCTTGGTCGAGTGGATCTGGAGGGCGTCCTGCACGTCGGCGTCGGCGAGGGTGAGGAACCCGTCCTGCACCGAGGCGAGCGTCCCGATGTAGAGGAGCGGGGACGAGGTGTCGAGGATGACGATGGAGCCCACGTAGGCCGCGAGCCCGTCCATGTCGGGAAGCTTGGTCACCGCCGGAAGAGGTCGTTGTACGTGACGGCCAGCATGATGACGAGCAGCATGAGCAGCCCGACGTACTGGGCGACGATCTGCTTGCCCTCGGAGACGGGCTTCCCCTTCACCGCCTCGATCCCGAGGAAGAAGAGGTGCCCCCCGTCGAGGATCGGGATCGGGAGGAGGTTCAGGATCGCGAGGTTCACCGAGAGCATGGCGAGGAACCAGAGGAGCGCGCCCGCGCCTTTTCCGGCGAACTCCCAGGTCTGCTGGACGATCGTCACGGGGCCGCCCAGGTTCTTCGTCGCCACCTCGCGCTTCACGAGCTTCACGAGCATCTGGACGATCTGCTTGGCGAACTCGAAACTGCGGGTGAAGCCGACCGCGATGGCCTTGCCGGGGGGGTAAACGACGATCTCGCGGACGGGCTCCATCACCCGGAGACCGAGGGCCCCCGTCAGCTCCAGGTCGGAGAGACTCCCGAGGTCGGAGCGCGGCGCCACCTCGATGCTCCTCGCAGGCCCGCCGGAGGCCGGGAGGGTCTCGACGGCGAGTGGCTTCCCGGCGGATTCCTGGATGAGCCCCTGCATCGCCGGGAAGTCCGCGAACTCCTTGCCGCCGATCCGCAGGATCTGGTCGCCGGCGGCGATCCCCGCCGCGGTGGCGGCGGAGCCGGCGACGCTCTGGTTGACGTGGCACACGGTCCGGGTCCGGATTGCCGCCCACGCGGCCGGGTCGGTGGGGAGCGACAGCGCGACCTTCCCTCCTTCCGCGCCCGCGCGCCTCGTCTCGACGGGGGCGGTCGCGGCCCCCCGGACGGCCTCCAGGGCGCCCTCGAGGGTCGTTTTGTCGGAACCGTGCAGGGCCTTCTCGCCCACCCGGAGGACGAGGTCCCCGACCCTCAGGCCCGCGGCGGCCAGGGGCGAGTCCGCCGGCAGCTCCTCGACGCGCGGGACGACCTCCGGGATGATCCCGATCTTCCACGACTTCAGCGCCGCGAGGGGGACGCTCTTCGGCAGGCGTTGCCCGCCGCGGACGACCTCGAACTCGATCGCCCCGGCGGCCGTGGGGACCCCATCCCGGACGACGGCGAGGATGGTCGGCAGGTTCGCGACGGGCCTCCCGTTCACGGCCGCGATCGTGTCGCCCGCCCGCATCTCGGCGGCGGCCGCCGGTCCGCCCACCTCGGCGATCCTCGCCGATCCCATCGGCGCGACGCCGATCGAGTAGACGCCGCGGCCCTTGTCCCACGCCGGGACGATGGGGGCGAGCGTCCGCCTCTCGCCGCCCCTCTCGACTTCCATCACGAGCCCCTCGCCGGCCGTCGAGAAGGCGACCGCGCTCACGAGGTCGTTGAAGTCCTGCACGGCGTTCCCGTTCACCGACACGATCCGGTCGCCGATCCGCAGCTCGGACGAGGCCGCGGGGGTCTCCGGGAAGATGTCCCCCACGAGCGCCGGCGGGAGCGGCACCCCGAGGCTGAAAGCGATCGCGAAGACGACGATGGCGAACACGGCGTTCATCGCGACGCCCGCGCCGAAGATCGCGCCGCGCTTCGCGACGCCCTGGCTCTTCAGCTCGTCCGGCGCCCCCTCGCCCTCGCCGATCGCCTCGCCCGCCATCTTCACGTACCCGCCGAGGGGCAAGAGCGAGATCCGGTACTCGGTCGGGCTCTCCGCGCCGCCCGAGAGGGGCACGTCCACCGCGAGCCCGTCCGGGCGGCCCTTCCCCCCGAGGTACGGGAACCGGATCTCGAACCTCCCCGGTCGCCGCCGGATCCCGACGAGAGTCGGCGGGAACCCGAGCGAGAAGGCCTCGACCCGCACCCCCGACCACTTCGCCACGAGGAAGTGCCCCAGCTCGTGGACGAAGATCACCGCCCCGATCCCGAGGACGACCAGGAAGATCCGGAAGATGTCCTCGAGGGCGAAGAGGAGAGGCGGATTCACTGCGGCCATCCTACACGCCCCGCTCCACGTCCGCCCGCGCCCAGCGGTCGGCCTCGAGGATCTGCGGGAGCGTGGGCGACTCGACGACGCGGTGACGGTCCATGGCGGCGGCGACGCGCGAGGCGATCTCGGGGAAGCGGATCTTCCCCGCGAGGAAGAGCGCCACGGCGGCCTCGTTGGCCCCGTTCAGCACCGCGCCCATCGTGCCCCCGGCCGCGGCGGCCCGGTGGCCGAGCCGGAGCGCGGGGAAGCGCTCGGGATCCGGCTCCTCGAACGTGAGCGACCCCATGCGCGCAAGGTCGCAGCGCGGGGCGATTCCCGGGAGCCGATCGGGATAAGTGAGCGCGTACTGGATCGGGATCTTCATGTCGGGGACCCCGAGCTGCGCGACAAGCGAGCCGTCCACGAACTCGACGAGGGAGTGGACGACCGACTGGGGATGGACGACCACCGAGATCTTCTCGGCCGGGAGGTCGAAGAGCCACCGCGCCTCGACGACCTCGAGGGCCTTGTTCATGAGGGTCGCCGAGTCCACCGTGATCTTCGGACCCATCTTCCACGTCGGGTGCTTGAGGGCCTGTTCCGGGGTGACCGAGGCGAGGTCGGCGGCCGGGGTCGTCCGGAAGGGGCCGCCCGACGCCGTGAGGATCACGCGCGCGACCTCGGCCGCGCGCCCGCTCCGGAGCGCCTGGTGGACCGCGCTGTGCTCGCTGTCCACGGGGAGGATCTCGGCCCCCGTCTCGCGCGCCCGGGCCGTGACCAGCGCCCCGGCCATCACGAGCGACTCCTTGCTCGCGAGCGCGAGGCGCTTCCCCGCGCCGACCGCGGCAAGGCTCGCCGGGAGGCCGGCCGCGCCGGTGATCCCGTGGAGGACGATGCGGACGCGCGGGTCGGCCGCGAGTCGGGCGGCCGAGTCGGGCCCGGCGAGCACCTCCGGGCGCCCCCCCGGAAGCGCCTCCCGCAGCTTCTCGGCGGCCGCCGGCTCGACGACCGCGACGACCTCCGGTCGGTGCGCGCGCGCCTGCTCGAGGAGCGCGTCCCCGTCGTTCCGGGCCGCGATCCCGGCGAGCCGGAACCGGTCCCCCAGGGAACGGAGGACCTCGAGCGAGTTCCGCCCGATCGTCCCCGTCGAGCCGAGGATCGCGACGCCGGGCTTCTCCGTGGCGCGCCTGGAGGTCGTGGGGGCGGATTATACGGGCCCTAGTTGCGGTCCCCGCCCCCGCGTGGGGCGGCGTCCGGGGAAGGCTCGGCGGGCGGGGTCTTGCCCGCCGCGACCGGGACGACGGCGCGGTAGGTCGCCACGTGCGCGTCCCCCCGCGACTCGCCGTCCTCCCCTGCCGCCTCCACCTGGAGCTCGATCGAGACCGCGACCGGGAGCGACTTCTTCTCCGTCGCGTCCCACTTGTCGGCGGGGTCGGCGTTCTTCTCCCGCTCGGTCCCGGACCAGTAGCGAAGCTTGAGCGACCGGACGCGCGAGTGGAGCCGGAGGTACGTGCCCCCGGCCTTCGGATCCTCGTCCACGTGGAAGTCCTCGCGGCGGTAGAGGTGCATGCGGCCGGGATTGTCCGGGTCGCCCTTCAGGAGGTAGGAGATCTCGCAGAGTTCGCTCCGGACCTCGGCGTCGTTCTCGTCGTCGAGGGGGATCTCCTCGCGACGGAGCTTGCGGGGATCGCGCGGGAACTTGGAGGAGACCGCTGCGAGGAAGTTCGCCTGGTCCGCGTCGCGGCCGTCGGGCGAGCGGCCATCCTTCCCCACGAAGTTCGCGTCCTTCAGGTCCGCGGGCAGGATCGCCGCCCGGAGGTCCTCGCTCATGAGTTCCAGCACCGCGAGCCCGTCGCGGGGCCCCTCGATCTCCCGCTCCAGGATCTCGCGCGTGCGCATCGTCGAGACGAGCACGGCGTAGAGGCTCGTGACGACGAGGCCGAGGATGGCGAGGGTGACGAGGACTTCCAGCAACGTGAAGGCGCGCTTCAAGGCCCCTACCCTCCCCCCGCGCCGGGCTGGGACGGCTGCTGCGGCCCGGCCTCGCCGCCGGGCTGAGGGGCCCCGCCTGGCTGCTGCGCGCCGCCAGGGCCCGCCGGCTGCGGGCCCTTGGCGTTCGGGCCGACGAGAGGCGGGTCCTCGTCGCCGGCGCCGCCCCCGCCCGCTCCCGCGCCGCCCGTCGCGGGCACGGCGGCTCCCGCCGTGGCGCCGCCCGCCGGCTTCTCGGGCGGCAGGAGCTTCAGCGTCACGATCTCGGACCGGAGGGTCGGCTCTTCCTCGATCCCGGGCGGCAGCACGGCGACGCTGACCTTGCGGAGGGAGAGGCCCGCCTCGTCCTTCCCCCCGGGGCCGGAGCCCGT
>JAKEIC010000259.1 GCA_022614695.1 Planctomycetales bacterium | reverse complement strand
TGCCCCCCAGGGCCACGATCTCTTCGGTCGTCATGCCGACCTCCCTCTCGTGGAGGAAGATCGGCAGATCAGCCGTGGAACTTTATCGGAGTAGGACTAGTCGCCCTTCTTCTTGGACCCCACCGGCGCCCACCGCGCGACCGTCGTCGAGCGGATCCCCTCGTCGGAGACGGCGAGGCCCTCGAGCGCGAGGTCGCACCGGCTGGTCATCAGGTCGGGGAAGCAGCGGAAGCTCACCCCGAGTCCGAGCATGGCCTCCGCGCCGCCGCCGGAGGCGTCGTCGAGCTTCAGGTGGTCCTTCACCCGCCGCGCGTAGCGCAGGCCCGAGAGGCTCGCCGGCAGGTGGCCTCGGAGGTCCTTCCAGCCCTCGTCGCCGAAGAACCCGGAGTTCTCCGCGGCGAGACGGCCCACGACGTCGCGGACCGCCTGCTCCCCGGAGGTCGCGGTGATCGCGTGCCCGCCGGTCACGCAGAGGCCCGTGCCCGGCCCCGCCTGGAGGCCGAAGAAGGCCCCGAACTGCGGGTTCTGGAGGATGTAGATGTCGCGGCCCTGGAACTCCTTCCGCTCGACCCCGCTCCCGGGGACCGTCGCGACCTTCGCGAGGACGGCCTTGAGCCGCGCCTCGTCCTTCACGGACCGGACCAGGATGCGCGGCATGCCGCCGGCCATGGAGGGGGGCCCCTCCTCGTCCCCCGCCCCGTCGCCCGCCGCGGCGGCCGGCTCCCAGCCGACGAGGAGGTCGCCGAAGTTCTGGAAGACGTCGCGGTCGGGGTGGAACCCGAGCTGGGCGACCATCATCTCCTCGATCTCGGGCCCGAAGTTCGGGATCATCTTCTTGATCGCCGACCACATCGCGGACCACGAGACGTGGACGATGAGAGCCTCGCTCGCGTCGCCGGGGATGTAGCCCGGCTGGGGGAGGGTGCCTGCCGAGGACGGGGCGAGGAAGGCGAGCATCCCGCGGTCCGCTCCGGCCGTAAACAAGGTCAGCGAGTCCTCCGTCGGCCCCTCCGCGCGGAGCCGCAGCACCGAGGCGCGGCTCCGGAGCGCCCGGAGCCCCATCATGTCGAGCATCGGCCCGAACGGGCTCTGCCCCTCGGGCAGGAGCTTCCCCAGGGCCGCCCAGGTCCTCACGTCGCCGCCGGCCCCGAGGGGAGCGAAGCTCGGGGCGTAGTCGCCGCCGCCGGCCAGCGTCTCGCCCTCGCCCCCGCCGTTCCGCCGGAGCAGGATCTGGCGCGCCGCCTCCTCGGACGGGGCGACGGCCAGGAGAGTCCCGGCGAGCACGATCGCTCGCGTCACGGTCCGGAGGCCCGTCTCGCCCTCGGCCGGCTTGTCGCCCTCCTGGAACGCGATGTCCTCACCGAAGGGACCGCCCTCGAACGCCCCGTCCTCCCCGCCCCCGCCGCCGCCCCCCCCGCCACCCCCGGGGCCGCCGGGCATCCCGGGCATCTCGAACTTCGGCATGACGGGGACCTTCACCTTCTCGGAGAAGATCCGGATCGTCTCGCCGCGGAACTCCAGCTCGCGCCCCTCCCCGCCCCGCTCGAGCCTCTCGGCGATCCCCTTCGCGAGCGCCGCCCCCTTCTCCTCCGCCTCCGAGATGTCGGCGAGGAAGGTGAGGTCCGCCTCGGCCAGGGCCACGCCCATGAAGTCCATGGGGCGCGTCTTCATGTTCGAGATCCCGACGGCGACCGGGAACGTGAGGCGCTGCACCGTCTCCCGGACCCCTCCGGTCCCGAGGAGCGCCCGGGCCGTGCTCGCGACCAGCTCGAGGGGGGACTTCGGACCGAAGCCCGCGGGGAGGCCGCCCTCGCCCTCGCCGGCCGCCTCCCCGAACACGGCGAGCGCCTCCTCCTCCCCGAACTTCTCCTCGAGCGCCTCGAGGAGCTTCGCCGGGTTGCCCGCGAGGACGGCCACTTGCGTCCCGGCGGGGAGGAGCGTGTCGAGCCCCCCGATGGAGTCTGGGGCGCCGGGGGCGCCCGGGGGGGCGGCCTTCTCCGCCTTCTCCTGCGCCGCGGCGGGGAGCCCCTGGATACCCGCGCAGGCCGCGACGGCGACCGCGAGGAAGAGCCCGTGTCGTGTCTCGCGAGTCATGGGGACCTCACTTCTGCCCCGGATTGGGCGAGCGGCGCGGCGGCTGGTGGTAGCGGTACCCCGTGTTGGGGTTGTCCTTGTCGAACGCGAACGCGCTCCGGTGCCGCAGGAAGTCCTTCACGTAGCGGGCCGGGATTGCGAAGCCGAGCCCTTCCCCGAACATCACCTTCATGTTGGTGACGCCGACCACCTCGCCCCGCGAGTTGAAGAGGGGACCCCCGGAGTTCCCGGGGTTGATCTGCGCGGTCGTCTGGATGAAGAGGAGCCCGTCCTGCTCGCGCGTGGCCGTGGAGACGATCCCGTCGGAGACGGTCCTCTCGAGCCCGAGGGGCTGGCCGATGGCGAAGACGCGGTCGCCGGACTTCAGGGCCTCCTCGTCGCCGAGGAGGACGGTCTTGAGCTTCAAGTCCCCCAGCTCCTCGATCTTGAGGAGGGCGAGGTCGTAGACCGGGTTCAGGGCCACGATCCGGACGTTGGTCTTGTTCACCTTCTCGAGGTCGTGGCCGCGGTTGACGTAGAACGTGACCGTCAGGTCCAGCTCCCGCTCGATCACGTGGTAGTTCGTGACCACGTACCCCTCGGGGTGGACGACGAAGCCCGAGCCGGTCCCCGAGACGGTCCCGATCTTCACGACCGCCTCGCCGTAGCGCTCCACGTGCTGCTTGACGGGGGCGTCCTTCCCGCGGCCCTCGCTGTAGAGGGGGCCGCCGTCGGGCTCGCCGGACGTCGCGGGCGCGCTCCCGGCCGCGGCCCCGTCGGCCGGCGCCGCCTTCTCGATCTTCTCGATCGCCTCGCGCGGGACGCGCAGCGCCGTGAAGCCGAGGTCCACGACGACGTAGGCGTCGGCCTCCTTCACGACCTCGCCCTCGACGGCGCGACCCTCGCCCTTAAGGACGACGCGGTCGGCCGCCGCATTCGCGGCTCCCGCCGCGAACGCCAGGGCCACCGCGGTCGCCACCACGATCTGTCTCATCGTCGCCTCCTCGTGTCTTCTCGCCGTGTCGCCGCCGTGCCCCGAGCTTGTCGAAGGGCGTCGCACATTCTCATTCCTGCGGGTAGAGGAGCACCCGGTCGTGGATGAGCAGGAGAAGGTCCTGCTTCCCGTCCTGGGTGACGTCGGCCACCAACATCTCGCGGGCCATCGGAACCTGGCGGCGGGCGTCGGCGGCCTTCTCCTCGAAGACGGCGAACGAGAGCGCGCGCCGGAGCGCGAGGGGGCGCTCGGAGCCGGCCGGGGCCTCCGCGATCGTCAGGATCAGGAGGTGCTTCTTGCGGGACTCGGTCAGGGCCACGTCGGGGCGGCCGTCGTTGTTCAGGTCGCCGACGACCACGTCATTGAGGGCCGTCCGCTCGTCTTCGGGCTCGTAGAGGCCGAGGTCGGTGAGCTTCGCCTCGACGCCCCCGAGAGGCACGATCGCGAGCCGCCTCTCGCCGATCGCGAGGAGGTCGGGCCTCTTGTCCCCGTTCAGGTCGGCGACCAGGAGGCCCTGGAGCCCGAAGCCGGGGAGCGGCACCGCGCCGACCGGCCTGTAGACCTTGTCCTTCCCGAGGACGGTGAGCGTCTCGGCGGTCTTGTCGGCGAGCACGATCTCGGGCCGCCCGTCCCCGTCCACGTCGAGCGAGGCCGCTCCCACCAGCACGTCGTCCTTGCCGACCGCGTTGAACTGGTCGAGGATCGAGACGTCGCCCGACTTCGGGTCGAGGACGACGGCGCGCGCATAGCCCATGCCCTTCTCGCCCTTGGCCGTGGGAGTGACGAGCCCCTCGGCGCGGCCGTCCCCGTCCGTGTCGGTCGTCGCGAAGCCGGAGGGCTGGAGGTTGGTCCAGAGCCCGCGGGACATCCCCTCGGGCACCTTCACCTCCGCGAGCGAGATGCCGGCCTCCGCCCTCGCGATCCGGACGAGCTTCGCCGCGTCGTAGCCGTAGAAGGCCACCAGGTCGGCCAAGCCATCGCGGTCCAGGTCGGTCGCGGCGATCCCGTCGGGGTTCTCGGTCGCCGCGAGTTCCAGGGTCGCCCCGAGCTTGCCCTCCCCCTTGCCCGCGAGGAAGAGCTGGAGC
>JAKEIC010000258.1 GCA_022614695.1 Planctomycetales bacterium | reverse complement strand
TACCGGTCCCCCAGCGCGGCCCGCGCCGCGCTCACGCCGACCCCGGAGGTCGCCGCGTGATTGCCGCTACCCCCTTGTCCAAGAAATCGGGTGCGCTACAAAGGGAACCACGCCGAACCATGTTCTCGTGAGCCCTATCCAACTATGCAGCGAAGGATGAACTGCTCGAGATCGTTCGGCTGGCCGCTGCGGTAAGACGATATGTAGTTCGAGTAGGGTGGATCAGGGGGTCTTGGCTCGATTGCCCAGCGCTTCGGATAGTAGCCATATCGGCCGAGAAGCGAAATCACGAGGAATCTCCCCGCATGGCCGTTGCCATTGACATATGGGTGGACTCTACAGAACTCCTCGAATAAGCGCGCCAGCACGACCACCAAAGCGTACAACTTCTCCGCAGGCGTGTGCCCCCCCTGCCTGGAGTCATGAGATGAATCCAGGAGGCAACCGGATTCGTGAATCTTCTTGGAGAGCCGATCCATGGAAGGAGGGACCTCAGGGGCGGGGGCACCGACCCTAGGGTCGGTCTGCACCCTGATGTCGTAGTACTTGAGACAGCGATAGGATTCGCCCCTGTAGTGACCAGCATAGTACGGGCACTGTGCAGGTGCCAGGCTCTGGAATAGACGAACATGCACTGGGCGCGTGTCGCGGCTCATTGCCTCGCTATCGAGAGTTCCCCTACGCAGGTCTATCAGGATTGCCGCGGCCGCGGGTGCGATGAACCGTGCGCGGGCGTTGGGAATGTCGTCGTATTCCCAACTAGGGCAGTCGCGCGGGTACATTCACGCTCGTTATGGAGGAAGACTTCCAAAATCCTCGGCCAAGCGGCGAGCCCATTCAGTCACGTCCTCTCCCATTCGGGTCTTCCGCTCTTCCACAGCACGCCTCGCTAACCGGAGGAGATCGGCAGGCACGATCGGGAGGCGGCCGATGCGCAAACAAGCCAGGATGCCCTCGAGGCGCGTCAGCGTGTCAGCCTCAGGGCACGAGAGGATTTCTCGCCCATGCTCTGGGACTCCAGTGCGGCCACTATCCGGATGGACCGGAGTGATTCCCCATTCTTCATCGCCCATGGAGAGAAACTCGTGCTCAGTGACGTAGATAATCCCGAAGACAGGTTCAAAGCAGCCCCCATACGGGATCGCCGAGAGAGGCGGATTCTCGATGCCGTACGCTCCAGAGATTGAGCCGATAGCACAGGCTGCGCCTGGGGTCTGAGGCGATAGCCCTCCAGCCGCAGAACTTGAGACCGTGGCCCCAACAGCGGGGATCAGCAGATTGTAGGCGTGGTAGTGCATGCCTGTCTGCGTCCTTGACCGCGCCTCGAAATCCGTGAATATCATGTTCCGTTGGGAGGGTAGTAAAGTTTCAAGATCGCGTCGAACTCCGGGATTGCCAACTCAAAGAACGATCGGATGCCCCTCTCGTCAAAGGCCGAGGAGTTCGCCTCCTCAGCCAAAGTGTTCAGATCCTGTTCCACACTGACTGCGGCCCTCTCAGACTGGTCGGGGGCGACGATTTGCACCGTACGGTTTCTCACCCAAGAGTTTATCTTCAATCCCGAGGGAAGCTTGTACGACTTGTGGGCATGCAGCTCGAAGCCTTCCGGCCTGTTTAGAGGCGCGGCGTCCCAGCGACTCTTGCAGAAATGTCTGGCTAGGAAGAGCCCCGGCGTCTCGTGTTCCGCAATTCGCGTGACGACGGTTGCGAGCCTCCCAACGGTGGACTTAGAGCGCCTAACATTATGATCAAGTCTCGGCCGGGATCGGCCGATGTCTCCTCTGGCGCGCTGGGCGCCGGAGGGGAACGCCATGGCGAGACCGCTGCTCGACGACGACCTGTGGGCGACCATCGAGCCGCTCCTGCCGCCGCCCAAGCGGCGCCGGTTCCGGTTCCCGGGGCGGGAGCCGCTCGACAACCGTCGGGCGCTCACCGCGATCCTGTTCGTGCTCAAGACCGGCATCCCCTGGGAGGCACTCCCGCAGGAGATGGGCTGCGGCTGCGGGATGACGGCGTGGCGGCGGCTCCGCGACTGGCAGGCGGCCGGGGTGTGGGACCGGTTGCACCGGCTCCTGCTGGATCGGCTCCAGGGGGCCGACCAGCTCGACTGGACGCGGGCGGCGGTGGACTCGTCCTCGATCCGCGCCGTGGGCGGGGGGGAAAAAGACCGGCCCGAACCCCACCGATCGCGGGCGGCCGGGGAGCAAGCACCACTTGGTCACCGACGCCGCCGGCGTGCCGCTCGCCGCGACCCTCACCGGGGCGAACGCGCACGACGTCACGCAACTCCTGCCGGTCGTTGACGCGATCCGGCCGGTCCGGGGGCGGCCCGGCCACCCGCAGTGCCGGCCCGCACGGCTCTACGGCGATCGCGCGTACGACTCGCGCGGGCACCGGGCCGCGCTGCGCGCCCGGCAGATCCGCCCCTTCCTGGCGAAGCGCGGCGTCGCCCACGGGAGCGGGCTCGGCCGGTTCCGCTGGGTCGTCGAGCGGACGTTCGGCTGGCTCCATCAGTTTCGCCGGCTGCGGGTCCGCTTCGATCGGCGCGCCGACATCCACGAGGCGCTACTCCGGCTCGGTTGCGCGCTCATCTGTTGGCGGATCAATCGGGGCTCTTTGTGTTAGGCGCTCTTAGTTAGTGCGACGTACTCCACCAGCTGACCAAGAATTGAGGAGAGTATCTCTCCGCAGTCCAAGCGTGAGGCCGCTCCTACGATTTGATTCCAGAAGACGTTGATCCGAGCGGGAGCCACCTCGGTCCGCCATCCATCATCCTTGCTCTTCAATATCATGCGAGGGACCTCGGGAGGGAGGCCGTGAGGTGCGGGGATGATCAGAGGATCGGCATCCAGCCGGCCGGACCACTTCGGTAGAAGCTCTCTCGTAAGGAGCGCTACGGAGAGGTCGCCCTTGGGCGTGAAGAGCGATCCTTGACACCGAAGGAGGGAGAAGTCGGAGAAGCGAATCGGCTTCAAGACTGCTGGGCCCTCAAGATTGGGTTCCCCCTGACAGCACGTGACCTGCAGCAGGCGCCGGCAACCACATGATAGCCGACTCGAGCCCACCTGCAAGTAGTCAAGGCAGGGGTTCTGTAGCCTTACTGGGTGGGCCCCTCCGAGGCCCCTCCTACCCCTCTCAGCCTCCGCCCCCGGTCCGGGGCGACGGGACCGGGAGTCACCCCGGGGGGGCCCGCCGCGGGGGAGGCGGCGGGGGCGGATCGCGGACCACCGGAGGGTCCGCCGGGGACGGCGGCGGCGCGAGGGCGGGCGGCCGCCAGGTGTCCTGGGCCTTCTCCCACCAGGCCTTCCACTCGGCGACCTTGAACGTCGGGATCTCCTGGCCGGTCAGGGCGCGGAGGGAGGCGCCCGCGCCGCTCCGGACCCAGGTGTCCTCGTCCTCGAGCTGCGCGATCAGGATCGGCGGGGCCTCGGCGGACCGGACCCGTGGGAGCGCCTCGGCGACGGCCCGGCGGACCCGCCAGTCGGCGTCCCGGGTGGCCATCTCCCGGAGTTTCTCCGGCGCGAGGTGCCCGACCCGGGCGATCTCGCGCGCGCCCTCCTCACGGACCTCGGGGCGGTCCTGGAGGAGCTTCGCGCGCGCCTCTCCGAGTATCCTCGCGGCCTCGTCCCGGTCTGTCTCTCCCAGTGCCGCGAGCAGGCGCCTCACCCGCGCGCGGACCTCGGGATCCCGATGGTCTCGGGCCAGCCGCAGCGCGGGGAGGGCCCGCTCGCCGAGGGCCTCCAGCCGTCGCTCGGCATTCTCCCGGACGCGGAAGTCGGGATGACCGAGGAGGGAGACGAGCCGTTCCGGCTCGTCCACGGGCCCGACGCGTCACCAGCCGTCGCGCCGGATCGGGGGCTCCCGACCCTGGGCCATGGCCTCCGGACAGGCCGCTGCCGCGGCGATCGCCAGGACCCCGGGCCCGACGACGCGGTTTCGCAGTCTCACCCCCTCTTCGACGCTCCCACGGCCCGCAGGTTCCCAGGGGACACGTCCGGGCACGGTCCCCGGGGACAGTGCCCGGAGCTGTGCCCCTCCTCAAGTGCCGACCCCCTTTAGCCGAAAGAACTTGGGGGCGAATCGGGAGGGGGTGCGCTCGCATCATGCCCTCGGTCGGGAGCGAATTGAATCCGGCGGTCGAGAGGGGCGGGGCCACCCCGCCGCGCGCGCGTTCCTCGGGGCGGCTCGCGGCGGCTGGAGGCCGGCGGCGGCCGGCGCTGCGTGAGGCGGCCGGGCTCACGCTGGTGCTCGGGGCGACATTCGCGCTCCTGTCTCTGGCCACGTTCCACCCCGGGGACTGCCCGGAGCTCTCGTACCCCGTGAACGACCCGGTCCGGAACGCGGGGGGGCGGGCCGGCGCGACGCTCGCGTTCGGGGTCCTGCACTTCCTCGGCGGGATCGGGGCCTACGCCCTCGTCGGACTCGTCGCCGCCTGGGGGCTCGCGGCGGCTTTCGCTCGGGGGGCGCGGCCGATCCGCCCGCTCTGGCGGGCGTGCGGGGGAGCCCTCTTCCTCGCGGCCGCCGCCGCCGCCGACACTCTCCTCGCCGCCGTCCCGCTCCACGGGATCCCGGCGGGCGGGGCCCTCGGAACGGTCCTCGGGCGCCTGGTGCTCCAGGCGAACTTCGGGACCACGGGGGCCTTCCTCATCCTCGCCTGGGGCGCCGCGCTCTCGTTCCTTCTCGCGACGGACCTCCTCTTCCTCTCGGTCGTCCGGGAAGCGGTCGCGCGCGGCCGGCGCCTGCTCGAGACCTCGCGCGGGATCGCGCTCGCTCCGGGCGCCCCCCCGGCCGCCCCCGCCCCGGGTCCCGAGGCCCTCCCCGAGCCCCCCGTCCGGTTCGAGTTGCCCCTGTCCCTCTCCGCGCGACCGGCCCCGCAGGGGTTGCCGGTCCCCGTCGAGCCCGCGCCGGTCCCCAGGCCCCGCGATCCCGCGACGACCCGCAAGGTGGGCAGGGCCGAGCGCGGGAGGACCGAGCCCCGCCCCGCCGGGCCCGAGTCCGGCCCACGGGGAGGGGGGGGGGACATCGCCCCGGTCCCCGCGCCGCCCGGGGCGCGCTGGGTCCTCCCCCCGGCGGACTACCTCGAAATGCCCGAGAGCGCCGAGCCCACACTCAACCTCGCCCACATCCGGGAGAAGGGCGTCGCCCTCACCAAGGCCCTCGAGTCGTTCCGGATCGGGGCGAAGGTCGTGGACGTGGAGGTGGGACCGGTCATCACGCAGTACGAGCTGGAGCTCGCCCCCGGCGTGAAGGTCCAGTCGGTCGCCGGACTCGCGACCGACCTCGCCGTCGCCCTCAAGGCCCCGAAGGTCCGCGTCGTCGCCCCCATCCCCGGGCGCGACACGATCGGCGTGGAGGTCCCGAACCTCGTCCCCTCGACGGTCCGGCTCTCGGAGCTCCTGGCCCGCCGCGCGCCGGCCGACCGCGAGAAGGCGCTCCCCCTCTTCATCGGGAAGGACGCCGCCGGACGGGAGCTCGGTGCCGACCTCGCCGAGATGCCGCACCTCCTCGTCGCCGGCGCGACGGGGTCGGGGAAGTCCGTCTGCCTCAACTCGCTCATCCTCTCGCTCCTCTACACCCGCACGCCCGACCAGCTCCGGCTCCTCCTCGTGGACCCGAAGATGGTGGAGCTGTCGGCCTTCCGCGACATCCCGCACCTCCTGGCGCCGGTCGTCACCGACATGCGGAAGGCCGCCGGGGTGCTCGAGTGGCTCGCCGGCTACATGGACGAGCGATACGAGCTCTTCGCGCGGGTCGGGGTGAAGAGCCTCGCCCAGTACAACCGACTCGGGTCCGAGGCGATCCGCGAGAGGCTGCGGGCGGCCGGCGACGAGGACGTCGCCGAGGTCCCGTTCCCGCTCCCCCACGTCGTCCTCTTCGTGGACGAGGTCGCCGACCTGATGCTCGTCTCGCGGAACCAGGTCGAAGGGGCGATGGCGCGGCTCGCCCAGAAGTCCCGCGCCGTCGGGATCCACGCCGTCCTCGCGACGCAGCGCCCCTCCGCCGACGTGGTCACGGGCCTCATCAAGGCGAACATGCCGTGCCGGATCGCGTTCCAGGTCTCGGGCCGCGTCAACTCGCAGGTGATCCTGGACCAGCCCGGCGCCGAGGACCTGGTCGGCCGCGGCGACATGCTCTTCATGCCGCCGCGCGCCTCGGCGCTCATCCGGGCCCAGGGGACCTTCGTCTCGGACGAGGAGGTCCACCGCGTCGTTGAGTTCCTGCGCACGCAGGGCTCCCCGCAGTACGAGGCCGGGGTCCTCTCCCCGGCTCCCGCGGAGCCCGCCGACGGCGAGGAGGACCCCCTCTGGGACCGGGCGGTCGAGATCGTGCGGGACACGGGCCGCGCGTCGGCGACGCTCCTCCAGCGCCGCCTCTCGGTCGGCTACAGCCGCGCCGCGCGCCTCGTGGACGAGATGGAGCGCCGCGGGATCGTGTCCCCGCACAAGGGCCTCCGGGCCCGCGAGGTCATCGGCGCGGCGGGGGAGTAGGGGTCGTCGGAAGGCCCGACAGGGCGCGCCGGACGGCTTCCAGGTTCCGGCGCGCCTGATCCAGGCCCGGATCCGACTCGAGCGCTGCGGCGAAGTCCTCGGCAGCTCCGCGCAGGTCGCCGAGGGAACGTCGAGACCAGCCCCGGTTGTTCAGGGCCACGGAGTCGCGCGGGCGCAGGCGGAGCGCCCTCCCGTAGTCTTCGATGGCTCCCTTGAAGTCCCCGCCCCGATCGCGCGCGAGGCCCCGGGAGATCCAGACCTCCGGCACGTCGCTCCGGAGCTCCAGCGCGGCGGACAGGTCGTCGAGAGCCGCCGCGAGATCGCCCCGATCCGTGAGCGAGACGCCGCGGCCGTGGAGCGAGTGGACGGCCCGGGGGTCGGCGCGCAGCACCTCGGAGAAGTCGGAGATGGCTCCCTCGAGGTCGCCGAGAGCTTGACGGGCGAGCCCCCGGTTGTGGAGAGCCTCGAGATACTGGGGCCGCGAATGGAGCGCCGCCGAGAAGTCCTGGATCGCTCCGGCGAGGTCGCCGGCGTCCTGACGCAGGTTGCCGCGGCCGTACAGGGCTTCGGGCAAGCCGGGCTTCTGGAGGAGCGCCGCCTCGTAGTCCTCGGCCGCGCCCCGTGAGTCCCCGAGGGCCCGTCGGGATCCCGCCCGGTTGTTCAGGGCCTCCGGGTAGTTTGGCAGGATCGAGAGGGCGGCCGTGAGATCGCCCACGGCCCCCGCCTCATCGCCGAGCCTCGACCGGATACAGGCTCGGTTGTTGTAGACCCAGGCGAAGGGGATCCCCCCCTCCAACGCGATGCCGTATTCCCGGACCGCCTCCGCCGGGTCCCCCGAGGGGTCTGCGCTCTCGACATAGGCTCGCACGAGGGCTGATTCCCAGCCCGCCACGTTGCGCAGCTCGCCGCGGGCCTCGGGCCAAGATTCGCGCACGGCGGCCCGGGCGCCGCGAGCGATGGCGGCCACGGGGCTGTCCGATCCCGCCGCCACCTCCAGGTCGGGCAGTCCCCCACGGGCCGCATTCAAGGCCCCGCCCTCGAACCTGAAGAAGCTCTCCAGGCCGAGGTAGAGCCGCGCTCGGGAGTGTTCCGGCGCCGCCCTCGGGATCGCCTCCCATGCGGCGCGCGCCCGTGGCCACTCCCCCAGCGCCCAGAGCAGCAGCCCGAGCTCCAGCCGCAGGTCGCTCCGTTCGGGCTCGCGCTCAACAGCCACCCGCAGGAGCCTCGCGGCCTCGCCCGGATCGGTCTGGCGGAGCGCGCGCGCGCGGGAGACCGCGAGATCGGCTCCGGACGGGGGCGCGGCGGTCCCCGGCGGCGCAGCGGTCGGAGTGCGGGACGTCCCCGCGACCACCGCCGCGGCTCCGACGGCCGCCGCGATCCCGGCCCCGAGAGCCGCGCGGGCGATCGCCCGCTGCCGGTTCCCCGGCACGCGGACCCGCGGCTCCTGCCCCGCGAGCAGGCGATCCAGGTCGTCCCGCACGGCCGACCCGTCCCCGAATCGCTCGTCGGTCCTCTTCGCCGTGGCCGCCCTCACAACGCGCTCGAGGCCACGCGGTGTGCCAGGCGCGAGGGTCCCGAGCCGTGGGGGCTCCTCCAGGAGCACCCGACCCACGACCGCGGCCGCCGTCTCCCCCTCGAAGGCGGCGCGCCCCGCGAGCATCTCGTAGAGCACGCACCCGAGGCTCCAGACGTCCGTCGCGGGCCCGAGCGACGAGACTTCCCCCCGGGCCTGCTCGGGGGACATGTAGGCCGGGGTGCCGAGGGCCTCGCCGGTCCTCGTGAGTTTCGAGCCGGTGGCGACGGACTTGGCGAGCCCGAAGTCGGTCAGGAACGCAGGCCGTCCGCTCGTTCCCCCTCCCGCACTCGTCCCCGGGGCCCCGACGCCGCTCCGCTCCTGCGCGCCGGGGCGCGACTCCTCGCGCATCCTACTTCCCGCCCTTCGCGGCCGGCCGGAGCTGGGCGAGCAGTTCCTCGCACGAGGCGGCGTGGCGCCATCCCGGAGGGGCGAGCTGGAGGGCCCTCTCGAGGTCGGCGACCGCCTCGGGGATCTCTCCACGTTCCCGGAGCATCCGGGCTCGGTTCAAGAACGCTTCGGGGCTCTCCGGGCCGAGACGCACGGCCTCGTGACAGTCCGAGATCGCCCCCGCGAGGTCGCCCACCTCCATCCGCGCGACCGCGCGGTTGGCCCAGGCCGGGGCATAGCGTGGTTCAAGGCGCAGCGACTCGTCGTAGTCCGAGATCGCCCCGGACCGGTCGCCGCGGCGGTGGCGCGCGTGCGCACGGTTGAACCAGGCGATCGCGAGCCGGGGGTCGAGACGGATGGCCTCGTCCAGGTCCCCGACGGCCCCGGCGAGATCGCCCCGCAGGTCCCGCGCCCCCCCACGATCGCTCCATGAGTTCGCGTCTTGCGGATCGAGGCGGATCGCCTCGTCCATGTCCTCGATCGCCCCGGCGAGGTCTCCCGAGCCCTGTCGTGCGATCCCGCGGTTGAGCCAGGCTCCCGCGGTCTCCGGATCGAGCCGGAGGACCTCCGAGTAGTCCGCGATCGCCCCTTCGAGGTCGCCGGCCCGCTGGCGGGTGAGGGCGCGCGTGAGCCAGGCGGGAGCATGCCCCGGGTCGCGGCCCAGGGCCTCGCCGGCGTCCGAGAGCGCGCCGGCGATGTCACCGAATTGGAACCGAGCCTCCGCGCGGTTGCGCCAAGTCGTCGCCGGCCCGGGATCCAGTCGGAGAGCCTCGCTGAAGTCGAGGGTGGCGCCCTCGAGGTCTCGTCTCTGGAGCCGCTGCACCCCGCGGTTGTTGAAGACCCACGCGAAGGGGATCCCCACGCCCAGCGCCGCCCCGTACTCCCGCTCCGCGAGCGAACGATCCCCGCCGGGGGACTGGGCCTCGACGACTCCCCGCAACACCGCGGCTTCCCAGCCGTCCGCGCCGCGCAAGGCGTCCCGCGCCCCGTCCCAGTCGGACGACGCGGTCGCCAAGGTGGCGCGGGCGAGACGCCCAACCTGGCCAGGTTCGTTGGACACCTCCTCGAGCGGGGCGCGCCCCTCCTCGAGCCGCCCGCCGAAGACGGCTGCCAGTCCGACGTAGAGCCGCGCCCGGGGAGCCTCCCGCACCCCGGCCGGCACCAGGAGCCACTCGGTCCGCGCGGAGCCACCGTCACCGACGGCCCAGAGGAGGAGTCCCCTCTCGAGTCTCGCGTCGTGACGCGAAGGTTCGAGCGCGAGGGCTCTCCGGAGCAGCTCCGCGGCGTGACGTGGATCCGTCTCCTTCAGGGCGCGCGCGCGGGACGCGAGTCGCTCGAACTCGGTGGGGGCGGCGGGCGGATCCGCAACGGCTGCGGTCCCGCCGGACCCCGGCGGACGGCCTGTCGCCGCGGACCAGGCCAGGAGCGAACCGGCGAGCACGGCAACCACGCCCGTGACTGCGGCCTTCGGCGGCCACGTGCGGGCGAGGCGAGCCTGGGGCCTCTCTCCCCGGAGCGCCCGGTCGAGGTCGTCCCGGAGCGCCGCGGCGCCCGGAGTGCGCCCGCGAACCCGCTTGGAGAGGCAGACCCGGGTGATCTCCTCCACCGACCCGGGCACATCGGCCCGTAGGCGACGGATTCGCGGCGGCTCGGAGAGCAGGACGTGCGCCACGACGGCCGCCGTGGTCTCGCCGTCGAACGGCGACTCCCCCGCGAGCATCTCGTAGAGGACGCAGCCGAGGCTCCACACGTCCGTCGCGGGCCCGAGCGACGAGACCTCCCCGCGCGCCTGCTCGGGGGACATGTAGGCCGGGGTCCCGAGGGCCTCGCCGGTCCGCGTGAGCCTCGAGCCGGTCGCGACGGACTTCGCGAGGCCGAAGTCGGTCAAGTAGCAGTTCACAGTCGGACCCCGGGACCGTCCCCGGACTCCCCGCCGATCGCCTCGGGCCCGCGCGTCGTCACCGCGCCTCCGCCGCCACGCGGAACCCGAGCGCCCCGTCCACCAGGTCCGCCCCGTAGGCCCGCCGGTAGGCCGAGCGGAACGAGACCGAGCCGACGCTCGACCAGGCGCCACCGCGCGCGGCGCGGGCTCCGGCCGGCACCTCGTCGGCGCACCACTCGGCCGCGCTCCCCGCCAGGTCCCGGATCCCGAAGGGCGAGAGGTCGCCCGCGGCCGTCCCGACGGCCCGCGGGGCCGGCCGGCCCGCCTGGAGGGGGCTCCGCGCCCCGACCACCCGGTCCCACCGGAACCCGTCCCCCCACGGGTAGAGCCGTCCGTCCGCGCCGCGCGCCGCGCGCTCCCACTCCTCCTCGGTCGGGAGCCTCACCCTCCGGCCCTCCACCCCGGAGCGCCAGGCGCAGAACTCGCGCGCATCGTCCCAGGAGACGCCGAGGATCGGGCACTCCCCCGGGATCGCCGTCCTCTGAAGGAGGCGCCCGTCCGCGACCACCCAGTAGTGGCCCTCGGCGGGCGCCGCCCGGGGCGCCCGGGCTCCCACCGTCTCCCCCGGGACCCCGCTCCGCAGCAGCGCCGAGAGGAAGCCGTGGTAGTCCGCGACCGTCACCTCACGCTCGGCGAGGAGGAACCCCCGGACCCACGCCCGCCGGCGCGGCCAGGCGTTCAGCGCCCGCGGGTCGCCGCCCAGGACCGAGAAGCCGGGCGGGACGTAGGCGTAGCCGGGGCCGATCCTCTCGGCCGGGAGCAGCGGCACCGGCTCGGGCGCGGCGACGTCCTCGCAGCGCCCGACGCTCAACGGCCAGCGAGCCGCGGGGAACCCCTCCTTCCGGAGGAGGAGCAGGTAGGACCCCATGGGGAGGGGGACGCGGGCGAGCGGAGTCGCGCCGAGAGGGCGGAACGGGACCTCGACCGCCGCGCCGTCCCGGTCCTCGGTGCGCAGCGCCTCGACCTCCGCGCCCGTCGGGACGGTGTCCAGCGTGAGCGTGCCCGACCCCTCGATCTCGCGGGCGTACCAGTCGGCGCCGTAGGCGCGGAGGTCCGCCTCGAACCGGATCGCGCGCGTCCGGTCGCCGCCCGCCTCCGCCTCGCGGAGCCGTGCCCGGGCGAGATCGGCGAGCCGTCGCGCCGCCTCCAGGGCTTCCGCGGAGGCCCCGGACCCCGCCGCGTCGCGGGCCGCGAGGAGGAAACCCCACGCGCGCTCGAAGGCGGCCTCCCGGTCGTGGGCGATCGCCTCGCGGGCGGCCTCCCGCGGGTCGTCGTCCCCCTCGCCGGCCGACGCGAGCCCGGCGGCGGCGCCCCCTCCGCCCCCCGGGGGGCGGTCGGGGCCCTCCCCGGCGGGCCGCGCGGCCTCCGCGAGCGCCCGGGTGGCCGTTTCGTACCGGACGAGCTCGGCGCCCGCGGCCTGCAGGAATCCCCGCGAGAGGTCGCGGCGGCCGGCCGCCTCGGCCGACCCGGACGCCCGGCGGGCGAGCTCCCGCGCGGCCCGCCCGGCCTCCGATCCCTCGCCCAAGAGCCCCGCCCGCCGCTCCCAGAGTCGCGCGGCCGTCGCGTGCTCGCCGCGTTCGGACGCCTCGGCAGCGTCCGACTCCAGCCGCGCCGCCTCGGCCGCGTCTCGCCACGCCCGCGCCCCGATCCACGCGAGCGCCGCGAGGAGCCCGGCCGCGAGCGTCCCTCCCCCGGCCCACGGGAGGGGGTTCCGGCGGACCCGCCGCGCGAGGCGCTCGAGCCGGCTGACGCGCCGGGCCGCGACCGGCTCGCCCTTGAGGAATCGGGCGAGGTCCTCGGCGAGTGCCACGGCCGTCGGGTAACGGCGGGACGGGTCCTTCTCGAGGCACTTGAGGGCGATCGTCTCGAGGTCGGGGGGCACCCCGGGTGTGCGCGCGCGGATCCGCGGCGGCTCGGCCCCGAGGACGCGGGCGAGCACCGCCATGGCCGTGCCTCCTCCGAACGGCCTCTCTCCCGTGAGCGCCTCGTAGAGCACCACGCCGCAGGCCCAGACATCCGTCCGGCCGTCCACGACGGGGCTCCCGGAGGCCTGCTCGGGAGACATGTAGTCGGGCGTCCCGAAGATCTCGCCGCTCGCGGAGAGGGGGGCGCCCACGGTCCGGAGGTCCCGCGCGAGCCCGAAGTCCGTGAGCCGGGGCTCCCCGTCCCCGTCGAGGAGGATGTTCCCCGGCTTCACGTCGCGGTGGATGACGCCCTGGGAGTGGGCGTGGGCGAGGGCCCGCGCGACCTTCTCGAGGATCGCCGCCGCGCGGTCGGGCGGGAGGGGCCCCTCGTCGAGGTGGGAGTCGAGAGTCCCGCCTTCCACCAGCTCCTCCGCGAGGTAGGCGAATCCCCCCGCCTCGCCGCCCGCCTGTACGGGCACGATGTTCGGGTGGCGGAGCCGCGCTCCCATGCGCCCTTCGCGGAGGAACCTCGCCCGGAAGTCGGGCGGCGCCCCCGGGGCGAGTACCTTGAGGGCGACGTCCCGCCGGAGCTGCAGGTCGTGCGCCCGGTAGACGGTCGCCATCCCGCCGCGCCCGAGGACCCTGCGGATCTCGTAGGGCCCGAGGAACTGCGGGACCCCCTCGACGGGCATGGACGCGACGCTAAGAAGCCGGGCAGGAGCGGTCAAGCCGCCCCCCCCGCAAAGCCCCTTGCCGGGCCCGTAAAGCCGCTTGCCGCGCGGAGCGGCGTCGCCGCCGGCCCGGGTGCGCGGCCCGCCCGTTGCTCTCGGGCCCTGGGTGGGACCGGCCCGCGGCGCGGTTGACACCCCTCTTCGCACGGCGATATCCTCGCCCGGAACGTCGCGTTCGCGGGTCGCCGACGCGTCGGACCCCTCACTCTCCTTGGCTACCCCCGCTGCCACCGGAAGGCGCCTCCTCGGCGAGATCCTCCGGGGTCTCGGCTACGTGACCGAGGAGCAGATCCAGGCGGCCCTCGCGCACCAGAAGCGCGCCGGGGGCCGGATCGGCGAGGCGCTCGTCGCGCTCGGGCACGCGCAGCCTCTCCAGGTCACCAAGGCGCTCGCGAAGCAATTCGGGCTCCCCTACGTGGACCTCACGAAGTCGCGGATCCCCCAGAGCGTCCTCGAGGCGGTCCCCGCGAACGTCGCTTCCGAGAGCCTCGTGATGCCGGTGAAGCGGAACGGCGGCACGATCGTGCTCGCCCTCTCCGACCCCACGAACGTGGCGATGCTCGACGACCTCCGGTTCACGCTCGGGGCCGAGATCGAGCTGGCGCTGGCTGCCCCCGACGCGCTCCGCGACGCGATCGCCCGACACTACGGGGGCGGCGGGGCGGCCGCGGAGGCCGCGGCGGGCGGGGCGGCCGAGGCGAAGCCGGGCGAGGACGACGAGGCGCCGATCATCCGGCTGGTCCAGCAGATCATCACGGACGCGGTCCGGGTGCGCGCCAGCGACATCCACGTGGAGCCGATGAACGACCGGCTCCGCGTCCGCTACCGCGTGGACGGGCTCTGCCGCGAGGTCGAGGCGCCGCCGAAGCGGCTCCAGCCCTCGATCCTCTCGCGGCTCAAGATCATGGCCGGAATGGACATCGCCGAGAAGCGGAAACCCCAGGACGGCCGCATCAACATCACGCTCGAAAACCGCGAGCTGGACCTCCGCGTCTCGAGCCTCCCGGCGTCCCACGGGGAGAGCCTCGTCATGCGGATCCTCGACCGGGAGCGCGGGCTCGTCTCGCTCGGCGACCTCGGCTTCCTCGGACCCGACTACGAGCGGTTCCAGAGGATCATCCGGCGCCCGAACGGGATCTTCCTCGTGACGGGGCCGACCGGGTCCGGCAAGACCACGACCCTCTACGCGGCGTTGAAGGACCTGAACCGCCCCGACGTGAAGATCATCACGGCCGAGGAGCCGGTCGAGTACCACCTCGGGGGGATCAACCAGGTGCAGGTGCGGCGTCGGATCGGGCTCACGTTCGCCCGGATCCTCCGCTCGATGCTGCGCCAGGCGCCGAACATCCTGCTCGTGGGCGAGATCCGCGACGCCGAGACCGCCGAGATCGCGATCCAGGCCGCCCTCACCGGCCACCTCGTCTTCTCGACGCTCCACACGAACGACTCGCCCTCGGCGCTCACCCGGTTGATTGACATGGGCGTGAAGCCGTTCCTCGTGGCCTCCTCGGTGCAGGCGATCATGGCGCAGAGGCTCGTGCGGAACCTCTGCCAGAAGTGCCGCGAGCCCTACGAGCCCCCGCCGAGCGAGCTGCGCGCGATCGGGCTCCGGTCCGAGGACCTCGGCGCCGCACAGGTCTTCCGGCCGACCGGGTGCTCCGCCTGCTCGGGCACCGGCTATAGGGGGCGTTCCGGGATCTTCGAGCTGCTCGAGATGTCGCCGAAGCTCCGGGAGCTCACCTTCCACAAGGGCTCCACCGTGGACCTCCGCACCGAGGCGCGCGCCTCGGGCGGGCTCAAGACCCTCCTCGAGGACGGCGTGAAGAAGATCCTCGCGGGCGTCACGACCGTGGACGAGGTGTTGCGCATGACCGCGAGGACGGACCTGGCGTACTAGCATGAGCGAAGCCCCCGACATCACGACGCTCCTCCGGATCGTGGTCGAGAAGGGGGCTTCCGACCTCCACCTCTCCGTGGGGCGCCCCCCGACTCTCCGGCTCCACGGGTCGCTCCACGCGCTCCCCTTCCCCGAACTGGAGCCCCAGGACACGGTGGCGCTCGTCCAGTCGGTGGCGCCGAAGCGCGCGATCGAGGAGCTGAACAAGGGCGGGGGGGCCGACTTCGCCTACCCGTTCGGCGATGTGGCGCGCTTCCGGACGAGCATCTTCCGGCAGAAGAGCGTGGTCGGGATGGCCATGCGGCTCATCCCGAACCAGCTCCTCACGTTCGAGGAGATCGGGCTCCCCACGATCGTGAAGGACCTCTGCCGGCGGCCCCGCGGGCTGGTCCTCGTGACGGGCCCGACCGGGTCCGGGAAGACGACGACGCTCGCGACGATGGTGGACTACATCAACACGAGCTTCGACCGGCACAT
Organism: Planctomycetales bacterium; assembly: GCA_022614695.1. Lineage (GTDB taxonomy): Bacteria > Planctomycetota > JAKEIC01 > JAKEIC01 > JAKEIC01 > JAKEIC01. The sequence goes on along the minus strand of JAKEIC010000258.1, from coordinate 9,493 downwards.
CGTGACCATCGAGGACCCGATCGAGTACTTCCACGGCCACAAGAAGTCCATCGTGACGCAGCGCGAGCTGGGCGTGGACGTGGGGAGCTTCCCGGAGGCGCTCCGGCGCGCGCTCCGGCAGGACCCGAACGTGATCCTCGTGGGCGAGATGCGCGACTTGGACACGATCCACGCGGCCATCACGGCGGCCGAGACCGGCCACCTCGTCTTCGCGACCCTGCACACGACCGGCTCGGCCCGCACGGTGGACCGGATCATTGACGCCTTCCCGAAGGACCAGCAGGAGCAGATCCGCGTGCAGCTCTCGGTCTCGATCATCGCCGTTATCTCCCAGGTGCTCGTGCCGCGCACCGACGGCGAGGGGCGCGTCGCCGCGTTCGAGATCATGATCATGAACCCGGCGATCGAGAACCTGATCCGCGAGAACAAGACCTTCCGCATAGACTCCACCATCCAGACGAGCCGCCGCGAGGGGATGGTGCTGCTCGACGACTCGCTCTTCGACCTCTTCCTCCAGAGGAAGGTCTCCGGCCAGGCGATCCTCGAGAAGGCCGTGCGGCCCGAGGACCTCGTGGGCAAGATTCGCGAGCGCGAGGCCGGGATCGCGGCCGCCGCGCCGGCCGGGGGCGCGGGCGCGGCCCTCAAGAAGAGGTGACGGCCGTGGCCCGCAAGATGCTGGGGCAGGTCCTCAAGGATCTGCGCAAGGTCCACGAGGGCCAGGTGCAGGAGGCGCTGGCGATCCAGCGGAAGCAGGGCGGGAAGATCGGCGAGATCCTCGTCGCGAAGAAGTACGTCTCCGAATCCGACGTCGCGCAGGCGCTCGGAATCCAGGCCGGGATCGAGACGGTGGACCTCGAGGGCGTCTCGATCCCGCCGGAGCTGGCGGCGAGGGTCCCGGCGACCGTCGCCCAGGGCTACAAGGTCGTGCCCGTCTCCGAGAGCGGAGGGGTCCTCACGGTCGCGATGGCGGACCCGGGGAACACGGCGGTGCTCGACGACCTGCGGTTCATGACGGGCGCCGAGGTGAAGGGGGTGCTCGCCCCCGCGGGAGCAATCGAGAGGGCCATCCAGAAGCTCTACCTGACCGCCGCCGCGGCGGCCGGAGCCGAGGCTTCGGCCGCGGCGACGGCCGTGGCCGAGGACGAGAGGGCCGCTACCGCCCTCTCCCTCGACGACCCGGCGAAGGCGGCCGCGGCCGCGCCGGTCGTGAAGCTCTTGAACCTGATCCTCGCGCAGGCGATCAAGGACCAGGCCTCCGACATCCACTTCGAGCCGTTCGAGGAGGAGTTCAAGGTCCGCTACCGCGTGGACGGGGTCCTCTACGAGATGAAGCCGCCGTCGCTCGAGCTGGCGCCGGCTCTCATCTCCCGCATCAAGGTGCTCGCGAACCTGGACATCGCCGAGACCCGGCTCCCGCAGGACGGCCGCATCCTCACCTCGATCGGCGGGCGGCAGGTGGACCTCCGGATCTCGACGCTCCCGACGATGTTCGGGGAGTCGTGCGTGATCCGCGTGCTCGACCGGGCCGTCGTCTCGCTCGACTTGGAGCGCCTGGGGCTCCGCGACCGCGAGCTCAAGCTCACGAAGGACCTGATCAACCTCCCGAACGGGATCATCCTCGTGACGGGGCCGACGGGGTCGGGGAAGACGACGACCCTCTACTCGGCGCTGAACGCGGTGAACTCCCCCGAGTGGAAGATCATCACGACCGAGGACCCGGTCGAGTACGACCTCGAGGGGATCGTCCAGGTGCAGGTGAACGAGGAGATCGAGGTGACCTACGCGCGGTGCCTGCGCTCGATCCTCCGCCAGGACCCGGACGTTATCCTCGTGGGGGAGATCCGGGACCAGGAGACGGCGCAGATCGCGATCGAGTCGGCGCTCACCGGCCATCTCGTCTTCTCGACGCTCCACACGAACGACGCCCCCTCGGCGATCACCCGGATGCTCGACATCGGCGTGGAGAGCTTCCTCCTCGCCGCCACGCTCGAGGCGGTGATCGCGCAGCGGCTCGTCCGGCGGGTCTGCACCGAGTGCCGCGAGTACTACACGCCCGACGAGCGGGTGCTGGCCGAGCTCGAGGTGAAGAAGGCCGACATCCGCGGGGGGAAGTTCGCCCGCGGTCGCGGCTGCGAAACCTGCCACCGGCTCGGCTTCAAGGGCCGGATGGCCATCTTCGAGATCATGCTGGTCACCGAGGAGATCCGGAAGCTCACGACCGAGAACGCGAGCACGGAGCAGGTCCGGACGGTGGCGCGGCGGCAGGGGATGCGCTCGCTCCGGGACGCGGGCCTGCTGGCGATCCAGGACGGCCTCACGTCGGTGGAGGAAGTCTTGCGCGAGACGTCGGTGGTCTAGAATGCCCATCTCCCCACTGTGAACCGTGAACGCGTGACCCGATGAGCTTCCAGTACGAGGCGGTAGACAACTCCGGGAAGAAGGTCACCGGCGTCCTCGACGCCGCGAACAAGCAGGAGGCGAAGCAGAAGCTCCAGGGCCAGGGGCTCTTCCCGACGGCGCTGCGGGAGGCCGTCGCGGCGCCGGGGGAGGCGGCGGCGGCCGTCGCCGGCCCCAAGCGCGGCGTCGGCTTCCGCGTGAGCCAGAAGGAGCTCACGGCGTTCACGACGCAGCTCTCGACTCTCATGGACGCGGGGCTCCCGATCGTCCGGAGCCTCAAGATCCTCGAGGGCCAGATGAAGCGGGGGCTGCTCAAGACGACCGTCGGGACGGTCGCCGAGGAGGTGGAGGGCGGGAGCCCGCTCTCCGAGGCGATGAGCAAGCACCCCCGCGTCTTCGACCGGCTCTACGTGAACATGGTGAAGGCGGGCGAGGTGGGCGGCGTCCTCGACAAGATCCTCGCGCGGCTCGCGGAGTTCATGGAGAGGAGCTTCCGGCTCCGGAAGAAGATCCGCGGCGCGATGATGTACCCGTCGGCCGTCGTCCTCTTCGCGCTCGCGGTGGTGACGCTGCTGATCGTCTACATCGTGCCGCGCTTCGAGCAGCTATTCACCGAGATGAAGATGACGCTCCCGCCCCCGACGCAGGTCCTGATCGGGTTCTCTCGCTGGATGATGCGGAACATCGTCTGGATCCCGCTCGTCTTCATCGCCCTCGTCGGCGGGCTCGTCGCGTCCACCCGGCACCCGAAGGTGCGCTACTGGATGGACGCGATGCGGCTCCGGCTCCCCGTGTTCGGGCCGGTCGTCCGCAAGGCGGCCGTCGCCCGCTGGGCGCGCACGCTCGGGACCCTCACGGCGAGCGGCGTCGGGATCCTCGAGGCCCTCGAGATCTGCCGGGGCACCGCCCACAACGAGGTCGTCTCGCGCGCCATTGACTCCGTGAAGGACTCGGTCCGCGAGGGAGAGAGCATCGCGGGGCCCCTCTCGCAGTGGAAGGTCTTCGACGACGTCGTCGTCCACATGGTGGACGTCGGCGAGGAGACGGGCGCGCTCGACAAGATGCTCCTGAAGATCGCCGACACCTACGACAGCGACGTCGAGATCGCGGTGGGGGGCCTCGTCTCGCTGCTCGAGCCGCTGCTCATCATCTTCGTCGGCGGGGTCGTCTTCTTCATCGTCCTCTCGCTCTTCCTCCCGCTCGTGTCGCTCATCCAAAAGCTCGGGGCGGAGTAGCCCGCGAGCCGTCACGGCGACAAGGAGACTGTCGCGGTCGCCCCGTCGCGGAGCGCGGCTGCGGGGACGAGGTCGCCCGGGAGGCGCCGGCGGCCGAGGCGGACTTCCGCCCTCGGCCCCTCGCCCTCGGTGCGCACCCGAATCGTGCGGCCGAGACACGAGACCTCGGCCTCGATCCCTCCCGCGAGGGGCCGGAGCCGGAGCCCGTCCGGCTCGGGCGCCGCGCCGAGCCAGGTCTTCCAGAGCGCGAGCAAGTAGGCGCGGGCCGACCACTGGAACCACTCGGAGTCGTGGCCGAGGCCCCCGGCGTCGTACCACTCGCGGATCCCCGTGCCGGCGCGGGCGCCGTCGAGGAGCGCGGCGGCGAGGCCCCGGATCGCCCGGACCGCGAGGTCCCGCTCGCCCGCTCGCGCGAGCGCTGCGGCCGCGAGTCCCCCGAGCCATCCCCACCACTGGCTGTGGTAGAGGCCATCGCCCGTCCGGTCCCGGATCGCGGCGTAGTCGGCCGGCTCGTAGTCCCCGTAGAGGACCTTCGCGGGGGGCGGCCGGCCGTCGCCCCGGCCGAGGAGGTGGTCCGCCCGCTCGAGGACGAACGAGACGACGCTCGCGGCGCGGGGAGGATCGGCGATCCCAAGCGCGACGCAGCGCAGGTTCGAGTCGGTCTCGAAGTAGTCGGCCGTCCGCCCCCACTCCCGCCAGGCGACGTAGTGGCCGAACGGCGCCGCGATCGGCGGGGCGTTCCGGGACGAGGGGATGCTCGTCACGAACAGCACCTCGTTCAGCTCGGCCCGGATCTCCCCTGCGAAGGCCGCGCTGCGCGCGGCCTGAGGGGCACGGCCGGCCAGGGTCTCGAGCGTCGCGAGGCTCTGCGTCGCCTCGTACCAGAGGGCCTCGACGTTCGTGCAGAAGCCGCGGCGGCGGATCTGGTCGGCCCAGTCGGCCGCGACGAGCGGGGTCGCGTAGAGGAGCCGCCGGCCCGCGGGGCCCTGCCGCCGCGCCCACTCCCAGGCGGCCTCGGCCGCCGGGAGCGTCGCTGCGGCCCGGTCCCTGCCCGCGACGAGAGCCGCCTCCGCGAGGGCGGTGACGAAGAGGAGCGTCTCGTCCACGTCCCCGCTCGAGCGATTCGTGCAGACCTGGCCGGGCTCGAGTCGGTCGCCCTCGGGGACATGGTGGGGGTGGCCGGGCTTCCAGACGTAGACCGGCTCGCGCCCCTGCCTCCCGGTCCAGGGGGCGAGCCCCTCGACGTAGGCGCGGAGCGCCGGGTGCGAGAGGCAAGGGACGATCCCCCCGTCGTAGGCGTCGCGGAGCCACGGGCGCGGGTACCTCTGCCCCGCCTGGACCGAGCCCGAGACCAGGTTCCGCTCGATCCCCTCGAGCGCGGCGGCGGCGGCCTCGTCGAGGAGCGGGTCGCCGGCGCGGAACGGCAGCGCGGCGGGTTCCCCCACGGGGCTCGCTAGACGAGCGCGACCAGCCCCTGGACCTGGACCACGGCGACGGCGCCTCCGGCCGCGAGGGCCCCGAGGACGAGCGAGAGCGCCCAGGGAAGCTGGTGGACCTCGAGCAGGACCGCGAACGCCGCCCGCAGGTAGAGCAGGGGCGCCAGGACCCACCCCACGAACGGGATCGCGAGGAGCGGCGCCGGGGCGGCCGCGAAGCCCGCGCCGCGGATCGCCTGTGCGAGGCTCGACCCGCCGCCGAAAGCCCGGCCCGCGCCGGCCAGCACGACGAACGAGAGGAGCGCGTTCACGCCGCCCACGCGCAGGAGGCCCGCGACGAGCTTCGCCGGGTCGTCGAGCTGGGTCTTGGGAGTGTGCTGGAGCCCGAGGAGCGAGGGAGCGAGAGGCGCGAGGACGAGGAGGACCGCCAGGCCGGCCACGGTCCACGCGAGCAGCGCGAAGACCAGGGCCGAGAGGGCCCCGCCCGACTCGGGGAGGTTCCGGAAGAACTTCTCGGGTGCCGTGAGAACTCGGACGAACGCGACCGGCCACGACGGCGGGGCGGAGCGGGCCTGTTCCGGCCCCGGCGCCGGAGCCTTCCGGACCCCCCTCGTGACGCCGCTGCCGGGCTCGGACTTCTGCGCCGGCGGCACGACCTGGCCGGTGGTCGCCTTCTTCGCCATCCGGAGGATCCCCGCCGCGAGCTTCGCCGTGCCCCCCGTCTTCTTCTGGGACCAGCTCGGCAGGCCGCCGGCGGGCGCGGGGGGCTTCGGGACGCCCTTCGTGATCCCGCTCCCCGGCTCGGGCTTGGCGGCGGCGGCGGGGGTCGGCCCGGGCTTCGTGGCCGGCGGCGCGGGCAGCTTCGCGGGGTCGGCGCGCGGCGGGGACCGCGGCGCCTGGAGCGGCGAGGGCGGGGTCGCGACACCGGCCGTCGTGGCGGCCGGGGTCGGGGACGGCGCCGCTCCCGGGCCCGGCGGATCCGCCCCCGCGGCCGGGGCGGGACCCGGATTGGCCTTCGCGAGCTCGGTGGACTCACGGATCTTCCGGATCACGTTCGCCATGTTCTTCCCGAGCCGCGCCGTCGTGGACCGCTTGTCGGGCGAGTCCGACCTCTTCGGGAGGTCGGGCGCAGCCGGGTCGGGCGCAGGTCCGACGGGCTGGTCGAGGGGGTCCGGCTTGTCCCCGGCCATGGGAGGGAAGCCTACCGGCGCGCGCCCCTCGGGCCAACCCCTACCCTAGACTTTGAAGGCCTCCCGGGCCGCGGCGATGGTCTCCCCGATCTCCGTGTCCCCGTGCGCCGTCGAGAGGAACCAGCACTCCATGGGGCTCGGGGGGAGGAGGACTCCCCTCTCCCGCATCGCGTGGAAGAAGCGCGCGAACCGGGCGCGGTCGGAGCGCGAGGCGGACGGGAGGTCCCGCACCGGTCCGGGGCAGAAGAAGACCGTCAGGAGCGAGCCGACCTGGACGACGGTCGCCTCGACGCCGGCTCCGGCGGCCGCCTCCCGGAGCCCCTCCGCGAGGGCCCGCCCCCGCGCCTCGAGCTTCTCGTAGGGCGGGGCGCCGCGCAGGGCCTCGAGAGTCGCCGTCCCGGCGGCGGTGGCGATCGGGTTCCCCGAGAGGGTCCCCGCCTGGTAGACAGGGCCCTCGGGCGCGAGCCGGTCCATGAGGGCCGCCGGGCCCGCGACCGCCGCGATCGGGAGACCGCCGCCGATGACCTTGCCGAGCAGGGTCAGGTCCGGCCGGATCCCGGCGCGCACCTGCCAGCCTCCCCACGCGAGCCGGAAGCCCGTGATCACCTCGTCGAGGACGAGCAACGCGCCCCAGCGGGACGTCTCTTCCCGGAGCGCCTCGAGGAACCCCGGCTCCGGCGGTATGCACCCCATGTTCCCCGCGACCGGCTCGACGAAGACTGCCGCCACCTCGCGGCCCCGCGTGCGGCCGAACTCCCGCAGTCGCGCGGCGTCGTTGTACGGGAGCAGGGTCGTGAGCCCCGCCGTGGCCGTCGTGACGCCCGGGCTCGCGGGGATCCCGAGGGTGAGCATCCCGGAGCCGGCCTTCGCGAGGAACGAGTCGGCGTGGCCGTGGTAGCCGCCCTCGAAGGCGACGATCCTCTCACGGCTCGTGGCCGCCCGGGCGAGACGGGCCGCGGTCATCGCGGCCTCGGTCCCCGAGACGACGAACCGCACCCTCTCGACGCCGGGGAGGGCCGAGGCGATGAGCCGGGCGAGCCGGATCTCCCCCTCGGTCGGCGCGCCGTAGGCCGTCCCGCGGACCGCCGCGTTCCGGATCGCCTCGACGACCGCGAGCGGCGCGTGGCCGAGGATCAGGGGCCCGTAGGCTCCCACGTAATCCACGTAGGAGTGGCCGTCGGCGTCGGTGACCCGCGCCCTCGAGCCCGAGACGATCGTGAGAGGGGTCCCCCCGACGGCCTTGTAGGCCCGGACCGGGCTCGAGACCCCTCCCGGCATGAGCCCCCGCCCCTCGGCGTGCAGCGCCTCGGAGCGGGGGACCTCGAGGCGCGAGCGCGCGGGCATGGGCTCTTAGCCCGCCGGTGCCGCGGCGGGCGCGACGGCCGGCGCGGGCGCCGGCGCCCCCAACGGAGCCGGCACGGGACTGCTGCCCGGGAGCTTCCCCGCGCGAGCCAGCACGAACCCGGCGAGCCCGGCCGCCACGATCGGCAGGCTCACGAACTCCCCCGCGTTCAGCCCGAGGGGCCAGTCCTGCGGCGTGTCGTCCCGGAGGGACTCGAGCCCGAAGCGGAGCGGCCCGTAGAGCAGCAGGTAGAGGAAGAAGGTCTCGCCCGTCCGCCGGGCCCACTTCGTCGAGTAGAGGAGGAGGAGCCCGAAGAGCAGCATCGTCCCGAGCGACGAGAGGATCTGCGTCGGGACGACGGGGAGCGACGAGCCCGCCCCGGCTTCGATCCAGTGCTGCTCCCGGTGGTGGTGGAAGGCCGGGCTCTCGGGCGGGAACGTGACGGCGAACGGGAACCCGTCCGTCCGATTCCCGAAGCAGCAGCCGTTCAGGAAGCAGCCCACCCGGGCGAACGCCTCCCCGAGCGCGATGGTCGGGGCGACGACGTCGGCCACGACCCAGTAGGGCATCCGGTTCCGCCGCAGGAACCAGGTGCAGAGGAGGAACGCCCCGATCAGGCCGCCGTAGAAGACGATCCCGCCCTTCCAGATCATGACGATCTTCCAGGGGTCGCCGGCGTAGCCCCCCTCGGGGCTATTCCAGTACTGGATCACGTGGAACACGCGGGAGCCGGCGACCCCGCCGATCATCGCGCAGAGCCCGAGGTCCATCATCTTGTCCGGGTCGAGCCCGAAGAGCTTCCCCCGCTCGGCGCAGAGCAGGATCGCCGAGGCGAACCCGAGCATGATCATGAAGCCGTAGGAGTAGATCGGGATGGGCGCCTCCCCGAGCGTGTCATCCAAGACGACGTGGCGCACGAGGAGGAAGGCGACGGCTCCTCCGCCGACCAGGTAGGTCGCCGCGCGCGTGCGGTCGCCCTTCCAGAGCGTCGCCGCGTGGTAGATCGCGTAGAGGACCGCGACGATCGCTCCGAAGGCCGCGAGGAGCTGGGCCTCGGGGATGGAGAACAGGCGCGGCCGCACGGGGGGAGGAGTATAGCCAACCCGAACCCTTCCCGGCCGTTTACCATCGGGACCGGGACAGGCGGCTGCGACCGCCGGAGGGGCGCATGGCCTCGACCGACGTCGAGCTGATGCTCCGGTGCCGGGAGGACCCGGGCGCCCTCGAGGCGCTCGTGGAACGGTACGAGCAGCCGCTCATGAACTTCATCGCACGGATGATCGGGGACCGGGTCGAGGCGGAGGACCTCTTCCAGGAGACCTTCGTCCGCGTGATGCGATCGGCCGGCCGCTACACGCCCAAGGCCCGGTTCTCGACCTGGCTCTTCACCATCGCCCGGAACCTCTCCATAGACCACCTGAAGAAGCGCCGGGGGCTCCCGACGGTCCCCCTCGACTCGATCGAGGAGGAGGCCCCGGCCGCCGCCCCCCCGCGGACCCGGGGGCGCGGCGGCGAGCCGGAGGGGTCGGGGCCCGACCCCTCCGAGGCCGCGGCGACCGCCGAGTCGGTCGTCGCGGTGCGGCGCGCGATCGCCGCGCTCTCGCCTCCCAAGCGCGAGGCGCTCACGCTGCGGCTCTACCAGGGGCTCCCCTACGCCGAGATCGCGCAGGTGGTCCGGGCGCCCGTCGGGACGGTCAAGTTCCGGGTCCACGAGGCCGTGCGGGAGGTCGCCGAGGCGCTCGGGGTCCCGCGGGAGCAGGTAGACCTGCTCAGGAAGGGGGGTCGCGGTGAGTGAGAGCGCCCGGACCATGACCTGCGCGGACGCGAGGGCCCTCGCGGCGGCGAACGCGGCGGGGGACCTCTCCGTCGCCGAGATCGTGCGCCTGCGGGCGC
>JAKEIC010000257.1 GCA_022614695.1 Planctomycetales bacterium | reverse complement strand
TACCGGTCCCCCAGCGCGGCCCGCGCCGCGCTCACGCCGACCCCGGAGGTCGCCGCGTGATTGCCGCTACCCCCTTGTCCAAGAAATCGGGTGCGCTACACGGGCATGAAGTGCGCGAGGCTTCTCACCCTCGGTGTGTCACTGGCCGCAAGTGCCGCCGCACTTGGCCAGACACCCGCTCCGCCGGGCAGGACCCAGTCATACCACTACGGTGGCTCGAATCCGCCACCGGCACCTGGGATCCCTCGCGATGAGAGTTCCGTCACGGTGACGCTGGGTGCGTGCGACGCGACCGGCAACCGCACGGTCCGCGTGGACGGTGTCTTCCACGACACCTTTGGCGACGTCAAGTACACCATGAACATGACGACGAGCATCCCTTGTAGCCAGGGGTCGCATGCTGCGATTGCGACCGTGACGAACGCCCCTTGTCTCACGCACAACCCTGATGGCAGTTGGACAAGTTCCGGCACGGCACGGCTGACGTTCTCCCTTCTCATCAGCAACACGTCAGGCGTGATCCCTGGCAACGCGTCTTTCCCCAGCCTCACGGCCTCGTGGACTGTCACGAACGCAACGGCGCACATAGGATTCCTCAACCACGAGAGTGGCGGCTAGGTTGCCCACTCGGGCGCGCCGAAGCTGGAAACGACGTGGGCAGCGCATGGAAGATGAGCGTCGGGCTTTGCTTGACGCTCGGCGCCGTGGTGGTCACTGCAACTTGGCTCCTGAAGAGCCCTAGCCTGGAGCCCCCCCCAGATCCGCGGGGCTGGTCAACCGACGTGGCTGCACTGACTCGAGGACCCGCTCACGCTGGGGACTCTCGCCCCGGGCAAGGCGAAGACGATCTTCGATCCAGGAAAGGTGGCCAGCCCAGACATGACAAGGGAGTCGGGGAGCTAGCACGGACTGCAGACCGCACCCCTCCGCCGAGCGACCGAACAGGGATCACGCCGTCTCCCGGACGGGATCGGGAGGACAGTCTGCGTTGGGAGGCAAACGACGCCTTCTGGACGGATGTGAGGCAGACCCTGTTGACAAGTCCAGCGTACCAGGCGCTCCCGGATGACTTTGCGAAACGTACGGCGCTCGGCAACCAACAGATGCAGGCCCATGTGTGGATCGAGAACTTCAGGAGTGCTGTCCCTGATGCCTCCGCGGCGGTTCAGGCAGCCTTGGCACGGGCTGCAGCCACGGATTGGTGCGTGCCGCAGTCTGAGGCACTCCGCCCATGCCTACATCCCGAATACGTGGCCAGCCATCCCCCTACCGAGATCCAAAGGGAAATCAGAATGAGGGAACGTGAGTTCCTCCGAGGTGAAGGGGCGCGACTACGCGGTAGGTTCGCCGATGCCTTCCTCAGCCAATCCCAGCGCGAGCGCTTCGAGAAGTTCGTCCAAGAGCACCTGATCGAGGAGCGGCAGCAGAAGTAGCCGCACACCATGCCCGTCCACCTACGGCACGCCCCGCACAGTCCCTGCCCACGGGGCGGCGTACTCCGGTAGAGGGGGGAATCAGGAACGTCGGGTAACCGTTCACGCACCCCTCCAGGCGGGAGCGGAGCGGTTAGGCCGGGAGATCCGCACCCCGGCGGCTGGATGTTCGCGACGGGATACCAGTTCACCAACCCCGACCTGCCACGGCCTGTACTAGCAGCGCCTCCATCGCCCCCGGGTCCTCGAGCGGCTCGAGGGCCACTCGGAGGCCCACGATGGGGAGCCCCGGGGGCGGGAGCGAGCGCACCTTCATCCAGTCCTTCTGGGTGACCACGAGCATCTCGGCCCCGTCGTGGATCGCTGCGAGGGCGGCCGAGGAGAGGTCGGCGCCCGTGTAGGGGTGGTGGTCGGGGAAGGCCCGGAGGCCCCGGACGTCGGCCCCGAGACCGGCGACGGTCCGCCGGAACGCCTCCGGGTTCCCGATCCCGCACGCGAGGAAGACGCGGCGGCCCCGGAGCTCCTCCGGTCGGCCGGGGGGAGCGCCTCCCGGTCGCAGGAGCGAGAACGGCCTGTGGACCGCGCGGATCACGGGCCGGCCCTCTAGGAGAGTCCCGAGGGTCTCGACGAGGACCTCCACGATCGCGGGCTCGGCGAGGTCGGCCCGGGTCACGATCGCCGCGTGGGCGCGGCGGGCGTTCCGGACCGGCTCGCGCAGGAGCCCCCACGGCAGCAGGTGCCCCCCGCCGAACGGGTCGAGGGCGTCCACCGTGAGGAGGTCGAGGTCCCGCGCGAGCCGGCGGTGCTGGAAACCGTCGTCCAGGACGCAGACGTCGGCGCCGCGCCGGATCGCCTCGCGGCCGCCGCGCCCTCGGTCGGGGTCGGCGATCACGGGGACGCCCCGGAGGTTCTCGCGGAGGAGGAGGGTCTCCTCGGAGGGCGCATCGTCGCCTCCGGGCCCTCCGGCCGGCGCCCCGTAGCCGCGCAGGAGCACGGCGGGCCGCCGACCGATCTCGTCCAGCCGGCGGACGACCCACTCGACGGCCGGCGTCTTCCCGGTCCCTCCCGCCGTCAGGTTCCCGACCGAGATCACGGGGACCGGGAGGCGGACCGACTCGAGCCACCCGCGGTCGTAGGCGAGGTTCCGGACCGCGACGGCGGCCCGGTACGTGGCGGCCAGGGGCGCCGCGAAGGGACCCAACGCTCGCCGGGGTCCGCGGTCCGTCCCGCCTCCGCTCACCGGCCCGATGCTAACCGTTCGAACGCCCCGACGTCGGGCCCCGCGCCCTCGTAGTCGTAGCCGACGGGCGCGCCCGCCGGCCAGGAGAGATCCCGGTCGAGCGCGAGCCTCCGGGCGGCCGGGTCCACCGTGAGGACGCGGGCCCGCGCGCCGCCGATCCGGACGGGGTCCCCCTCCGCGAAGGGGAGGGCGTCCTCGACCTCGAGGCCGCGGCCGGAGCCCGCCGACCGGGTCCTGGTGAGGGGGAGCCCCGCGTCCACGCACGGACTCCCAGTCCAGAGCCTGAAGTCCCCGGCGTCCGAGTCCTCGAGGAGCGGGTCCCCCTCGAGGTTGCCCCGCGCGGAGTTTTGGAAGGCCGACTCGAACTCCCGGAGCGAGAGGGTCTTCTTCCCTTTCGCGTCGAGCCAGAAGAGGACCGGGTCGCCGGAGGCGCGGTCGTTGATCAGGTTCCCGAGGAGCCGCGCGTGGGAGGGGATCGCGTCCCACGTGAAGGCGACGAGGACCGAGGGGGGCGCGCGGGACCCCGCCGCGGGCCTGCGGGCGCTCCGCCAGATCAGGTTGTTGGCGATGACCTGGTCCTCGAAGTCGGGCATCGCCGGCGCGAGCCGGACCGCCGCGTGGCTCTCCTCCGCGCCGCCGCAGTCCACGAGGGTGTTGTGGACGAACCGGTTCCTGCGGCAGCTCCACGCCTCCTCCGGGTCGCTCTTGTAGGTCGTGAAGTCCACCCCCATGCCGCACCGCCGGAAGACGTTCCGCCGGATCAGGCACTCGTCCCCCGCGAACTGGATCCCGGCGTTCCCGTCCTTCCCGGCCGCGAGGTCGAATGCGTTCCCCTCGATCACGAGCCGTGTCGAGAGTCGCGTCGCTCCGGGCCAGTCCTTCCGGCGGGTCGCGAAGACCTCCATCAGTTTCTGGACGGGGTTCGAGAGCCGGTTCCCGCGGATGACGGACCTCTGCACCCCCATGAGGACGAGACACGTGTGGCTCGCCGTGTGGAACGCGTTGTCGGCGACGAGGTGGCCGGCGCCGCCCTGGATCGAGAGGAGGTCTGTCCCGTCGCGGAAGGTGTTCCCGACGAACTGGAGCCCGTCGCCGCAGCGCTTGAGCCGGCAGGACTCCCAGGCCGTGGAGCCCCCGAAACGACAGCGGAGGATCGAGAGTCCGGCCGAGTCCTCCGCCCAGAGGAACCGGCCGACCTTCTCGACCGCGATCCCCTCGATCGTGACGTGGGACCGCCCGCGGAGATCCACGGCGAGGTCCAGGCCGGTGAAGAGGGGCGTCTCACCGGGGGCGGCCCGGTAGACGATCGGCCGCCCCGTTTCGCCCGACAGGGCGGGCCGGATCGGGATCGCGTAGCTCCCTCCGCGGAGGAGGAGCACGTCCCCGGGCCTCGCGGCGTCGTTCGCGGCGGCCAGCTCCGCGGGTCCGACGCTCCGCTCGTCGGCCCGCGCGACCGCCGCGGGGCCGAGGACGAGGACGAGGACGAGCACGCGAAGGCGCGTCATCCAGACAGCATACCGCCCTCCCCGTCCCTCTCGTTGACGCTCTCCGGGCGGGCGGATAATGGCCCCCCGATGGCCGGCCGGGGAGACATGAAGGTCCTCTGCGCGGGGTGCCGCTACCCGAATCCGTACTGGGAGCGGGTCTGCGCGCTCTGCGGGCAGATCCTGGCGGGCGCGAAGCCGCTCGCGGCGCTCCCGGGCCCGCGCGGCGCACCGGGGGCGCCCGCGGCGCCCGCGGCGCGCTCCGCGCCAGCGCCCCCGCCGCGCCGCCGGGCGCTGCCGGCCGACATCTTCGAGCCGGAGCGGGTCGCACCGGCCGACGCGGAGGTCCAGGCCCTCCTCCGGGAGATCCGCTCGGGGACCGGCTACTACGTGACCTGCTTCCTCTACTCCGTCCCGTTCCCCCTCCGGAAGGAGAAGCCGATCCGGATCGGCCGCGGGCCCGACAACGACGTCGTCCTCCCGTCGGACCTGGTCTCCCGCCATCACGCGGAGATCCGCCCGGCGAACGGCGCCCCGCTCGTGGTGGACCTCGGCAGCCGGAACGGGACACTCCTCGGCGAGAAGAAGGTCCTCGAGGCGCCCCTCCAGGAGGGGAGCCGGATCCGGGTGGGGCCGTTCTACCTCGTGCTCCGGCGCTACATCCCGGGCGAGACCCGCAAGATCAAGAAGGACCGCTCCGCCCTCCTCGAGAAGTCCACCGTGGACGCCGGTTTCTTCGAGGAGGTCACCGCGCTCGAGGGGGAACTCTCGCAGATGGCGCCGCGCGACGTGTTGCGGATCCTCGGGGAGAGCCGCAAGACGGGGGTCCTCGAGATCCGCGCGCCCGAGGGCGAGGCCCGAGTCGTCGTCGTCGAGGGGGAGCCTCGGGACGCCCGGCTCGGGGCCGAGAAGGGGATGGGCGCCTTCCGGCGGATCCTGGCCCTGCGGGACGGCGATTTCCGGTTCGGCACTTCGATGACGCGGAGCGCCCGGAACCTCGAGGCGGCCGCCGTGCGCGAGGCGCTGGGGGACGGGGAAGACGCCGGGGCGGGCGGGGACGTCGGCACCGACGCGCGCGAGGCGCCGGAGGGCTGAGCGAGCCCAGTCAGGGACTCGCCCCCACGACATCCCGCAGCGCCTCCTCCAGGGTCCGGAAACGGAACCGGAACCCCGCCGCCTCGGCCCTCTTCGGGAGGACTCGCTGGCCGGTCGTCACGACCTCGGCCACCTGTCCGAGCGCCAGCCGGAGCGCGAAGCCGGGGGCCGGGAGCCAGGACGGTCGGCCGAGAGCCGCCCCGAGCGCAGCCGAGAACTCCCGGTTGGTCTTGGGCTCCGGCGCCGTCGCGTTCACGGCTCCCGAGACGGAGACGCTCTCGAGCGCGAACCGCAGGAGCGCCACGACGTCGGCGTGGTGGACCCAGGACATCCACTGGGTCCCGGGAAGGACGGGCCCGCCCACGAAGAACTTGAACGGGGGGATCATCTGCTTGAGCGCGCCCCCGTCGGGTCCGAGGACGATCCCGATACGGAGCCGGACGACGCGCACGCCGAGCGCCTCGGCCTTGCGGGCCTCCGCCTCCCAGGCCGCGCAGACCCCCGAGAGGAAGTCCCCGCCCGCGGGGGCCTCCTCGTCGAGCGCCTCGTCCCCGCGGGGGCCGTAGTAGCCCACGGCCGAGGCCGAGACGAGCACTTTCGGCCGGGGCGACGCGCCGCCGAGGGCCTCGACCAGCGCGCGCGTCCCGTCCACACGGCTGGCGCGGATCCTCTCCTTCTGCGAGGGCCACCAGCGCCGCGCCATCAGGTTCTCGCCCGCGAGGTTCACGACGGCCTGGGAGCGCGAGCAGGCGGCCCGGAGCGAGGCGGGGTCCCAGGCCACTCCCTCCACCCCGGCCCCCGCGGCTCCCAGGGCCGCCGGCACGCCCCCCGGGTCCCGGGAAACCGCCCGCACGACGCCGATTCCGGCGGCGGCGCGGCGAAGCTCGGCCACGACCTTGCGGCCGATGAACCCGGTCGCGCCGGTGACGAGGACGTCCACGCCGCGCGCCTACTTCATCCAGTCGAGGGTCTCGCCCTCGGCGGGGGGCTTCGGCTTCCCCTCCGGTGGGCTCCCGGCGGTCCCTTCCGACGTCTCGATCACCGTCCGGACGCCGCCCTCCCCTTCGGCGCCCCCCTCCCCCTCGACGCTCCCCTCCCCTCCGCCGAGGTCCTCCGAGGGGAGCACGGTCTCGACCATCCCCTCCCCCGCGTCCGCGGCCGCGAGCAGCTCGAGCGTCCCTCCCCCCTCCGCCGACTCCCGCGACGCCGCCCCCGCGCCCTCCCCCGCCGCCGCCGACGCCGCCCCGTCGTCGAGCGTCGCGAGGTCCTCGTCCGCCATCACGACGAACTCCTCCGGCCCGAGCGCGACCCCGTCCTTCTCGACCCGGCCCGTCTTCCCGCGCCGGCCGCTCCCCCCCGCGTGAACGAAGATGGTCCCCGGGGACGACTCCGAGACCGTGTCCCGCTCGAGCGTCGCCGTCTCGATCGGCGCCGAGATCATCTCGGTGGCGATCGCGGCCCCCTCGCCGGGCGTCGCCGTCGTCTCCTCGCCCACCTCCTCCACGACGACCGCCTCCTGGCCCGGCTCCCACTCGTGGTAGCGGTAGCGGATCGTGAGGGTCGCGCCGCGCAGGACGACCTCGTCGCCGTGGGAGAGCGCGCGGGGGCCCTTCACCTCCTCGTCGTTCACGAAGACGCGCATGTAGGGTTTCAGCGCCTGCGCCTCGCACCGGACCCGCGTGATTCCCTCGAGCCCGCGCAGCCGGAACCCGATGGAGCGGTTCGCCTCCGGAGTCCCCTCGGCCATGCGCCCGAAGCGCCGCCGCGGGAACTCGCGCAGGAAGTGCTGGTGCTCGGTCTTCTTCCTCGGGTCCGTGAAGGTGAGGTGGCGCGCGCCGAACTCGGGCGTCGTCTTCCAGACGAGGAACACGGTCCCCGCGAGGACGAGCAGCGCGGCCGCCGCCGCGAGGAGGACCGGGCGCCCCATCGCCTTCGGCGGGGGCGGGCGCAGGGCGAGCTTCGCGCTCGCCGTGGAGGTCCCGAGCGTCGCGTTCACGACCAGAAGGAGTCCCTCGACCGCCGACTCGGCGGGGAGGGAGACCGTCACATCGGCCTCGGCGGGCCCCAGGGCGCCCGCCGCGCCCAGCGGGCCCGATGGGACGGCCGGGCGCGGGGCGAGCGGCACGGCGCCGCCCTTCGCCTCCTCCCCCGAGCCGAGACTCACCGCGAGGGCCGCCGGGATCGCGACACCGGCCACGGAAAGCACCGCGCGCCCCACCTCTCCGGGGAGAAGATCGGCCCGCAGCCGCAGCTTCGCCCGCGCGCCGCCCTCTCCCCACGCGAGCGGGATCGGGTCAGAGGCCGCGACCCCGGCCTCGGAGAGGAGCAGCACCTCGACCCGGCGGGCGCGCGCGATCAGGCGCGGCTGGTCCCCCTTCTGGACGTCCGCAGGACCGGAGGGACCCGGGACGACCGCGGCCGTTCCCGCCGACGGCAACGAGTAGGCGCCGCGGTAGGCCCCCGACTTCTCGTCCCAGGCGCACGCCACCTCGGCGCGCGCGGCGCCACCCCCCACGGGCGCCCCCTCGGGCGCGACCGTGACGGCGATCCGGTCGGCCCCCGGCCGCGGCCCGCGCGGCTTCGCGACGACCGCCACCGATTGCCCGGCGAGCGCCTGGGCCGGGGAGAAGGAGACCGCCACGGGGGCGCGCACCGGGAAGGGGACCCGCGCCGGCGAGGAGACCCAGGCCGGGGCGCCGCCGGCAACAGGGACGAACCCGGAGACGCGCACCTCGATCGCCGACGCGCCGGCCGCGGCCTCGGGGATAGCGATCGCGAGCGTCGCCGCGAGCGCCGACTCGCCGAGGAGCGAAGCCGTCTGCCGGGAAAGCTCCTTCCCGTCGGGCCCGAGGAGGGCGACTGCCGCCTCGAGGTCCTCGAAGGGCATCCCGGGGGGGAGGGCCTCCCCGCCGCGCGTCAGCTCCACGACGACGCGCGCCGAGCCGCCCGGGGAGTGGACAGGCCCGTCGGGGAGCGACACGCGCAGGTCGGGCCGCAGGTCCCCCCAGACGGTCACCCGCGCCGCCCCGGCCGGCGCTCCGGCCGGGAGCGAGAGGCGGAGCGTGCGGCGCGTGCCGGCGCCGCGGAGGAGGAGCACCCGGAGCGCGCCCGAGCCGCGGACCTCGGCCCTCCCGCCCCGCGCCGTGTCGAGGGGGTCCGGGTCCCCCGCCGGGACGACCTCCAGGCCGGCGCCCGCCGGGAGTTCCGCCAGGACTCGCGTCGCCGCGTCCCCGGGGAGGACGGGCACCGACACCTCGGCCGGGGTCCCCGCGGCGAGGGCGACCTCGGTCTCGCAGAGCCTCGTCGAGTCGGCCAAGGGGTGCGCGCCCGGAGGGAGGCCCGTGACCAGGTCGCGCACGAGAGCCCCCGGGGCGGCGGCGTCCAGCCGGAGCACGCGCCCTTCGGCCCCGGCGGTCGCCGCCGCGAGGGTCTCCAGCAGGTCGGGATCGGGGACCCGGGCGCCGACTCGGACGGTCGAGAGGAGGAGGCCCGGGGCCTGGAACCTCCGGAGCCCCGACTGGGCGAACCGCGCCCGCGCGGCGGCCGTCACGTCCGCGCGACTCGCCGCGGCTCCGGCCGGCGCGTACTCCTCCCGGACGGTCCGCCCCTCGATCGGGTCGAGCTCGCCGTCGGTGAGGAGGAGGACCCAGAGGGGTCGCGTCCCGTTCGCCGGCGCGCGCCCCGGGGCGGCCCCCCGCGACTCGAGGAGGGGAGCGAGCGCCAGCTCCGAGGCCGCGTTCCAGTCGGTCGCCCGGGCCGAGCCGCGGGCGCACTCGTCGAGGGCGCGGCCGGCGGCTCCGAGGACCCGTTCCTGGCCCGCCGGGTCGGCGGGGAGCTCCGTCCACGGGAGCGCCACGGCGCCGAGCTTCCTCGTCTCCGCCCATCCCGCGAACCGGGCGACCGCCACCCGGTCTCCCGCCCGGTCGCCGGAGAGGTCGAGGAGGGCCCGGAGCGCCGCGACCCGGGCGCTCCCCGGGTCCGCCCGCGAGACGCTCCGAGAGACGTCGAGGAGCAGGAGGAAGTCGGTGCCTGCAGGCGCGGCCGGCGGGGCCGGCGGCTCCTGGGCGAGGAGCGGAGCCGCTGCGAGCAGGACCGGGATCAGCGCGAGCGGCCTCACGGGACGGTCACCCTCACCGGCAGCTCGCCGGCCGGCCTGTCCCCGCGCCGGAGGCGCAGGACCCCCGCGTAGGTTCCCGGCGCCGCGTCGGACGGGACGCGCACCTTCACGCGGACCCGGGCCCCCGCCTCGCCCTCGGCGGGCAGGAGTGCCCACGCGAGGTCGTAGAGCCCGGAGAGGACCTCGCCGTCGGGCGTCATGAGGTCGGACGACTCCGCCGAGAGCCCTGAGGGGTCCCCCCTCACCGGCACGTCGGCCGAGAGCTCCTGCGTCACCTCCCCCGAGAGGACCACGGCCGCGTCCGGGGCGACCGCCGTCTCGGAGGTCCTTTCGGGAGGCCTCTCCGGCGGCCTCTCCGGCGGCCTCTCGGGTGGCCGCTCGGGCGGCCGCTCGGGTGGCCTCTCGACCACGCCGACCTCCTCGACGACCAGGTTCGTCGGCACGCTCCGGACGGGGAGCCCCTTCGCCGCGACCGCGATGGCGCCGCGGTACTCTCCGGGCGGGGCGTCCGCCGGCACGGCGGCGCGCCAGCCGAGCTCGCCTTCCGGCCGGACCTCGATCTTGAGAGCGATCGTGCGCCCGTCGGGTCCGGTGAGCTTCGCCCCCGCCCTCGCCCCGGCAGGAACGGGCCGCCAGGGCGCGGGAAGAGTGCCGGACCCCTCGGTCCCGCGCCGGACGGCCGGGAGCGCGAACCCGGCCGGGGCCTCGAATGCGTGGACCGCGGCGGAGGCGCCGACCCGGCGGGCCGCGAGGTCGCGTCCGTCGGCGGTCCGCAGCCGGAGCTGGATCGAGCCGGAGTGCCGGCCCGGGCCGGCCCCGGCCGAGAGGCGCACCGTGACCGCGGCCGGGGCGCCGGGCTTCACGGCGACCTCGGCGGGGGACACGGCGAACGGCCCCTCGGCGACCGCCGTCACGCGGAGGGGCTCGCGGGCCACCAGGTCGAGCTTCCGTTCCTCGGCCGGCGCGTCGGACCACCGGACTCCCAGGTCCACCTCCGGCGGGCTCACGGCGAGCGGAGACGGCGTCGCGGTCCCCGTCCGGAGGGCGACGCGCCTCTCGAGGACCCACGTCCCCGCGTCGGGGTCGAGGAGCCGGACCCGCAGGAGGAGGGTCGCCCGGTCGGCGTCCGGGACCCGCACCTCCCCGGCGAAGACGAGGCTCCCGCCCTGCGATGACCGGGGGACGAGCACGGCCGGTTCGGAGGCGCCGGGGCCGTCCCCCTCCGACACGGCCGCGTCGGCCGTGAGGCGGGGGATGAGCGCCGCGGCCTCCTCCGCTTCCCCGAGCCGCACCTGCAGCTCGACGTTCACGGGGGCCCCGCGCGCGACGTCGGGGGGGGGGCTCCCCGGCACGGGTGCGATCGAGAGCGGCATCTCCGCGAAGCAGACGACCGGGACCGAGCCCACGGTCTGGGGCTTCCACTTGCGGGCGAGGAGCGCGGGCTCGCCCCGCAGCTCGAGGACCCGGTACCCCGGGTCCCCCTCGGCGGGACGCCGGATCCACGGGGACCAGGTCGCGGCGCCGGGCCCCTCGTCCGGGACGGCGCCCCGCAGGTCGGAGCCGGGCAGCGGCGTCGCCGCGAGCAGGAGCCGCCGCGCCCCCGTCGGCGCCCGGACCGGTCCCCGGGCCGGCTCGACGCGGCGGAAGAGGCCGTGGACATCGGTGGCGATCGCGAGCGCCGCGTCGAGGGGACGCTCGGAGGAGGGGGCGAAGACGGCCCCTCGGGTGCGCGCAGCGAGCTCGCCCAGGGCGTCGGAGCCCGCCGCCGGCGCGTGGAGGGGGGCGGCGAGCACCCTCCAGCCGCGGCCCCCGAAGAGCGCGGCGGGAGCGGCGAGGGAATCGGCCTCGCCCTCGGGGCCGGTCGCGCCGACCCAGACGACGACCGAGTCCTCGCGGTCCTGGAAGAACTCGAGGAGGTCCCGGGCCTTGGCGAGCGCGGCGGCGGTCGAGGGCCGGCCCCGGAGCGGCGGGAGGTCCAGCACGTCCACGACGGCCGGCGGCCGGACGCGCTTCACCGAGAGCGTCGTGAGCGGGAGGACGGCCCCGGCCTCCTCGCCGAACAGGACCACCCCCATGTTGTCCTCGGGCCGTCCCATCGCGGCGAGGAGCCCCACCAGGCCCTCGGACGTGCGGTCGGGGTCGGCGCGGCGGGAGGCGGCGGTCGCCTCGAGGGCCACCACCGCGACGCGGCCCCCGAGCGAGAGGAGGCGCCTCGTCGAAGACGGGTCGTCGGTGGGCCGCGCGGGCCCGCACGCGGCGAGCGCCGCGCAGGCGGCAAGAAGGAACGGTTCGCGTGCCCGGGAACCCATGACGAAACGAGCATTCTACGCGGGGCGACGCGAGGGGCCAGGAGCCCGCTCGCCTCGGGCGGGCCTGCCGCGGTAATGTCCGCGCTCGCATGGGGGTCTCCCACGGGCAGGGCCTGAACCCGCCGCTCCTGCGGTTCTTCGAGTCGCACCACTCCCGCGGGCGCGTGGCGCTCGTGGGCGCGGGGAACCTGGCGGGCCGCGCGATCCGGGAGGGGCAGAGGCTCCTCACGCCGGACGGGAGGGCCTCCCTCTGGTCCCATGTCTTCATCCTCGGGGACGAGCGGCCTCGGCCCGCCTCCCGGGGCCGCGGGCGCGTGGAGCGTTCCCCCTACATCTTCGAGAGCGACCTGGAGGTCCACCTCGACCGCGCGCAGGTGCGGAACGGGGCCCAGGAGTCCTGGGTCGGGAAGTGGTGCGGCCGCGAGATCGAGCACGCGGCCGTGCTCGACTTCGGCCTCTCGCGCGCGGCCGCGGACCGCGTGATCGCGGCGGCGCTCCGGCTCGTCGAGGAGCAGGTGCGCTACCCCCTCGGGGATCTGCTCGGGACCTGGATCGCCATCGTGCGGAGGAAGGTCTGGGAGGAGAACCCCCTCAAGGACCCGCACGCGATGTACTGCAGCGCCTTCGTCCGCTGGTGCTTCCGCGAGGCGGGCCGCGACTTCCTGGGGCGGGAGGTCCACCTCTCGAACACGGCCCCCGAGCACATCGCGCAGGCTCGGGAGCCGATCGCGGAGTGGCACCGCTAGCGCGCGCCGGACGGCGCGCGCAAAAACCAGAACCAACGCCGCACCCCCAGGAGCAGCGTCGCCGCCAGCCCGACCATGAGCGCCATCGCGGCCCAGGGGCCCCACCACGTGTCGAGGGCGGGGAGCTTCGAGAAGTTCATCCCGAAGAAGCCCGTGACGCAGGTGAAGGGGACGAAGACGAGCGCGACCACGGAGAGCCCCTGCATGGCCCGGTTCAGCTTCGTGCTCTGGAGGGAGAGGTAGGCCTCCATCGCGTTCGTCACCTCGGTCTGGTTCACCTCGAGCAGCGTGTTCACGCGCATCGCCTGGTCGTAGAGATCCCGGAAGTAGAGCTGCGCCCGCCGCGTGAGGACCGGGCTCTCGGCGTGGGCGAGTGTCCCGAGCGCGTCGAGCTGCGCGCCGAGGCTCCGGCGCATCGCGCCGATCTCGCGCTTCCGCTTGAGCAGCTCGGGGAGCACCCCCTCGGTCTCCTCGGCGAGGATCCGGTCCTCGAGCGCCTCGACGCGCTCCTCCCAAGCCTCGAGGAGCGGGACGAAGCGGCCGACGACGGACTGCAGGAGCTCGTAGAGCACGTAGGGGGCGCCGTGCTTCAGGAGGTCCGGCCCCGACTCGGCCCTCTTCCAGACCGTCGCGAGGCTCTCGGAGAGCTCCTCGTGGCAGGTGACGAGGAAGGTCTTCCCGAGGAACGAGTCCAGCTCTCGCAGCTCCACGCGGGACGAGGAGAGGTCGTAGGAGACCCGGTGCGCGACGACGAAGAGGTAGCCCTCGTACTCGTCCACCTTCGGCATCTCGCTCGTGTGGACGACGTCCTCGAGGGCGAGCGGGTGGAACCCGAAGACGTCCCTCAGCCAGTCGGCATCG
Organism: Planctomycetales bacterium; assembly: GCA_022614695.1. Taxonomy (GTDB): domain Bacteria; phylum Planctomycetota; class JAKEIC01; order JAKEIC01; family JAKEIC01; genus JAKEIC01. Next base: position 18,003 of record JAKEIC010000257.1, on the reverse strand, counting down.
GCCGCGATCGGCGCCTCGATGTCCAGCCAGAGGGTCTCGCCCTTTGCGCCGCCGGCGGCCTTCCGGATCGCCTCGTCGTCGGGGTTCTCGACGAGGCCGTCGGGCCCGAGCAGGAGGGCGCGCCTCACCCGCTCGGCCTCCTCGCCCCCAGCAGGAAGAGGAGCCCCCCGTGCCACTCGCGCGAGGCGACGGCCCCGCAGGCCCGGCGCAGGAGCCGGGCGAGCGCCGTCCGCGTGTCGCGCCAGCCCCGGAGCCGGAGTCCCCGCAAGAGCGCCACCGGCCCGAGGAACCAGCCGGCCGGGAGGCGGTCGTCCGTGAGCACCAGACGGCCTCCCGGGCGGCAGACCCGGAGCATCTCCTCGGCGGCCGCGAGGGGATCGGGGGTGGTCGTGACCGTGTAGGTCGAGAGCACCGCGTCGGCGCAGCCGCTCCGGAGGGGGAGCCGCGCCCCGTCGGCGCGCACCAGGGCCGCGCCGCGCGTCCGGCCCGCGCGGGCGGAGGCCGCCGCCGCCCGGAGCATGCCGGCGCTCGCATCCAAGGCGACGAGCCTCCCGCCGGCGCCGACCCGCGGCCGGAGGAGCGGCAGGTTCAGCCCCGTCCCGCAGCCCACGTCGAGGACGCGGTCCCCCGCCCGCGGGGCGAGCGCCTCGATCGCGAGCCGCCGGTAGAGCCCGTCCAGCCCGGCGGAGAGCCCGAGGACGACGCCGTCGTAGAGGCGGGCGCGCCGGTCGTAGGCCGCCCGGACCGCGGCGGGCGCGAGCGGGTCGGCCGCCGTCACTTCCCGGCTCGCCGGCGGATCTCCTCCGCCCTCTCCCGGTCTGCCTGCGCCGCCACCGGGTCCTTGACGACCTCGTGGGCCCTCGCCCGCAAGGCGAGGGCGCCGGGGAGGACGGGGCCCTCGTCGAGGGCGCGCGCGAGGTCGCGGAGCGCGGCCTCGGCAACGGCGAGCTCGGGGTCGCCCGCGGTCAGCCGGGCCGAGGCCCGGAGCAGCCGCGCCTCCCAGGAGGTTTCCCGCTCGGCGTCGGGGTCCGCGAGCGCGGCGGCCGCCCCGGGGGCGTCGCCGCCCGAGGCGCAGGCCCGCGCCCGGATCGAGACGGCGGTGGCCGGCGGCGCGCCGGCCGGGCCGCCCGCGGCGAGCCGCGCGATTTCGACCTCGGCGGCCGCGCGGTCCTCGAGCCCGAACTCGAGCGCGATCGCGCGCAGGAGCCTCGCCCGGGTGAGCGCCGGGTCCGCCGCGAGGGCGGTGGCGAGCCGCTCGACGGCCTCCCGGGCCGCCCCGGTCTCGAGGAGCGCCCGCCCGAGCTCCGCGTGGATCTCCGCCGGGACGGGACCGCCCGCGGCGAGCGACCGGAGGATCTCGACCGCCTCGGCCGCCCGGCCGCCCTCGAGCGCGGCACGGGCACGGCGGAGCGCCGCGGCCTCGGGCCTCTCGGTCCGCCCGGCCCGCTCGGGAGGGCCCGCCGCGGAGGTCCCCTTCCGCTCCCGAACGTAGAGCGCCGCGAGCCCGGCGAGGACCGCCGCGACCGCGAAAGTCCACGCGACCGCCATCCGCCCCCCGAGCCCGATCCGTTCGGCCGCCCGCAGCATGCTCCGGAACATCGAGGCGCGCCCCAGGCTCGTGGAGAGCCCCTGCAGGATCGCGCCAAGGTCCTTGGCGAGGGGGCCCGTGTCGGCGTATCGTCGGAGCGGGTCCCGCTCGAGGCAGCGGAAGACCACGGCCTCGAGCTCCGACGAGAGGTGCGGGTTCCTCTCGCGGAGCCTCGGCGGTTCCCCCTCCGCGATCGCGAGGTAGAGCCTCTGCCCGCCCGTCTCCGGCACGGGCGGGGCTCCGGTCAGCATGAAGAATAGGAGCGCCCCCACGCCGTACACGTCCGTCGCCGGCCCGATCTTCTCGGCCTCGCCCCGGGCGACCTCGGGCGCGGTGAAGGGCGTCACCTCGGCGACCGTGCGCTCGTCCCGGAGCGCCTTCCGCAGAGGCTCGATCGGCACGAGCCCGAGCGCGGGGAGCCGCGTGCCTTCGGCCGTGACGAGGACGCTCCCGGGCTCGAGCCCGCGGTGCACGATCTGGCGCGCGTGGGCGACCGCGAGCGCCTCGGCGACCGTGCGCGCCACCTCGAGCGCTTCCCGCGTCCCCATCGGCCCGGCGACCATCCGCGCCGCCAGCGTCTGGCACTCGACGTCGCGGAACGCGAGCGAGTAGGGGAGGTGGCCCGGTGTCTCGGGCGCGCCCCGCGGGGCGACGGCCCCCTCGGCGATGAGCCCGAGGATCGCGGGGTGGTTCACGGCCGTGACCGCGCGCAGCTCGCGCGCGAGGTGGCGGACGTCGGTCTCGGTGTGCTCCGCCCCGAGCGGGACGACGCGGACGACGAGGGTCGCCCCGCCCCCCGCGGGGCGGCACCGCAGGACCTCGCCGAAGGTCCCCCAGTCCCGGCGCCCCACGACCTCGGCGGAGGCGATCAGGTCGGACACGGCGGCGCCCATTCTACTGCGCCCCGCGCCACCTTGACTTCGGCCGGGGGCGCGCAACACTGGCCGCCGGCGCCATGGAGACCGCGTCGGCCGTCACGGTCCGGGTCCCCTCGGCCCTGCGCGCGTACAGCGGCGGTGTCGCGGAGCTCCGTCTCGCGGCGGGGAGCGTGCGCGCCGTCCTCGAGGAGATCGAGCGGCGGCACCCCACCCTCCACCGCTGCCTCCGCGACGAGACGGGCGCCGTGCGGCGCCACTTGAACATCTTCGTGAACGCGTCCCACGTCCGCGACCGCGAAGGGCTCGAGACGGTGCTCGTGCCCGGGGACGAGGTGACGATCCTGGCCGCGGTCTCTGGAGGTCGAACATGCCGGATCGCGTGATCCTCGCCATCGGGACCAAGAAGGGGATCTTCGTCGCCGAGTCGTCGAAGGCGCGCGGGAGCTTCGCCCTGCGCGGGCCGTCCGGGCCGGGCATCCCGGTCTACGCGGCGCTCATCGACACGCGCGGGAAGCCTCGCATCTACGCCTCGAGCTGCAACCCGTTCTTCGGAATGAAGGTCCTCCGCTCGACCGACCTCGGGAAGAAGTTCCAGGAGACGAAGTCGGCGCCCGCCTTCCCGAAGGACGACGGCCGCGCCCTCGCGAACATCTGGGCGCTCGAGCCCGGAGCTGGGCGGGACGACCTGTGGGCCGGCGTCGAGCCGGCGTCGCTCTTCCGGAGTCCGGACGGCGGCGACACGTGGGAGATGGTGCCCGGGATCAGCAACCACGAGCACTCGCGGAAGTGGCTGCCCGGGAACGGCGGGCTCTGCCTCCACACGATCCTCCGGGACGGGCGGGACGGGAACCGGATGCACCTCGGGATCTCGACCGGCGGCCATTACCTGAGCGAGGACGGCGGGGCGACCTTCCGCGCCTCGAACAACGGCGTCGGCGCCGGCTTCGTGCCGGACCCCTACCCCGAGTTCGGCCAGTGCGTGCACAAGATCGTGGGCCACGAGGACGCGCCGGGGCGCCTCTACATGCAGAACCACGGCGGCTGGGCCACGTGGGACGGGCCGGGCGGGCCGCGGCCCGACATCGGCGTCCTCCGGAGCGACGACCACGGGAAGTCCTGGCGCTCCATCGCGAAAGGCCTGCCCTCGGACTTCGGCTTCCCGATCGTCGTCCACCCGCACGACGCCGACACGGTCTACGTCATGCCGCACGACATGACCCGGACCTGCCCGGGCGGGGCGCCGGCAGTCTGGCGGAGCGCGAACGGCGGCGGGACGTGGAAGCGGCTCGCGAAGGGGTTCCCCAAGAAGGAGAGCTTCTTCACGGTGCAGCGCGACGGGATGACGATGGACCGTCTGAAGTCCTCCGCGCTCTACTTCGGGACCACGACCGGCCAGCTCTGGATCGGCCGCGACGGCGGCGAGGAGTGGAGCTGCCTCTACGACTCGCTCCCCCCGATCCACTGCGTGAAGGTGGCGGTGGTGTAAGGGGTCACGGGGCGCGAGACTCGGGGGCCCAGCCCCCAACCGGACGTCGTCACCAACCGCGTACCATGCCGCACCTCCCTCACGTGCGGCAGTCCGTGAACGTCCACACCACCCGGCGCCCGGTGGCCTTGCCGAACGCTCGCGCCAGGGCGTCCCTTCATGAGTTGGGGGCCCGATGGCGACGGAACGCGACGCTCGAGGCAGGCGGGCGGTCGCGCTGGCCGCGGGCCTATCGCTCGTCGCGTCGCTCGCGGCCTTGATCGCGGTGCGGTCGCTCGGCCGCGAGGTGCCCGCCGCGATCGTGGGCACCGGTGCGGCGGCGGGGTCGCCGGCTGACGCTGCTCCGGCGACAACCGCGACGCGGGCGTCGGCGGACCCCGCCGCGCCTCGTCCGGCCGTGCCTCGGCCAGCCGCGCCCAGCGAGCCGGCCGCGGCACCTCCGGCCGCGGTCGCGGGTCCGGCCGCGCGGCGCGTCTCGGGGATCGTCCAGGATGCGGAAGACCGCCCGGTGGCGGGCGTTCGGATCCTCTGGCGCTGGGTCGGGGGCGTCCCAGGCAACTGGATGGGGGGGGAACCGTTGTCCGACGACGACGGTCGGTGGAGCGTGGCGCTGAGCGGCCAGTCCCCGGACGGCACCGACAGGATCGTCGTGCGTGCCGAGACGATCCGCACACGGTACCTGGCCGTGGACGACGCCGGCGTCCAGGCGGCGATCGGTGCGAACGACATCGAGCTCACGCTCCTGCGGAAGCCGGCGGTGATCCTGCGCGCCGTAGACGCCGCGACCCGGCATCCCATCACCGACGCGTCCCTGGTTCCGGGCACGTTCGGGGCGCGCACGATCCTGGTCGAGCGACGCGAGGGAGCGCTGGCGCTCTTCGCCCCGCCGGGGACATTCGGGTGCGACATCGAGGCGCCCGGCTTCGTGCCGAGGGCCGTCGTCCTGCGCGCGCCGCCGCGGGGCGAGGTCGAGCATCCCGAACCGGTCGCGCTCGAGCGCGGCCTCGTGCTCGGGGGGCGCCTGCGGGCCGCCGAGGCGGCCACGCCCGTCGCAGGGAGCCTCCTCGTCGAGCGCTTGGACGGGCCCGGGACCGGCGCTCGGTTCGTGCACGCGACGGCGGGCGCGGATGGGGCCTGGCGCGCCGCGATCCGACCCGCGGGGCGATACCGGCTCGTCGCGCTGGCCCCCCGCCGCTGGCCTGGGCAGGAGACGCTGGACCTGCGGGCCGACGAGCCGGCGCGCGAGGTGCGCCTCGTCCTCCGGAGTGCCCCGGCGCCCGTGCGCGACGCGCTGCGGCCGTGGCCCGGCGACGACCCGGACCTAGGCTTCCCGGCGGACCTGCCCGAAGGCATCACGGGCCTCGAGGTCGTGGAGTGGCTGGAGGCCGTGAGCGGCGCCCGGGTCGGCCGAGAGGGCGACGCCGACGCCCGCCTGGCGGAGACGGGGATCACCTACCAGGCGACGGGGACCAGCCCGATCGACGTGCTGGTGGCCGTCGCATCGGTCGCCGGGCTCGACCTCGACCCGGAGCGCGGGGTGCTCTTCCCCCGCCAGCCGGGCGCCCCGACCCCCTCCGAACGGCGGGATGGGTGGATGCAGGAGCGCCGGCGGCGGAGGTGACTCGCGGCGGGCACGCGGGAGAGTTCAAGACTGGGAGGGAATCGGCGAGGAGTGGGCGGCGCGAGTGCCCCGATCCCCGGGGAGCGAGCGCCGGGCCGCAGGGGGGCTCGTCGTCCCGTCGCCGACAGTCACCGGCGGCGCGGCTCGGCGCGCACGCGGAAGCCCAGCGCGGCGGAGCCGTGGGTCGGAGGCGAGATCCCCAGGCTCCCGAGAAGGAATTCGGTCGGGGAGAGGCTCACGAGGTTCCCACCGAGGTGGACGTAGGTGCCGGGATACTCCGGCGCTGCGTCCAGACACCACTCGCTAAGGCTGCCCGCCATGTCCCTCACGCCGAACACGGAGACATCCGCCGGCACCGACAGCACGGGGAGCCACCCCTCGGTCTCCTGGCGGATGCGGCTGCGGCCCCCCAGGGTCCACTCCCAGTCGAACCGGTCGCCCCAGAGGAACGTTCGGTCGTCGGCGCCGCGCGCCGCGCGACACCACTCGTCCATGGAGGGCAGCTCGACCCGGCCGCCCTCGCGCTCGGTGCGCCACGCGCAGTAGGCGCGTGCGTCGTTCCAGGACACGCCGCACACCGGCCACTCCGGGTTCGCGTTCGCGCTCAGGACGACCCGGTCCCCGAGGACCCGGGCCATCCTGTCCGACGCCTCGCGCAGCTTGGGCGCCATGGCCTGGACCTCTTCGGCGGAGAGGCGGGCGGCTCGCAGGCGGTCGTCCAGGAACTCCAGATACTCGCCCAACGTCACCTCGCGCTCGGCCAGGCAGAAGGCCGGGATCCACCGGCGGCGGCGTGGCTCCGGAGAAAAGGTCGCATCCTGGGCCCCGAAGATCGTCTCGCCCGGCGGCACGTAGACGAAGCCCTCGCCGATCTCGGCGTCCGTCAGCAACGGCACGGGCTCGGCGAGCGCGTCGTCCTCGGCGCGTTCCACGAGAACCGGGTAGCGCACGTCGCGCTTTCCCGGGGCCCGCAGGATGAGCAGGTAGGACCCCATGGGGAGCACGGCTCCGGCGAGCGGCGTGGTGCCGATGGACACGGGCTCCGTCCGGAACGCCCGCGCCGCCGGGTCATAGGGCGCGGCCTCCCACCGGCCGTCGTCGCCGGGCCGGAAGCGGCGGCACTCGACCTTCGCCCCGGAGGGGACCGTGTCGAGGGTCAACCGGCCGTCCCCCCGCAGCCGATCCGCGTAGGGGGACGCGGCCCCTGTGGCCAGCGCGGCGTCGTAGCGCCGGAGGTCCGCCTCGAACCGGGCCGCGTCCGCCCGCCGGCCCTCGGCCTCGGCGTGCTCGAGCCGAGCCCAGGCGAGCGCGGCGCAGGCCTCGGCGGCCTCGCGCCGCTCGGGGGCGTCTCCGTGCGTCGCCAGCGCCAAACCCGCGGCGTCGAACGCGGCCTGGGCCGCGCCGTAGGACGCGTCCAGGTATCGGCGGGCCTCGACGCGGCGTCGCTGGCCATCCGGATCCGTCATCTCCTCGCCGGACAGGCGGCGGGCGACCCGGTCGGCATCGAGGCGCCGCACCTCGGCGAGCGCCGCGGCGTGCGCCCGGGCCTGCTCCGCCCCGGTCCGCAGGAGCGGTCGGGCGTCCGCGAGGAGCCGATCAAGCGCGAGAGTGCCCCGTCGCGCGAGGGCCGCCGCGCGCGCCTCGGGGAGGCCGGGGTGCCCGGGGTCGGCCTTCGCCACATGGTCCAGGAGCGCCAGCGCGCGGTCGGGGGCCTCGGCGAGGACCGCGCGCGCCCCCTCGAGCCACAGGCGCACTTCCGTGCGTCGCTCGATACCCTGGGCTACGCGGCTGCCCCAGTGCACGCCGGCCGTGACGAGCAGCGCAGCGCCGAGCACCGCTCCCACGGCCCACGGCGCGGGATTGCGTCGCACGCGCTTCGCGAGTCGCCCGAGCGGCCCGACGCGCCGCGCCTGGATCGGCTCGCCGGCGCGCCACCGCTCGAGGTCGGCGGCCAGCGCCTCGGCGGTCGGGTAACGCCGGTCGGGGTCCTTCTCGAGGCACTTCAGCGCGATCGTGTCGAGGTCGCGCGGGATCTGGGGGTTGCGCGACCGCGGCGGCCGGGGCTCCTCGCGCAACGTGCGGTCCAGCACGTCGTACGCCGTCTCTCCCTCGAATGGCACCACGCCCGTCAGGCACTCGTAGAGCGTGACGCCGAGCGCGTAGACGTCGGCCCGGGCGTCCGTCGTCTCGCCCCGCGCCTGCTCGGGCGCCATGTAGAATGGTGTGCCGACCATGTAGCCTGTGCGCGTGAGCCGCGTGGATCGCGGATCGGCGGCCTGCGTGGCGGCGAGGCCGAAGTCCGAAACGCGGATCCGGCCGTCCGCGTCCACGAGCAGGTTCCCCGGCTTCACGTCGCGATGGAGGATCCCGTGCGCGTGGGCGAAGTAGAGCGCCCGCGCAGCCTGCGCGACCCAGTCGGCCGCCTGCGTGTGTGACAGCTCGCCGGTCTCGATCACCGCCGCGAGCGTGCGGCCCTGGACCAGGTCCATCGCGAGGTAGACCCAGCCATCGGCCTCACCGATGTCGTGCACCGCGACCACCCCGGGGTGCGCACCGAGTCGGGCGACGGCCTGCGCCTCGCGGCGGAACCGGGCAGCGGCCGCCAGGCCTTGGTCGCGGTGCAGCACCTTGAGCGCGACTTGCCTCCTCAGCCGCGGCTCCTCGGCAAGGTAGACGGTGGCCTGCCCGCCCCGGCCGAGCTCCCGGACGAGCCGGTACGGCCCCAGCTGCTCGGCCGGAAGCCGGGCGTCGGCGGGGCGGAGCCGGCGGGCTGGAAGCCACTGGGTGTCCGCGACGCCCAGGGCCCGCCCCGCGGCGAGCGCCGGCTCCAGGCGCGCCCGCACCTCCGGGGGGAGCGCCGCCAGCGGGGCCGACACGTCCTCGCCGGCCAGCGCGCGCTCGAGCAGCCCTTCCAGCCGATCGACCTCGTCGTCGCCGTTCATGCCTCGGGCTCCAGCGCGACGCGCAGCCGCGCGAGCGCCGCCTGCAGCCGCTCCCACGCCGTCGCCTTCGAGATCCCGAGCGCGGAGGCCGTCTCCGCCAGGCTCTCCCCGGCGAGCAGGCGGCGATCCACCACGGCGCGCTGGTCGGCGTCGAGGCCGGCGATCGCCTCGCCGAGCCGCTCGCGGGCCTCGCGACGCGCGGCGCGGGACGCCACGGACGTGCTCATGGCGACGGGGGCCCGCTCGTCGCCCCAGGCGGAATCGGACTCCAGGTGTCTCACCTCCCGCCGCCCCTTCGCGCGCACGTACTTGAGCCGGTCCGAGATCGCGCGCTCGGTAATCGTGACCAGCCAGCGATAGAACGGCTGGGAGCCCCGGTACTCGAATGTCGGGAGCAGGGCCCAGACCCGCGCAAGTACGACCTGGAGCAGGTCTTCGGCGGCGCAGTCGGGTCCCAGCAGGTCGGCCGCCCGCCGGCGGATGAAGAGGAGAAGCCGCAGGCCGAGCGGATCGAGCAGGTCGGCGAAGGCGTCGGCGTCCCGCGCCGCCGCCAGGCGGACCAGATCGGCTTGGCTGCGACCTCCTTCACCCATCGTGCCATGGCCAGTCTACCTCCTCCGCGCGATGGAGCGCGCGGGCCAGAGTGTCCCTCCAGAAGTGAGAGGGAAGACGCGTCCCGGGAGGCCGGCGGGCGGAGCGGAACCGGATGCGGCGGACCCTCGAGGCCCGTCGAGCCGTCTGTGCACACTTCCATGGCCGGCGGCCCGTCGAGGCGCCCGCCGATGAGGCGTTCGCGCCAGACGACCGGCCCCCAGCTTCCCTCTCAGTGTGAGGGGGATGCAGATGCACCTGATGCGGCGATGGGCCTCTACCGGCGCGCTCCGGATCACGCCCCTCCACGAGGGCATCGGCGAGGGGCGGGGGAAGAGGGTGCCAGGGGCCGCCTCCGCCCGCGCTGCATTCGCGCTCATGACCGTCCTCGCTGCTGGCTGCACCGAGAAGAAGACCGTCATCCAGCAGGTGCCCTCCACGGCGCCGGCCCCGCCGCCGGTCGTCACGGCCGTGGTCCCGTCGTTCGGACCGACATCCGGCGGGACGGCCGTGACGATCACCGGGTCCGCATTCCAGAACGGGGCGACCGTCACGATCGGGGGGACGGCGGCGACGAGCGTCGCGCTCGTCTCCCCGACCCAGCTCGCGGCGGTCACTCCCCCGGGGACGGCCGGGGCGCGAACCGTCACCGTGACGAACCCCGACGGACAGTCGGGCGCGCTCGGCGGCGGCTTCACGTACGGAACGCCGCCTTCGAACCCACCCACAGTGACCAACGTCTCCCCGGCCTTCGGCCCGACGGCCGGCGGAACCGCGATCACGGTCACGGGGTCGGCCTTCGTGACCGGCGCGACGGTCACGATCGGCGGGACGGCGGCCACGAGCGTGGCCTTCGTCTCGGCCACCCAACTCACGGCCGTGACCCCTGCCGGGAGCGCCGGCTCCAGGACCGTCGTGGTGACAAACCCCGACGGCCAGGCCGGAGCCCTCGGAGGCGGTTTCACCTACGGCACGCCGCCCTCGAGCCCTCCGGCGGTGACCAACGTCTCCCCATCCTTCGGTCCCACAGCCGGCGGAACCGCGATCACGGTCACCGGTTCCGCCTTCGCGACCGGTGCGACCGTCACAATCGGCGGGACGGCTGCGACGAGCGTCGCCTTCGTCTCCGCCACCCAGCTCACGGCCGTTACTCCCGGCGGATCGGCGGGGACTCTCACGGTGACCGTGACGAACCCCGACGGCCAGTCGGGGGCGCTCGGGTCGGGATTCACGTATGGCTCGCCTCCGGCAGCCCCGCCGTCCGTCTCGAACATCTCCCCGGCCTTCGGCCCGACATCCGGAGGGACGGCCGCGACGATCACGGGCTCGGCGTTCCAGAGTGGGGCGACCGTCACGGTCGGCGGGACGGCCGCGACGAGCGTGGTCTTCGTCTCCGCCGCACAGCTCACGGCCGTCACGCCGGCCGGGAGTGCCGGAGCCAGGACCGTCGTGGTCACGAACCCCGACGGCCAGTCGGGAGCCCCCGGCGGGGGCTTCACCTACGGCACGCCCCCCTCAAGCCCGCCGACGGTGACCAACGTCTCGCCGTCCTTCGGTCCGACCTCGGGCGGCACGACTGTCACGATCACGGGATCGGCCTTCCAGAGCGGGGCGACGGTCACGATCGGCGGGACGGCGGCCACGAGCGTTCTGTTCGTCTCGGCTACCCAGTTGACGGCCGTGACCCCGGGTGGATCGGCGGGGACCCTCACGGTCACCGTGACGAACCCCGACGGCCAGTCCGGGGCGCTCGGGTCGGGCTTCACCTACGGGACGCCCCCGTCGGCTCCGGTCGTGACGAACGTCTCGCCGGCCTTCGGGCCGACCTCGGGCGGGACGGCCATCACCCTCACGGGGACCGGCTTCGCATCGGGGGCCACGGTGACGATCGGCGGCGCTCTCGCGACGAGCGTCGTCTTCGTGTCCGCTACCCAGCTCACGGCGGTGACTCCCGCTGGAGGCGCCGGCGCTCAGACGGTCGTCGTCACGAACCCGAGCGGCCTGGCCGGCTCTCTCGGGAGCGGGTTCACGTACGGCTCGCCACCCGCGGCCCCGCCGTCCGTGTCGAACGTCTCCCCGGCGTTCGGTCCGACCTCCGGAGGGACCGCGGTGACGATCACCGGGGCCGCATTCCAGAGCGGCGCGACCGTGACGATCGGCGGGACGGCAGCGGCGAGTATCGGCTTCGTCTCTGCCACCCAGCTCACGGCAGTGACCCCAGCAGGGACGGCGGGTGCGCGGACAGTGACCGTGACGAACCCGGATGGCCAGTCCGGGGCTCTCGGCTCCGGCTTCACGTACGGCCCTTCGCCCGCGGCCCCTCCGTCCGTCTCGAACGTCTCGCCGGCCTTTGGCCCGACGGCGGGTGGCACCGCGATCACGATCACCGGGTCGGCATTCCAGAGCGGGGCGACCGTGACCGTCGGGGGGGTCGCCGCAGCGAGTGTCGTCTTCGTCTCCGCCACGCAGCTCACGGCCGTCACGCCGGCCGGCTCGGCCGGCGCCAGAACTGTGGTGGTCACGAACCCGGACGGTCAGGCGGGGGCCTTGGGCGGCGGTTTCACCTACGGCACTCCGCCCTCGAGCCCGCCCACGGTGACCAACGTCTCCCCTGCCTTCGGCCCGACGGCGGGAGGTACCTCGATCACGATCACGGGCTCCGCTTTCGGGACGGGTGCGACGGTCACGATCGGCGCGACGGCGGCGACGAGCGTCGGCTTCGTCTCCGCAACGCAGCTCACGGCCGTGACCCCGGGCGGTTCGGCCGGGACTCTCACAGTCACCGTGACGAACCCGGACGGCCAGTCCGGGGCCCTCGGGTCGGGCTTCACGTACGGGACTCCCCCGACGGGGCCGCCCGTCGTCACGAACGTCTCCCCGGCCTTCGGGCCGACGGCGGGAGGCACCGCGATCACGCTCACCGGGTCCGCCTTCGTCACCGGCGCGACGGTCTCGATCGGCGGGGCGGCCGCGACAGGCGTCGCCTTCGTCTCGGTCACGCAACTCACGGCCGTCACACCGGTCGGGAGCGCCGGGGCTCAGACGGTCATCGTCACGAATCCCGACACCCAGACAGGGGCCCTCGGATCGGGGTTCACGTACGGTACTCCGGCTGGCGCGCCGGTCGTCACGAACGTGTCGCCCGCTTTCGGTCCCCCCGCGGGCGGCACCGCCATTACCCTGACGGGAACGAATTTCGTGTCCGGAGCCACGGTCACGATCGGAGGAAACCCTGCGACGAGCGTCGTCTTCGCCTCGGCCACGCAGCTCACCGCCGTGACTCCTGCAGGGAGCGCCGGCGCGCAGACGGTCATCGTCACGAACCCCAGCGGTCTCGCGGGCTCCCTCGGGAATGGCTTCACATACGGGTCTCCCCCCGCATCCCCGCCTACTCTCACCGCGGTCGTTCCGGCGGCGGGGCCTCTCGGGGGCGGGACGGCGGTCACGCTGACCGGGTCCGCCTTCCAAAGCGGCGCAGGGGTCGCGTTCGGCGGCTCGGCGGCCACGAGCGTCGTCTTCGTCTCGGCGACGCAGCTGACGGCCGTGACGCCGGCCGGTAGCGCCGGGCCGGTCACGGTGGTCGTAACGAATCCAGACACGCAGTCCGGGGCGCTGGGCAACGGCTTCACCTACGTGCCCCCCCCTGCCGTCACCGTGGTGTCGCCTCCTGCGGGACTCCCCGGCGGTGGGACGGCGATCACGATCAACGGTTCGGCCTTTCAGCCCGGCGCCACGGTCACGATCGGCGGGGCGGCGGTGGCGAGTGTCGCATTCGTCTCTGCCACTCAATTGACGGCCGTCACGCCCGCCGGCACGTTGGGCGCGCAGACCGTCGTGGTCACGAATCCGGACACGCAGTCCGGGGCTCTCGCGAGCGGGTTCACCTACGACAACCCTCCCGCGATCACCACCACCCTCGCGCCGTTCAGGACGGTCCTCATCGGGGACACCGTGACGTTCACGGTCACCGCGACCGATCCGAACGGCGACGCGGTCGCGCTGCGCCTCCTCAACCCACCTCCGGCGTGCAATTTCGACCCCCTCACGGGGACCTCGTCCCCGGGCACCGTGGCGGCCCGTTGGAAGGTGACGACCGAGTGGGGAGGACTGCGCTGGCTGATCTTCCAGGCCAACGACACGCTCGCACCGTCCCTCCGCACGACGCTCGCGGTCCCGGTCCATGTCGTGGGCGCCGCGTCTCGCTCGGCGATCGTGGTCGCGGACGTCACCGGGGACGGGATCCTGGATGCGGTCGCCGGAGCAGTCTCGGCAGACGTCGGGGGGACGACGAACACCGGCGCGGTCTACCTCTGGGCGGGTCGCGCGACACCCTCCGGGATCCCAACGGCGACTCTGCGGATTGCGGGCGCCGTCGCGGGTGACCAGCTCGGAAACACCTCCGGACAAGCGATTCAGTGCGCGGACGTCACGGGGGACGGCACCCTCGACGTCCTTGTGGGGACGTTCCTCGCCGACGTGGGGGGGACGGCAGACACGGGCGCCGTCTACGTGTGGGCGGGTGGGAGCGGACTCTCGGGGACCCTGTCCCCGACCGCGACCCTGCGGGTCTCGGGCGCCGTCGCGGGTGACCAGCTCGGTCTTGCGAGCGGCCAGGGGATCCAGTGCGCGGACGTGACTGGGGACGGCACCCTCGATGTCGTCGTCGGAGCGGCCTACGCCGACGTCGGCGGGACGGTGGACGCGGGCGCAGTCTACGTGTGGGCGGGTGGGAGCGGGCTCACGGGGACGCCCGCCCCTACCGCGGTTCTCACGGTTTCAGGAGCCGTCACGAACGATCGGCTCGGGACCGGGACCGGCCAGGCCATCCTATGCGCGGACGTGACAGGGGACGGGACCGCCGACGTCGTGGTAGGGGCGTTCCAAGCCGACGTCGGCGGGACGGTGAACACGGGCGCGGTTCATGTGTGGGCGGGGGGAAGCGGGCTCGCGGGGACCCTCTCTCCGACGGCGACCCTGCGCGTCTCGGGAGCCGTTACGAACGACGGGCTGGGGGACGCCCAGTTCGGCCAGGCGATCCAGTGCGCGGACGTGACGGGGGACGGGACTCTCGACGTCGTCGTGGGAGCCTACCAGGCGGACATCGGCGGGACGACCGACACGGGCGCGGTCTACGTGTGGGCGGGGGGAAGCGGGCTCGCGGGGACGCTCTCTCCGACGGCGACCCTGCGCGTCTCGGGAGCCGTCGCTGGCGACAGTCTCGGAAGCGCGTCGGGTCAGGCGATCCAGTGCGCGGACGTATCGGGGGACGGTACTCTCGACATCGTCGTGGGAGCGAACGCGGCCGATGTCGGCGGGACGGTGGACACGGGCGCCGTCTACGTGTGGGCAGGGGGGAGCGGGCTCGCAGGGACCCTCTCCCCGACGGCGACTCTGCGGGTTGCAGGCGCCGTCGCGAGCGATCGGCTCGGGTTCGCGACAGGCCAGGCAATCCAGTGCGCGGACGTGTCGGGGGATGGAATCCTCGACGTCGTCGTAGGAGCCTCCCAGGCGGACATCGGCGGGACGACCGACACGGGAGCGGTCTACATGTGGGCGGGTGGGAGCGGGCTCACGGGGACCCTCTCCTCGACGGCGACCCTGGGGGTTGTGGGAGCCGTCGCGGGGGACCAGGTCGGGCTCGCGGTCGGCCAGGCGGTCCAGTGTGCGGACGTGACCGGGGACGGGGTTCTCGACATCGTCGCGGGGGCGCAGTCCGCGGATGCCGGCGCGACGGCGAACACGGGCGCGGTCTACGTGTGGGCGGGGGGGAGCGGACTCACAGGAACGCTCGGCACGACCGCGACGCTGCAGGTCGCGGGGGCCGTCGCGAGCGACCAGCTCGGGGCCGCGGTCGGCCAGGCGATCCAGTGCGCCGACGTGACGGGAGACGGCACCCCCGACATCATCGCGGGGGCGCAAGTCGCCGACGTCGGCGGGACGACCAACACGGGCGCGGTCTACGTCTGGGCAGGGGGGAGCGGACTCTCCGGGACGCTCTCTCCGACGGCGACCCTGCGGGTAGCGGGGGCCGTCGCAAACGACCAACTCGGGAACACCCCGTCGGGCCAGGCGATCCAGTGTGCCGACGTGACGGGGGACGGCACCCTCGACCTCGTCGTGGGGGCGTTTGCCGCCGATGTGGGCGGGACGGCGGACACGGGCGCGGTCTACGTCTGGGCAGGGGGAACCGGGCTCACGGGGACCCTCTCCCCGACAGCCACTCTGCGGGTCTCGGGCGCCGTCGCGAGCGACCGTCTCGGGGACGCTGCCGGCCAGGGGATCCAGTGCGCGGACGTGACGGGGGACGGCACCATCGACCTCGTTGTGGGGGCGCGGCTTGCCGACGTCGGAGTGACGGCGAACGCGGGCGCTGTCTATCACTGGGCCGGCGGGAGCGGGCTCACCGGCACCGTCAGTCCCACGACGACGCTGGCTGTCCCCTCCGCAGTCGCGGGCGACCAGCTCGGATTCTGAGGCCGCCGACGTGGGTGGGGCGGCCGGATAGGCTCATGCAGGCTCGACGTGTCCGTCAGTTACCGGTATCAGGAGATGTGGGTCGCACTCCACGACGACGGCCACGTCGAGTCGGTCACTGTCCGGAGGTTCGGGCCGGTCCTCGCCGTCGGGGTGCAGTTCTGACCTAATGGACCTGCTCTCCATGATCGTCGCGCTGGGACTCACGGGGATCCTGCGGGAGCAGCTCCCGGCCCCGTGCCAGGGACCGGACCCGGTGCTCCGGTCCCGGAATCCTGCCGCGCTTCCCGATGATGCCGAGCCGGAGCCGGACGACGACCGGGCGGACCGGCCCCGGACCGGCCTCCGCGTGGGACTCCTCACGTTCGCTGGCTCCCTCCACGGACACATCAAGAAGCAGCGCTGGCTGCCGGGAAGTACCGGCTCCGGAGGCGAATCAGTGGACCTGCGGCACGATCTCGACATGGATAGGTTGTCCCTCCTGGGAGGCTTGGAGTTGGCCCTCAACCCGGGGTTTAGAGAGCTCCGGCTTCGAGCCGCGGTGGAGGGCGCGACCGTCCGCGGGGAGACCACTCACTCGCGGAGCTTCGAGCACAAGGGGCGCACCTACCCGGCGGGCGATCCCGTCCGGAGCCGGTTCTCGATGATCCTCGCGGACGCCGAATTCCACTTCCTGCCTCGCCAGGAGCGATTCCTGGGGCCGGGCGAGCGCTTGTCCGGCCGCTACCCCTACGAGTTTGGGCTCTTCATGGGTGTCCGAGCGTTCCGGTTCGATTCGACACTGGAGGGCTCCACGGCAGGTCGCGTGAGCGAACGCCTATCCGGAGCGTATCCCCGATTCGGCCTCGAAGGCCGATGGCCCATCGGCGCCGGCTTCGTGATCTTCGGATCCGGCGGGATCGGCGCTTGGCTCGGGCAAGCTGACTCCCGCGACTGGATGCGCTATGAGGTCGAGGTCCAGCTCGGGGTCGGATGCGCGGTCATGCGCGGGCGCGTTGCGGTGGAGCTCCGGGCGGGGGTGAGGTACCTGAAGGTGTATGCCTCCTATCGGGATCGGTCTGATGACGGGGAGAGCGTCTTCATCGAGCGAGGAGGATTCCTGTTCGACGTGGCTCTGATCTTCTAGCGACCCCAGCCATGAGTGCTGAGGACCCCCACGCTTGGGGGCGCGCTCGATCAGCGGCAACACATGGAGGTGAGCGACGTGACGTCCCCGGACTGGCTGCCTGCCGTCGTCGTCGGGACGACGTTCACGTCGCTCGGCGTGGCGAAGCTGATCGGTCTCTCCCTCGGCGTGGTGGGCGGAGGGGGGAAGCCCCTCGGGACGCGGCTCTGCGGGACCTGACCGAGCTGGAGGAGCCGCTGGCTGCGGCTCGGCCTTCCGCTACTGTTCCTGGCCCTCGGCCTGAGCCAGTTCGCGATGCTGGCGTGGGAGTACGGGGGGGGGCAGACATGAGTGGCCGCACGTTCGTAGCCGATGTGGGCGGGACGCCATGGACCAGGCACGCCCCGTACTCTACGGGCCCTCTCGCACTCTCGAGCACTCCTCGGATCCCCAAGAAAAACCACGCCCCCGACCTTGCGGGCGGGGGCGCGGCAGATGGAAGACTGGCGACGACCTACTTTCGCACCCAGTCGGGGCACTATCATCGGCGTGCGAGGCTTAACGGCCGAGTTCGGAATGGGATCGGGTGTTTCCCCCGCACCATGGTCACCAGCGAAATAGCGGTGTGAAAGAGCTGGCGACAGGCGGGGCGGGCACGAGTGGCTTCCGGGTCGAACTCCGTCACGGCTTCGAAGAAAAATAAGCCGTGCGGCCAAGCCAGTGGACCGGTTAGTACCGCTCGGCTGAGCGCGTTACCGCGCGTACACCTGCGGCCTATCAACCTCGTAGTCTCCGAGGGGTCTCATAGGGGAATCCATTCTCGGGGAGGGTTTCACGCTTAGATGCTTTCAGCGTTTATCCGTTCCGCACATAGCTACCCAGCGGTGCCGCTGGCGCGACAGCTGGTACACCAGAGGTGCGTCCGCCCCAATCCTCTCGTACTAAGGGCAGAACCCCACAAATTCCCTGCGCCCACAGCAGATAGGGACCGACCTGGCTCACGCCGGTCTGAACCCAGCTCGCGTACCGCTTTAATCGGCGAACAGCCGAACCCTTGGGACCGCCTCCAGCCCCAGGATGCGATGAGCCGACATCGAGGTGCCAAACCTTGCCGTCGATGTGAACTCTTGGGCAAGATCAGCCTGTTATCCCCAGAGTACCTTTTGTCCGATGAGCGACGCCCCTTCCACTCGGAATGCGCCGGATCACTATGCCCTGCTTTCGCACCTGCTCGACCTGTGTGTCTCGCAGTTAAGCCCCCATCTACCATTGCGCTCCACGCACGATTGCCAACCGTGCTGAGGGGACCTTGGGACTC
>JAKEIC010000256.1 GCA_022614695.1 Planctomycetales bacterium | reverse complement strand
GGCTCGATGTGGATGTCGCTCGCCCCGCGGACGTAGGCGTCCTCGATGATGCGGTTCGCGAGCTGGACGATGGGGGCCGACTCCTCGGTGGCCTCCGACTCGACCGACAGGCTCTCGGCCTGCTTCTCCCCGAACGCCTCGAGGACCCCGGCCGTCGCGTCGGCCATCCCGGTGTCCACGGCCTTGACGAGCTTCCCGAGGACCTTCTCGATCCCCTTCTCCGTGACGACCACGACCTCCTCGACCGTGAGCTTGGTGCGGAGCTGGAAGGACTCCTTCCTCTGGAGGTCGAGGGGGTTCACGACGCCGATCTTCACCCCGCCCGAACCCACCTTCTCGAGCGGGAGCACGCGCAGCTCGACGATGATCTCCTTCCCGATCAGCTCGACCATCTTCGGGTCGAGCTCGAAGTCGTCGGCGATCGGGAAGTGGTCGAAGCCCGTGAGCCGCCCGACGTAGCTCGCCATCTCGTCGTCGGTGAACGCCGTCTCGGGGTGCGCGACCTTCCAGATGATCTTGGCCGAGTAGGAGCCCACCTCCTCGAGGAGGGCCATGTCGTTCTTGGTGAAGAAGGGCACCCCCGAGGCCTCGTCCTTGTTCAGCACCTGGATCGCGCCGATCACCTTGTCGGTGACGAGAGGCACCGTGATCATGGACTTCGTCTGGAACCCGGTGTCCTTGTCTATCCCGGCGTAGAAGTGCGGGTCCTTGCGGGCGTCCATGAGGATGTAGGGCTTCCCGGTCTCGATCACCTTCCCCACGATCCCCTGGCCGCGGGGGAGCGACATGCTCCGGAGACGCTCGGCCTCCTTGCGGAACTTCTCCTCGATGCCGGGGTCCCCCGCCGTGAGCGACTTCGCGTGGTAGGAGTAGGCGAAGTGGACCCGGTCATCCTCCTCGAGGAGGAAGACCGTGATCTTCTGGGCGCCGACGGCTTCCAGGACCTTCTCCATGGTGAGCTGCATGACGGTGTCCTGGTCCTCCTGCGTGATCTCCTTCTTCCCGGTGAGGGTCTTGAGGAGCGCTCCCAGGATCCGCTTGTCGGCGACCTTCTTGCGGCCCGGCGCGGCCGCCGCGGTCTTGGGCCCGCCGGCCTTCTGGAGGGAGCCGAAGAAGTCCGCCGCTTCGTTCTCGCTCATGTTTTTCGGGGGCCGGACGACCCCCGAAAAACGTTAGCACGACGCCGCGGCGCGGGTCAAGGACGGGCCGGACGGACGACCGCGAGGATCCGTTCGGCCGTCGCCTCGGGGGGCTCGTCGGGCGGGACGGGGACCTCGACGCGACGCGGCACCGACCGGGACCAGATCCTCTGGCGCCGCGTGAACTGCCAGGTCCGGCGCCGGATGGCGTCGAGGGCGCCGGGGAGATCCGTCCGGCCGCGGAGGTGCTCGGAGAGCTCCCGGTAGCCCACGGCCGCCGCCGGCTCGGGGGCGAGGCCGCGCGGTTCGGCGAGGAGGCGCTCCACCTCCGCGAGGAACCCCGCGGCCACCATCCTCTCGAGACGGAGCGCGATCCGGCGCCGGAGGTCCTCGTCGTCCCGGGCGAGGACGACGACGGGCGCGTCCGGGGAGAGGAGGGGGCGCGCCTCGGCTTGCCACGCGGAGAGGGGCTTCCCCGTCACGGCGAGGACCTCGAGGCCCCGGACGATCCGCCGCAGGTCGTTCGGGTGGAGCCGCGCGGCGACGGCGGGGTCCGCGGCGAGCAGCCGCTCGTGGAGGGCCGGGGCCCCGACCGCGGCTCCCTCGGCGAGGAGGGCGTCCCGTACGCGGGCGTCCCGTCCGGGCCCCGCGAAGAGCCCCCTCTCGAGGACCCGCAGGTAGAGGCCCGTCCCACCGCAGAGGAGCGCGGTCCGACCGCGGGACCCGATCGCCCCGAGCGCCCGGGCGGCGTCGGCGTGGAACCGCCCCGCGCTGTAGACCTCCCACGGGTCCGCGACGTCGAGGAGGTGGTGGGGGATCCCGGCGCGCGCCTCCGGGGGCGGCTTCGCGGTCCCCACGTCCATCCGCCGGTAGACCTTCATCGAATCCATCGAGACGACCTCGGCCCCGAGGAGACGCGCGAGGGCGCGGGCGACGGCTCCCTTCCCGACGGCGGTCGGGCCGAAGAGGACGACTGTCCCGACGGGCCGGTCCCGGGTCCCGGGGCGAGGCTCCATGGGCTAGGAACTCTCCGCCCCCGGCAGGGGGCGGAGGATCGAGACGGCGTGCCGCTCGGGATCGAGGGCCGCGGCGGCGCGGGCGGCGACCTCGTCGGCGCGGAGCGAGAGGACCATGTCCGGGACGGCGGTGGCCTCGGTGTCGAGGAGGGCGTTCCCGAGGACCACGTGCGCGAGCGCCTCGGGGGAGTTCCAGGCGCGGAGGTACCGCCCGAGGAACGCCCGCCTCGCCCGCTCGACGTCCGCCTCGGGGATCCCCTCGCGCGCGATGCGGGCGCCGGCGGCGAGGATCTCGTCCCGGAGCCTCTCCGGCTCGTCCGTGTCCCCGGCGACGACCGTCAGCGCGAACTCGGGCGTCGCGGAGTACGAGAAGCCGAACGACTCGTCCACGAGTCCCTCGCGGTACCAGCGGTCGTGGGTCTCGGACGAGCGGCCCAGGGCGCAGGCCAGGCCGCACGTCGTCGCGAGGTCGCGCCGGACGAGGTCGGGGCCCCCGCGCCCGGGCGGCCGGTCCTTCACCCCGAGGAGGAGGCGCGGCCTCGCCACCGGGAACGCCGCCTCGACGTGGCGGGCGGGGATCCCCTCGGGCTCCTCGGGGGGGAACGTCCGCACGCGCGGCGCGGGGCGATAGGCCCGCCCCGCCAGGTCCCGCTCGACGATCCCGAGCACCGCGGCGGGGTCGAGGTCCCCCGCCGCGACGAGCACCATGTTGGACGGGTGGTAGAAGGCGCGGTGGCACGTGCGGAGGATGTCGGCGGTGATCCCCGAGATCGTCTCGACGGTGCCGGTGATCTCGAGGCGGACCGGGTGGGACCGGTAGAGCGCCTCGACCAGGTTGCGGAAGCCCCGGGCCCCGGGGTTGTCCTCGTACATCCGGATCTCCTGGCCGATGATCCCCTTCTCGACCTCCACGCGCTCGGGGGTGAACCGGGGCGACTGGACGAAGTCGAGCAGGATCCCGAGATTGCGCTCGAAGCTCTCGGTCGCCGAGAAGAGGTAGGCGGTCTGGTTGTACCAGGTGAAGGCGTTCGTCGCGGCGCCCGTCTCGGCGAACCGCTCGGAGACGTCGCGGCCGTCGGCCCCCTCGAACAGCTTGTGCTCGAGGAAGTGGGCGACCCCGTCCGGGACGCGGACCCGGCGGCCGGTCTCCGGGTCCTCGAACTCGTTCTGGAGGGAGCCGTAGCGGACTCCCATCACCGCGAAGCTCTTCTGGAAACCCGGCGTCGGCGCGACGATCACCTCGAGGCCGGCGGGGAGACGGGCGCGCCAGACCGAGCGGCGGAGGGGGACGCTCTCGAGCCGCTCGGGCGCGGTCACGCGGCCTCCCCGACGGGCCCCCCCGAGGCCGCGGGGGCCAGCAGGTAGACCGTGTCGAGCCGGACCCGGGAACCCGCCCGGCGCATGTCCTCGGCCGTGAACGATTCGTAGGAGCGCCTCCGCTCCGCGATCGGGAGCACCTGGCCGCCCACGAGCCTCTCGAGGTGGCCGGCGACGAGGGCCCCGGGCGTGTCCTCGCTCGCGCGCAGCGCCGAGAGGAGCCACTTCCGGGTCTGCGCCAGCTCCTCGTCCGTGGGGCCCGTCGCGGCGAGGCCCTCCACCTCCCGGCGGACGAGGTCCACGACCTTGCGGAAGTTCCCGGCCTCGATCCCGGACGTGACGAGGATCCCGCCCGTCGTCCGGTCCAAGCCCGCGGAGGCGTCGTAGGCGAGGCCCTCGCGCTCGCGCACGGACCGGAAGAGCCGCGAGACGGAGCTCCCTCCGAGCGCGACGGTCCAGGCCACCAGCCCCACGTGGTCGGGGTCCCGGATCCCGACTCCGCTCCGGAGCCCGAGCACGAGCTTGCCCTGCTCGATCGGCTGCCGCTCGAGCACCTCCCGCGGCGGCTCCTCGCGGGGACCCGGGGCGACCGGCGCCGCGAGCGCGGGTCGGCCGGACCGCGGCAGGCGCAGGTGGGCTGCCGCCAGGTCCCGGGCCTCGCCGGGATCCAGGGGACCCACGACGTAGAGGTCGCCCGGTGTCCGCTCGACGAGGCTCCGCCACGCGTCCGTCACCCGCTCGGGCGTGAGGCGCGGCAGGTCCTCGAGCCGGCCCCACTCGTGCCGGCCGTAGGGCTCCCCGCGGAACGTCTCCTGGAGGCAGCGCTCCACCGCGAAGGTCTCCTTGTCGTCAATGCGGCTCGCGATCCGGTGGCGGAGCCTCTCGCGCTCGCGGAGGACGACGGGGGCGGGGAAGCGGTCGCCCTCGAGGACCGGTTCGGTCAGGAGCTCCGAGAGGAGCCGGAGACCCCGGGGGAGGAGTTCCGCCGCCCCCGGGAGCGCGGGGGACGTGGGCACCTCGAGCCGCACGTAGAGGAGCTGGCGGTCCCCGACCTTGGCGACGTCGGCGTCCAGGTCCGCGCCGTAGAGCTCGTCGAGGACCCGGTGGAGGGCCGAGACGGAGGGCGCGCTCCGGCAGCCGCGCTTGAGGAGAAGCGGCACGATCGCCCCCTCGGCCGCCGTGTCGTCGAGCGGCCGGTGGAGGTAGAGGACGGCCGTCGTCGTCGCGAACCGGTCGTCGCGACGCGCGTGCAGGGCGAGTCCCGGCGCGAGATCGAATCGGGTGAAGTCGCCGTCGGGAAGTCCGCCTTCGGGCACCGTGCGGGGACGGTAGCAGGGGCGGGAGAGAGGTGTCAACGCGGGGGAGACGAGGGGACGACGGCGGGCACGAGAACGAGCACGAGGACGTGACACGGCGTCAGCGGGAATCGTGGCCACGCAAGCGGGTACGATGACGCCCCCGTGCCCGCTCCGGACGTCTCCGTCGTCATCGTCTCCTGGAACACGCGGGACCTGCTCGCCGCGTGCCTCCGGAGCGTGGCGGAGGCCGGGAGGGAAGTCCCCCACGAGACGATCGTCGTGGACAACGGCTCGGAGGACGGTTCGGGCGACCTGGTGGCGCGCGAGTTCCCCGCGGTCCGCCTCGTCCGGAACGGGGAGAACCGGGGATACGCGGCCGCAGCGAACCAGGGGATCCGGGAGGGGTCCGGGCGCTACGTCCTGCTCCTCAACCCCGACGCGACGCTGCCGCCCGACGCGCTCCGGGCGCTCGTCGCCTATGCCGACCGCGAACCGAGGGTCGGGCTCGTGGGAGCCGCGCTCCGGGACCCGGACGGTCGGGTCCAGAAGTCGGTCGCAGCCATTCCGTCGCTCGCGACGGAATTGCTCAACAGGGACCTCCTCCGGCTCCTGCTCCCGTCGCGGTTCCCGGACCTGACGGACGGGACCGAGCCCTCCGACGTCCCGTCCGTCGTCGGCGCCTGCCTCCTCGCCCGGCGCGAGGCGATCGAGAAGGTCGGCCCGCTCGACGAGGGCTACTTCGTCTTCCTCGAGGAGACCGACTGGTGCGTCCGGATGCGCGAGGCGGGCTGGCGCGTGGTCCACCACCCGGGGGTCCGGGTCGTCCACGCGCAGGGACGCGCGAAGGAACGGGACCCGGTGGCCGGCTGGATCGAGTACTACCGCTCGCTCTACCGGTTCTTCCGGCGCCGC
>JAKEIC010000255.1 GCA_022614695.1 Planctomycetales bacterium | reverse complement strand
GCGGTCTCGGGCTCCCCGTGCGTGAAGGTCCTCGGCCAGCGGCTCGCGAGCCGCAACGCCGAGGACCGCAAGGTCGCCGCCCGCCTCCTCGGCGCGCTCGGGGCCCCCGCGAGGCCGGTCCTCGCCAAGGCTCTGAACGACGAGGACGCGCGCGTGCGCGAGGTCGTGAAGGCGGCGATGGTCGGGCCGCGGTAGGGCACGCGGGTCTCCGGTTCGGTGCGGCCGCCCCGGTCCTCCGCGGACCGGGGCGGTCGCGTTTCCTTCCGGGTCCGGCATAATCGCGGCCCCCGAAGGGAGGCCGCATGTCGTACCGGGCCGCGTCCCTCGTCCCCGCCCTGCTCCTCGCCGCCGCGTCCGCGGCGGCGGCCCAGGTCGAGCCGCACCCCGGGATGCTCCGGAACCCGGACATCTCGCGCACCCAAATCGTCTTCGTCTACGCCGACGACCTGTGGCTGGTCCCCCGCGACGGCGGGGTCGCCACGCCCCTCGCGAGCCCGCCCGGGGTCGAAGCGATGCCGCGCTTCTCACCCGACGGCCAGGCGATCGCCTTCGGCGGGAACTACGACGGGAACGACGACCTCTACGTGCTTCCTGTGCGCGGAGGGGTCCCGTTCCGGGTGACACATCACCCATCGCGCGAGCTGCTCTCGGACTGGACCCCGGACGGGAGGCTCCTCTTCTCGGCCGCGGGTCACGAAGGGATCCGGCGCCTCTCGGTCCTGTTCACGGTCCCGCCCGAGGGAGGGCTCCCGCAACGCGCCCCGGTCCCCTACGGCTCGATCGGCGCCGTCTCCCCCGATGGCGAGTGGCTCGCCTACATGCCCCACACGACCGACTTCCGCACCTGGAAGCGCTACCGGGGGGGCCTCGCGACGGACATCTGGCTCATGAACCTGAAGAGCGGCGCCGCGCGCCAGGCGACGACCTGGGAGGGGACCGACACCTCGCCCCTGTGGCACGGGAAGACCCTCTACTACGTCTCGGACGAGTTGCCGCCGCACCGGCAGAACGTCTGGTCTCTCGAACCGGCCACGGGCAAGAGGTCCCCGATCACCCGGTTCGACGACTTCGACGTCAAGTTCCCCGCGATCGGCCCCGGACCCGACGGCGGCGGGGAGATCGTCTTCCAGAGCGGTACGGGTCTCCAGGTGCTGGACCTCCGGACAGGGAAGTGCCGGCTCGTGAAGGTGACGATCCCAGGGGCACGCCCGACCCTCCGTCCCCGCGCGGTAGACGCGACCAAGTTCATCCAGGACTGGGCGATCTCCCCCTCCGGCAAGCGCGCCCTCGTCCAGGCCCGCGGCGACGTCTGGAGCGCGCCGGCCGAGAAGGGCTCTCCGCGGAACCTCACCCGCACGAGCAGCGTCGCGGAGCGGGATCCCGCGTGGAGCCCGGACGGGAAGTGGATCGCGTGGCTCTCGGACGCCTCGGGCGAGTACGAGCTGGTGGTCGCGCCGGCCGAGTCGGCCCCGGGGAAGGCCGAGGCGAGGCGCGTCACGAAGGACGGCACGTGCTTCCGCTACCGGCCCACCTGGTCCCCCGACTCGAAGAAGGTCGCGCTCTGGGACAAGACCAACGCGATCTCCGTCGTGACCGTGGAGAGCGGCGAGACCCGGGTCGTGGACAAGGACCCCTGGGAGGTGGACGGCGACGTCGTCGGCCTCTCCTGGTCCCACGACTCGCGCTGGCTCGCCTACGCGAAGAACGGCGCCGGCCGCATGAGCGCGATCTGGCTCTGGAACGCGGAGAAGGGCGAGAAGACGCGGGTGACGGCCGAGGTCTTCAACGACTCGTACCCCGTCTTCGACCGCGCGGGCGACTACCTCTACTTCCGGAGCAACCGCCACTTCAACCCACTCTACGGGGAGCTCGACACCACGTTCGTCTACGCGGGGAGCGAGATCCTCCTGGTCGTGCCGCTCCGCGCCGACCAGCCGTCCCCGTTCGCGCCCGAGAGCGACGAGGAGAAGCCCGAGGAGAAGAAGGACGAGAAGAAGGACGGGAAGAAGGAGAAGGGGGACGAGAAGGAGAAGGAGGGCGCGGAGGCCGGGGCGAAGGGCGAAGAGAAGGCCGTCGAGGACGCGCTCACCGGGACCTGGGAGGGGACCCTCACCGGGGCCGACCTCCCCCCGGGGGGGATGCCGTTCACCTGCACCCTGGAGCTCAAGGCCGACGGGAGCGTCTCGGGGAGCGCCTCGGCGGCCGGCGGCTCGGCCACGATCGGGAAGGGGACCTTCGACTCGGCGACCGGCGCGCTCGAGTTCACCGCGACCTCCGACGACGGGATCTCCTGGACGGTCTCCGGGAAGGTGGCGGGCGACGCGGTGACCGGCACCGCCGTGAACTCGAAGACGGGCACCACCTACCAGCTCTCGGCGAAGCGGACCGGAAAGGGCGCGAAGGGGACGGCGGGCCCCGGCGGCCCCGGCGGGAAGGACGGGAAGAAGAAGGACGGGAAGCCGCGCGAGAAGGTCGAGAT
Source organism: Planctomycetales bacterium (assembly GCA_022614695.1). Classification (GTDB taxonomy): domain Bacteria; phylum Planctomycetota; class JAKEIC01; order JAKEIC01; family JAKEIC01; genus JAKEIC01. Next base: position 7,303 of record JAKEIC010000255.1, on the reverse strand, counting down.
CGCCCTCGAGGGCTTCGAGCGGCGCGCGGTCCCGCTCCCCGTGAAGGCCGGCCGATTCGGGAAGCTCGCCGTCAACTCGAAGGGCGCCTTGCTCTACGTGCGACAGGGCGTCCGCGGCTCGGACCAGGAGTCCGAGATCCAGCTCTTCGACCCCGGGGACGAGAAGAAGGAGGAGAAGAGCGTCGCCAAGGGGGCGGGCCGCTTCGAGCTGTCCGCCGACGGGAAGAAGATCCTGATCCCGAAGGGCGCCTCCGCCACGATCCAGGACGCCTCGGCCGGGGCGACGGGCAAGCCCGTCGTGACGGCCGGGATGACCCACTGGGTGGAGCCGCGCGAGGAGTGGCGACAGCTCCTCACCGAGGCGTGGCGCCTCCAGCGCGACTTCTTCTACGAGCCCGGCCTCCACGGGCTCGACTGGCCCGCGATGAAGAAGCGCCACCTCGCCATGCTCGAGGACTGCGTCACGCGTCAGGACGTGGGCTTCGTGATCAGCGAGATGATCTCCGAGCTGAACGTCGGACACGCCTACTACTCGGGAGGCGACGTCGGCGAGGAGCCGAGCGTCCCGGTCGGCGTGCTCGGGTGCGACTTCGTCCTCGCGAACGGCGCCTACCGGATCGCGCGGATCCACGAGGGGGCGCCCTGGGACGTGGACGCCCGCGGGCCGCTCTCGCAGCCGGGTGTGAAGGTGAAGGAGGGGGACTTCCTCCTCGCGGTGAACGGCGTGCCGGTGGACACCCGGAAGGACCCGTGGGCCGCCTTCCTCGGGACGGCCGGCCGCACGGTCACGCTCACGGTCTCGGAAAAGCCGGCGCCCGACAAGGACGCGCGCGACCTCGTCGTCACCTGCCTCGCGAGCGACGGGGACCTCCGCTACCGCGCCTGGATCGAGCGGAACCGCGCCGCCGTCGAGAAGAAGACGGGCGGGCGCGTGGGCTACATCTACGTCCCCGACACGGGCGTGAACGGGCAGAACAACCTCGTCCGGCAGTTCTTCGGCCAGCTCGCGAAGGAGGCCCTCATCGTGGACGAGCGCTGGAACGGGGGCGGCCAGATCCCGACGCGCTTCGTCGAGCTGCTCGACCGCCCCATCACGAACTACTGGGCCCGCCGGGACGGCCTCGACTGGCCGTGGCCGCCCGACGCGCACCAGGGCCCCAAGTGCATGCTCGTGAACGGCCACGCCGGCTCGGGCGGGGACGCCTTCCCGGCCTACTTCCGGGAGCGGAAGCTCGGGAAGCTGATCGGCACACGCACCTGGGGCGGGCTCGTCGGGATCTCGGGGAACCCCCGGCTGATAGACGGCGCGAACATGACGGTCCCGACGTTCGGCTACTACAAGAAGGACGGGACCTGGGGGATCGAGGGCCACGGTGTGGACCCCGACATCGTCGTCGTGGACGACCCGAGCAGGATGAAGGACGGCGCCGATCCCCAGCTCGACGCGGCCATCGAGCTGATGCTCAAGGAGCTCGAGACCCGGCCCTACCGCCCGCCGCCGCGCCCCAAGGGGCCGGACCGGAGCGGGATGGGGATCCCGCCGCAGGACCGCTGATCCTGAGAGCGACCTCGTGGGGAGGAATCTCGACACGGCATTCCTCACCGACTTCGGCCTCGCGAAGACGGTCGGTACGGGGAGCCGCTACACCCGCACCGGGCAGACCCTCGGGACGCCCGGGTTCCTGTCCCCCGAGCAGGCCAGGGGGGACCTCGCCTCGCTCGGGCCGGCGACGGACGTCTGGAGCCTCGGGTGCGTACTGCACGCGATGCTGACGGGGCAGATCCCCTTCGCCGGCGAGAGCCCGGCCGCTGCCGTGGCGGCCGCGCTCTTCTCCGAGCCGCCGCGGCTCCGGGCGATGCGTCCCGACGCGCCGCGCGACCTCGACCTCGTGGTCCGCGCCTGCCTCCGGAAGCAGCCCGCGCGTCGCGCCCGCTCGGCGGCGGCGGTGCGGGACGACCTCGACCGGGTCCTCCGCGGCGAGGCGCCCGCCGCGCTCCCCCGCTGGCGACCTCGCGCCGCCCTCGCCGGGCTCGCGCTCCTGCTCGCCGGGGGCGGTGCGGCCGCGGGGCTCTCGGCGATGCGCGCGGCGCCGCCGGCCCAGGGGTCCCGGGCGAACCCCGGGATCCCGGCCCAAGGCATCACGATCGGCCAACGGGAGGCGCGGGCCGAGGCCCTCGTGGCGCGGGCGCGGGAAGTCCGGACCGCTGACCCGCGCCAGGCGGCCGGGTTGGTCGGGGACGCCCTCGCGATGTTCCCGGGCCGACACGACTGGCGCGTAGAGAGGGGGCTCTTCCTGTGCATGGCCGGCGAGGGGATCGCGGCTTGCCAGGAGTGGGAGAGCGTCCCCGAGGGCGCGCCCGAGGCCGGGCTCTCCCGGCTGTACATGGGCCTCGAGGCGATCGGCCGGAGGCAGAACATCGCCGCGCTCCTCCCCTACCTCCAGACGGCCGCGAGGGGACCCCACCGGGAGGGACTCCTCGCCGCGGCGATCGCCTCGGCCTGGATCCGGGACTTCGTCCAGGCGCGCCGGTTCCTCGAGGGGCTCCAGGGCTGGGAGGTCTCGGTCCTCCGGGGTCTCGTCGAGGGGATGGACCCCGCGGGCGACCCGCGCGTGGCCGCGCGCGAGCTGGATGCCGTGGTCGCCGAGGGCTTCCGGCCCGCCTGGGTCCACAACAACCGCGGCGTCGCGCGCGGGAAGCTCGGCGACTTCGCGGGAGCGGAGGCCGACTACACCGAGGCGATCCGGCTGAAGCCGGACGACGCCGACTACCGGTTCAACCGGGGCAGCTCTCGCGACGAGCGCGGGGACAGCGCCGGCGGCCTCGCGGACCTCGACGAGGCGCTGAGGCTGAGGCCGGGATTCGTGGCGGCGCTCGTGCACCGGTGCCTCGCTCGGAGGACCGCCGGGGACCTCGACGGCGCCCTCCGGGACGGCGACGAGGCGATCCGGCTCGACCCCAAGATCCCCGAGGCGTGGACGGCCCGCGCGCACGCCAAGGCCGACGCGGGCGACAAGGCCGGGGCGATCGCGGACTACGAGGAGGTGCTGCGGGTCCACCCGGGGGATCCGGAGGCCGTGATGAACCTGGGAGTGACGCGCCTGCAGGCCGGGGATCCCGCGGGGGCGGAGCGGGACCTCACGGCTTCGCTGGCTCTGAAGCCGGGGTGGGCGAAGGCCCACCAGGCCCGGGCGACGGCGCGGCACCAGCAGGGCGACGTCCAGGGCGCTCTCGCCGACGCGCGCGCGGCCCTCGCGAGCGAGCCCGACATGGCCGAGGCGCACCTCTCGCTCGCCCTCGCCCTCGAGCAGCTCGGCCAGCTCCGGGAAGCCGAGGCCGCCTACGAGAGGTGCCTCGTCATCAAGCCCGACCTGAAGATCGCCGGCGAGATCCGCGAGTGGCTCGCGGGGGTGCGGGAGAAGATTGCCCGGGGACGATGATGCGCGAGGCAGGGGTCGAACCTGCATGGGTTGCCCCACGGGATCCTAAGTCCCGCGCGTCTGCCGATTCCGCCACTCGCGCGCGGGCCCAGTGTACCGGAAGGGGAGCCTACAGATCCGTCCGCGCGTCCGCCTCGTTCGTGTAGACGCGGAGGAGCGGGTAGATCTCCATCTTGCGCAGGATCCCGATCACCGTCGGGGTCATGTTGCAGAGCCGGATGTCGCCCTGGAGCCCGACGCGCACGAAGAGCGAAACGGCCGTCGAGTCCACGTACTCGACCTGCGCGAGGTTCAGGATGAGGCGCGGGTGCTTGTCGGGGAACCGGGAGGCGAGGAGGGACTCGATCTCCTCGGCCTGCTCGAGCCCGAACCGCGGACGGAGGATCCGGACGCAGAGATAGCCCTGCGGGGTCGAGTCCACCTGGATCCCCCGTTCGAGCCGCCGGGTCGCGTCGCCCATGTCACCCGCCCGCCCGCGGACTCGCGCCGGCCCCGGGAGTCCAGCGCGGGTCCATCTTGTAGGCCGCGCAGTGAGCGACGAGCTCATCCATGACCTGCTTCTCGGTCTTCCCGAGGTATTCCCAGAGGAACTTCATCGAGCCCCCGAGCGAGTACTGCTCCTTGACGTACTGGAAGAAGACGCCCCTCCACTTCCCGCCCTCGGCGTGGAGGAGGTAGTGCGCGAGGCCGAACGCCTGGGGGTACTGCCCCGGGAACGCCTGGTAGCCCCCGTAGTCCGCGGTCGTGAAGGGGAGGAGCGCGTTCATCTTCCCCTTCTTCGCCATCCGGTAGGCCCCGTACATGTGTCCGTTCCGCGCCTCGAAGCCGTCGTAGCCGTGGAAGCCGAACTTGAAGTTCCGCTTCCCCTTCGAGTCCACGGAAACCTCCATCGTCTCCATGTAGTTCGCAATCCCCTCGAGGATCCAGGCCGACTTGTACTTGGCCATGTTCCCCTTGCGCTCGCCGCTCCACTGCAGGTCGAGCATCTGGTGGGTCCCCTCGTGGTAGAAGGTCTCGACGAGGCTCCGGAAGGGGTCCGTGAGACCGCCCTCGTAGAGCCGCGGGCTGTAGAAGAAGTAGGCCCGGCCGTAGCTGCCGAAGAAGCCCGCGAGCCCCGGGGCCTGGGGCCGACTGATCCCGTTCGTCTGGAGGACGACGTGGAACGACGGCTCGTCCTTGAAGAGCCACACGACGAGCCGCTCCTTGCCGCGCGTGGGCCGGAGCGGAATGTCCTTCCCGCAGAAAACCCGGAGCCCCTCGTAGAGGTTCTCGCACTCCTCGGCGAACTTGAAGACCATCGAGTGGTGGGCATTGCTCACGAGCTGGTAGTTCCGCGTCTCGAACCCCCAGGCGTCGGGCCAGGAGGCGAGCTCCCGCCCGTAGTCCTTGTCGAGGCTCGGGTGGAGGAACCGGCCCCCGAGCTTCTTGAGCAGCTCCGCCGCCTCCTCTTTCTCGACCTTCGAGAGGAGCCCGTAGTTGAAGATGATGTCGTAGCCGGCCTTGGCGAGAGCCGCGTTGGCCGTGCCGCTGTCCTGCACGAAGGCATAGGCCCGGACGTAGGCGTCGAGCGGCTCGGCCGCGAGCTTCTGCTCGCCGGCCCACTTGGCGAGGTCGAGGAAGCGCTTGCCGATCTTCGCCCGGAGCGGCGCACGGCGGGCCTCGAACTCGGTCCGGGCCCTCTTGCCTGCCCGGGCGACGGCGGTGCTGAACGCGCCCGCGTCCATCTTCTCCTGCCGCTCGACCATGTCCCGGATCGGGTGCTTCGGGTCGTCCCTGAGGACGTCCTCCGCGAGGTAGCGGGCCTGGAGGAGGAGCCCCTCCTTCTCGCACCACTCGGCGAGGGGGATCCAGGCCTCGACGGTCTCGCGCCGGATCTCGGCGACCTTGGCGAGGTAGCCCGGGTCGAGCTTCGGCCCAGCGGGCTTCTTCTCGAAGGGTGCGGGGGGCGGCTGTCCGTCCTGTGGGGCGGCGCGCCCGGTCGCGCCGGCGAGGAGCAGCGCGGCGAGGGCGAGACGTGCCTTCATCGCGAACCCGTTCCAGGGGGCGACGGTCACGATACCAGAACCCGGGGGGCCGCGGTACCGCCGAGGGTGAACCGGGCGCACGATCGGTCTTGCACCCGCGTGGACCGAGCGCGCGGGCTATCCCTTCCGGCCCTCATCGGCCCTCTCGGTCGGGGGGACTCGGAACGAGGCTTTGTTCTGCTTCCACCAGCGCCGCCAGTCGCCGGTCCGCTTGAAGCTCTTCCCGGTGAGCGACTGGAGGGTCTTCACCAAGGGCTCCCGCAGCGTCTCCATACGATCGGCGCGCCTGTCGTCCACGCCACCCGCGCCGCGCCCGGCGCTCCCGGAGGACTTGCGGCCGCTCGCGTCGCTTCCGGACGAGCCGTCGCCGCCGCAGCCCCGCGGCCCCCACTCGATCTTCGTCAGCTCGGAGATGAGCGGCTTCACCGCCGACTCGTGCCGCGCGGAGGCGAGCGACTCGATCGCGGCTTTCGCGACCGCCGTCTCCTTGCACTCGATCAGCGGGACGAGGCTCGCGACCACGCGCACGTCGCGGGTCTTACCGAGAGCCTTCGCGACGTCGGCCTGGAACGCCGGCCGCGAGGCCGAGGCCGAGAGCACGTGCAGGAGGGTCTCGAGGGCCGGGCTCCGGTCCTTCGCGGGGAGCGCCCCGGCCACACGGCCAACCGCGTCGGCCGCGCCCGAGGCCACCGCGGCGTCGGCGTCACCGATGAGCTTCGCGAGGGGGCGCACGACAGCCTTGTGGCCCGTATCGGCGAGCGTGCCCATCGCCTCGAGGATTCTCTCCTTGCCGCCTTCCTTGAGCTTCGCCTCGAAGGCAATGATCAGCGCCTCGACGGGCGGGCGCGCCGTCCCGGCGGCCTTCGGCGTCTCGGCGGGAGTCTTCGGGTCGTCCGCCATCGCCGCGCCCAGGAGGGCCAGAAGCGCCGCCACTGCCATCGCAGTCGTCCGCACGATCTTCATCGGAATCCTCCCGCCGGTTCTCCGGCTCATTCCTGGGGGGCTCGACCGAGCGGTCAGAACGCAACTCCCGGGCCTACTGCGGAAACTCCAGCAGCGCGCCCTTCCAGCCGGTCCTGCCGGGCGAGACCCGCTCCTCCACAGGCGCCATGAGCTTCCTCGAGGCCTCGATCTATAAGGACGTTTCAGCGCCCGTCGCAAGGACCTTGGACCTTCCGACCTGGCCGACCCCTCGGCACGCACGTTGCCTTCGCTCCCTCCGGTGGTCCCGGCCCGGCCGGAGGGGGGTAGAATCCCGGTGATCCCCATGGGGTCCTCGATTCCGGATCCTTCCCGGAAGCCGCCCGGCGGGCCTCCTCGGCCGGGCGACCCGACCCAGACGGTAGGGCCGCTCCCCCTGCCCTCGGACGAGTCGGCGGGACCCGAGATCGTGCTCCCGCCGGGGCCGGCCGGCCCGAGGGTCCACCACGTCGCCGGCCCCCGCGACGAGACCGTGGCCATGCCTCCGGGCGCCCCCGCCCCGCCGGGCCCCCTACCTCCCACCGCAGCACTCGCCCTCCCCCACGAGGTCGCCTCCGCCCCGCCCGAGGCGCGGTACGGCAAGTACGTTCGCATCCGCCCGATCGGGATCGGAGGCATGGCCGAGGTCTGGAAGGCCTGGGACACGTCCCTCGGCCGCTTCGTGGCGCTCAAGTTCCTGCGCGGAGGCGCGCCGAAGCTCGCCCGCTTCAAGCGCGAGGCGCAGCTCGCCGGAAGGCTCTCCCACCCCCACATCGCCGCCGTCTACGACGTGGGCGAGGACCGTGGCGAGCACTACATCGCTCTGCAGCTGGTGCCGGGGAGGACGCTCCGCGAGGCGGCGCCCCTCGATCGGCGGCT
>JAKEIC010000254.1 GCA_022614695.1 Planctomycetales bacterium | reverse complement strand
CACCCTCAGCAAGACGATCCTGAACGAGTGCGTCCGGACCGGGAGGTCCATCCTCTGCGACGATGCCCTCTCGGACGCGCGCTTCAGCTCGGGGGGATCGGTGATCCTCCACGGGATCCGCTCGGCCCTCTGCGTGCCGGTCGAGTCGCGCCGCGAGATCCAGGGGGTCCTCTACCTCGACAGCCGAAAGACGGTCGGGGTCTACGACGAGCAGGACCTCCGGCTCCTCGCCGCCCTGGGACGCGAGGCCGGGGTCGCCCTCGAGCGGGCGCGGCTGCAGGAGGCGAACCAGCAGCTCTTCCACAGCCTCATCCGCGCGCTCGTCTCGGCGATCGAGGCGAAGGACGCCTACACGCGCGGCCACACCGAGCGCGTGACCACCTACAGCCTCCAGATCGCCGAGGAGATGGGCCTCACCGACGACGAGAAGACCACCCTCCAGCTCGGGAGCCTGCTCCACGACATCGGGAAGATCGGGATCCCCGAGAAGATCCTCAAGAAGCCCGGGAAGCTCACGCCGGGCGAGTACGAGGTGATGAAGCGCCACCCCGACATCGGGGCCGAGATCCTGGAGAACGTGGACGGCCTCGGGAACGTCGCCGACATCGTGCGCTACCACCAAGAGAAGTGGGACGGGACCGGATACCCGACGGGTCTGAAGGGCGAGGAGATCCCCCTCTTCGACCGGATCGTGGCCGTCGCCGACGCCTACGACGCGATGACGAGCAGCCGGAGCTACCGGCGGAACTTCTCTGAAGAGGAGGTCTTCAAGGAGTTCAACCGGTGCGCCGGGTTCCAGTTCGACCGCCGGGTGGTCGAGGCCTTCTTCCGCGCCTACCGGGCAGGCCGGATCGTCCCGGCGCCGGCTCCGCCCCCCGTGGCCCCGGCCGGCGACGGCGACGGCGACGGCCACTCGTAGACCCCACCGGGCCAAAGTGGCATCGAGAGCCCGAGGGCTACTGGCCGGCTGCCGGATTGACAGCCGCCTGCCGTACCTTGTGGTCGCAATCCTCGGAACCTACTGGAGCTGATATGGTTGTGTCACTATCTCCAAGACTGCCCGGCACGCGTTTTGCCTTTCGGACTATCCCATTGGAAACGGTTCGCGCGGCTCTGCGCGCGAAGCCGTTTTCAAGGAGGGATGATGGCCGGCGGCAAGATCATCGGGATTGACCTCGGGACGACCAACTCGAAGGTCGCCATCTGGGAGGGGAACGAGCCGGTCGTGATCGCGAACTCCGAGGGGAGCCACCTCACGCCCTCGGTGGTCTCCTTCGAGGCGAGCGGCGAGACGAAGGTCGGGATCGCGGCGAAGCGGCAGGCCGTGATGAACCCGAAGAACACGGTCTACTCGATCAAGCGGTTCATGGGGCGGCGCCGGAGCGAGGTGGCCGACGACGAGAAGATCGTCCCCTACAAGCTCGCCGGGTCCCCCGACGAGCACGTGCGCGTGGACGTCGTCGGGAAGCTCTACTCGCCGCAGGAGATCTCGGCCATGATCCTGCGCAAGGTGCGGGAGGCGGCCGAGGCCTACCTCGGGCAGCCCGTCTCGCGCGCGGTGATCACGGTCCCGGCCTACTTCAACGACTCGCAGCGCCAGGCCACGAAGGACGCCGGCACCATCGCGGGGTTCTCGGTCGAGCGGATCATCAACGAGCCTACCGCCGCCGCGCTCGCCTACGGGCTCGGGAAGAAGAAGAACCAGAAGATCGCCGTCTTCGACCTGGGCGGCGGCACGTTCGACATCTCGATCCTGGATGTGGGGGAGGCCGAGGACGGGAAGACCTTCGAAGTCGTCTCGACGAGCGGCGACACGCACCTCGGGGGCGACGACTACGACCAGGCCCTCATCGCGTACCTCGCCGACGAGTTCAAGAAGGCGCACGGGATAGACCTGCGCCGGGACCCGATGGCCCTCCAGCGGCTCAAGGAGGCCTGCGAGAAGGCGAAGATCGAGCTCTCCTCGGGCACCGAGACCGAGGTGAACCTGCCCTTCATCACGGCGGACCAGGGGGGGCCGAAGCACCTCCAGCTCAAGATCACGCGCGCCAAGTTCGAGCAGATCACCGACCCCATCACCCAGAGGATGCGGCTCCCGTGCGAGCGGGCGCTCTCCGACGCGAAGTTGAAGCCCCGCGAGATCGAGGAGGTGATCCTGGTCGGGGGCGCGACCCGGATGCCGCGCGTCCAGCAGATGGCGCGCGACATCTTCGGGAAGGAGCCGAACAAGAGCGTGAATCCCGACGAGGCCGTGTGCCTCGGCGCGGCCATCCAGGGCGGCGTCCTCACCCGCGAGGTACGCGACGTGCTCCTCCTCGACGTGACGCCGCTCTCGCTCGGGATTGAGACCAAGGGCGGCATCATGACGCGCCTGGTCGAGCGGAACACGACGATCCCGGTCACGAAGAAGCAGGTCTTCTCGACGGCCTCCGACAACCAGCCGGGGGTCGAGATCCACGTGCTCCAGGGCGAGCGGGACATGGCGGCCGACAACCGCACCCTGGCGCGGTTCCAGCTCCAGGGGATCCCGCCCGCGCCGATGGGGGTCCCGCAGATCGAGGTCTCGTTCACGCTCGACGCCAACGGGATCCTCAACGTCGCGGCGAAGGACCTGGGCACCGGGAGGGAGCAGTCCATCCGGGTCGAATCCTCCTCGGGCCTCCGCAAGGACGAGGTCGAGAAGATGCGCAAGGAGGGCGAGGCCCACGCCGAGGACGACAAGAAGAAGCGCCAGCTCGCCGAGGCGCGGAACGCGGCCGAGCAGCTGCTCTACAAGACCGAGGGCGACCTGAAGGAGTACGGGGGGCGGGTCTCGGAAGCGGAGAGGAAGAAGATCGAGGAGGCGCGGGAGAAGCTGAAGAATGCGCGCGAGGGCGGCGACCTCGCGGCCCTCCAGGCGGCCACCGACGAGCTGAACAAGGCGACCTACGCGCTCGGGGAGGCGATCTACCGCGAGGCGGCGAAGTCCCGTGGGGGGACGTCCGGCGGGCCGGAGCCCGGACCGTCCGGGGGCGGGGGCGGGGGCAAGGGCGGGAAGTCCGGGGAGGACATCCGAGACGCCGAATTCAAAGTGAAGGACTAGGGGGGGCCGGCGCCGGAGGGGGTGGCCGGCTCCCGTCGTCTAAGGGGAGAGGAATCGTTCCGGCGTGATCGAAGTCCGAGACCTGACCAAGGCCTACGGCCCCGTCCGGGCGGTGGACGGGGTCTCGTTCTCCGTCCAGAAGGGGGAGGTCGTCGGGTTCCTCGGGCCGAACGGGGCGGGCAAGACCACCACGATCCGGATCATGACCGGGTTCCTCCCCGCGACCTCCGGGCTCGCGCGGATCGCCGGCCACGACTGCGCGACCGACACGCTGGGGGTCCGCCGCCACGTGGGCTACCTCCCCGAGAACGTCCCGATCTATCCCGAGATGCGGGTGGAGGAGTACCTCCACTTCCGGGCGCGGCTCAAGAGGGTCCCCCGGGGGGACCGGAAGAAGCGCGTAATCCTTTGGGTGAGTTCGCCCTGCGGCTTGGGTTTGAGAGCTATCTGATTCACGGGACGAATAAACCCGCCGGAATCGGCATGCGCGTGAGTCACGGCT
>JAKEIC010000253.1 GCA_022614695.1 Planctomycetales bacterium | reverse complement strand
TCGGCGAGGCTTCGACGGAGCCCGAGGAGATCGGGCGGACCCTGGTGCTCCTCGTCTACTGGGGGGGGGCGGTGGTCGTCTGCGCCCTCTTCCCGGGGCTCTCGAGCGTCTCGCTGGTCGCGGAGAGGGAGCGGAAGGCCCTCGAGCTGAGCCTCGTGACCGCGCTCCGGCCGGGGGACATCGTGCTCGGGACCGCGGCGGCGAGCCTCGCGCAGGGGGGCCTCGTGCTCGTGGCGCTGGCCCCGCTGCTCGTCCTCGCGCTCCTGTTCGGGGGGGTGCCTCCCTGGGTCGTCCTCCTCCTCGTCGCGCTCCTCGCCTCGGGCGCCGTGGTCGCCGTCGCGCTCGGGGTCCACGCCTCCGCCACGAGCCGCACCGCGGTGCGCGCCGTTCTCGGGGCCTACCTCTCCACGTTCCTGGTCGTGGGCGGGGGGCTCGTCGGGGCGGGGGCGGGGATCACCTCGCTGCTCGACGCGCAGGCCCGGGGGTGGAGGGGAGGGGACGACTTCCGCGCGATCCTCGAGGTCTCGGCCTGGGCGGCGGTGGGCGCCGGCTGGTTCGCGGTCTTCGCGCTCCTCCTCGCCCGGAACGCCCTCCTCCCGCCGGCCGGCGGGAACCGGGCGACCCTCCTGCGGCTGCACGCGGCGCTCCTCCTCGGTTTGCTGCTCCTGGCGGGAGTCCTCACGATCCCCGCGGCCATCGCGACGACCGGGACCATGCCGGGCCCCTGGCCCTGGCGCACGTGGCGGGCCTCGGGGACCGTGCTGATCGGGACCCTCGCCTTCGCCCTGCTCTGCGCCGCGATCGGCGGCTCGACGGAGGACCCTCCGGACCGCCGCACGGCCGCGGCGGCGGCGCGATGGTGGGGGCCGCTCCTCCCCCTCCGCGTGCTCTACCCGGGGGCGTGGCGCGGGGCGGCGTTCGCCGCGATCGCGACGGCGGCGACCCTCGGGGCGGCGGGGTCCTGGCTCGAAGGGATCGCCCCGCCGAAGCCCCCCGAGGTGTTCGGGAGCCCGGCGGACCCCTGCGGCCGGGTCGCCCTCGGCGGCGGGGCCTACGTCGCGGCCGTGTTGGCGGCGGGGCTGTTCCTCCGGTCCGTCATCGGGACTCACGAGCGCGCGCGGGCGGCCCTTCTGGGCCTCGTCTTCGTCACGCAGGTCTTCTCGCTGATCGGCCTCCTCGCCTCGTCCCGGGCCGCGTCGGGGCTCACGCTCACGGTCTGGAACGGGGCGGCTTTCTCGCTCGTGACACTGGGGATCTCGGCCTGGAACCAGACGCGCCCCGCCAACGTCTTCCTCGACCCCGCGGAAGGCTCGAACGTCCCCGCGCTGGACTTCGAGATCTCCGGGCAAGTCGTCCCGTTCGCGACGGCGTTCGCGGCGTTGCACCTGGCCGCGGCGGCCGCGTTCCTGGCGGGGGCGGGGGTCGTGGCGTGGAGGAGGAGGGCCGACGCCCTTCGACGGGCTCAGGGCCAGGCGGCGACGGAGGGACCGGGAACGGAATCGAGCACGGGCACGGGCGCGGGCGCGGGGCCGTGAAGGACGCGCCCCTCCGCACGATCCGGCTCCTCGTCGCCTACGAGGGCACGCGCTTCCTCGGCTGGCAGCGGCAGAAGAAGGGGCCGACCGTCCAGCAGGCCATCGAGGAGGCGGTCGCGCGCGTGACGGGGGAGCGCGTCGCGGTCCACGGCGCCGGGCGCACCGACGCGGGCGTCCACGCCGCTGGCCAGGTCGCGCACGTCCGGGTGCGGACGGCGATCCCCTCCGAGCGGATCCCGCACGCGCTCAACGCGAACCTGCCCGAGGACGTGCGCGTCCTCGAGGCTTCGGACGCTCCCGACGGGTTCCACGCGCGGTTCGGGGCGCGGGCGAAGGTCTACGCCTACACGGTGCGCCTCCACCCGCACGAGAATCCGCTCGACCGGGCGTTCGTCCACCGGGTGAGCCCGCCGCTCGACGTCGCGGCGATGCGCGAGGGGGCGGCGGCGCTCCTCGGCACGCACGACTTCGGGTCGTTCGCGACGCATGGCTCCGAGGGCCCGGCCGCGTCGCGCCCGTCGCGGATTGCGGGGCGAGGGAGCGTCCGGACTCTCGCGCGCCTTGACTTGGCGGAGCGAGGCGACTATCTTACTCTCATCGTCGAGGGCGACGGCTTCCTGCGCAACATGGTCCGCACGATCGCGGGGACGCTCTTGGAGGTCGGGAGGGGGCGCCTCGCTCCCTCGGCGATCCCCGGGATCCTCGCCGCGCGGGACCGGCGCAGGGCCGGGCCCACGGCCCCCGCGCGGGGGCTCTGCCTGCTCGCCGTCCGGTACTGAGGGGGAGGGACCGTTGGCCCAGGTTTCCGTCACCGCCCGCCACGTCGAGGTCCCGGACGAGCTCCGGGAGTACGTCGAGGAGAAGGTGGACCGCCTCGCGCGGTTCGAGGACAAGATCCGGAAGGTCCGCGTGATCCTCTCGCCCGACGGGGGGGCCTACCGGGCCGAGATGCGGGTCGAGATGTCGCGGGGGGCGAGGCTCGTGGGGGAGGCCTCCGGCACGGGCTTCCCCGAGGCCCTCGACCTCGTCGTGGACAAGGTGGAGCGCCAGCTCGCGCGCGAGAAGGAACGTCGCCAGGACCGGCGCCGCGAGGGGGCCGGCCCCGAGGCCCAGCGCGCGCGGGGCCGCCCCCGCTGACCGGGCGGCTCGCTTGGCGGCCGCGCGCCGCTAGAATCCCGTCCCCGTGCCGGCGATCGAGCGCGAGGTGGTGGTCCGGGCCCCCCTCGGCTTCCACATGCGACCGATGCAGCGGTTCATCGAGATCGCGGGCCAGTTCCGCGCCGAGATCGCCGTCCGCCGCCCGGCCGGCCCCGGCGTGGACGGGGTCGAGGTGGACGGGCGCTCGATCTTCGGCCTGATGGAGCTCGCGGCGACGCAAGGGACCGTGCTCACGCTCCGCGCGAACGGCGACGACGCCCCGGCCACCCTCGACGCCCTCGAGGACTTCTTCAAGCGCGGGTTCGACGAGTAGTCACCGGAGGTACCGCCTCACGTCCGGGTCGTCGCGGCGCCAGATCACGTTGTCTATCAGGTAGTGGTGGATGTTGATGAAGAGCGTGATCAGGGCGAGGGCGAGCGTCGGGCCGTAGCGATCCCGGTCGTAAGGGAGCCTCGCGTCGAGGAGGCGGGGGATCGCGACGAACGCGAGGGCCCCGAGCACCAGGGCGCTCCCGACGTAGAACCCGAACCACGGGCGCGCTCCCGCCGCCTCGGCCGCGGCCGCCTTCCCGTGCGCGAACCGGAGCGCGAACAGCAGGTACTGGAGCCCGTGGAAGAACGGGAGCATGAGGACGAAGCCCGGGTGGCGGAGCACGGGCAGGAACCAGACGTGGATCGAGAGGAACGCCACGACGGCGTTGCGCGGGGGCGGGGCGCCGTCGCGGCGCCACTTCCGGAGGATCACAGCGACGACCGCGAGGCCGGTCGCGGCCACGGCCACGAACCCGGCCACCAGGCCGGCGCGCGGCAGCTCGAGCGAGGAGTACCGGACCCCCTCGAAGACGTAGCCCTCGGGCACGGTGTTCACGGCGGCGAAACCGAGCCACCAGAGCGCGTACAGGTTCCACCGGACGACCGCTTTCTCGCCGACGCCGAGGAAGTAGCCCGACTGAGCGGCGAGCACGATCGCGCACCCGTAGGCCTGCTTCACGTAGTGCCACCCCACGAGGAAGAACATGGCCTGGACGCACCCGCCGAGGAGCTCGGGCGACCCCGCGACGAGCGGGGCGGCGAGCGCGGCCGCGAGGAGAGCCGGCGCGACGACCCCCGCCCAGACGAACCGGGGCCGGGAGAGGAGCGCCCGGCGGCGGTCCCAGTAGAGGAGCTGGTACGAGAGGAGGAAGTGCGGCCAGTTCGCGACGAGGCCCGACCAGTAGAGGACCTTGCCGAGCCGCCGGAGGTCCGCGTCGGGCGGGAACACGAGGTGGAGCGCGACGCAGGCGACGATCGAGAGCCCGCCGACCGCGAGGAAGTCGAGCGCCGGCGAGACGAGCGCCCCGCGCGGCGGCGGCGCCGCGACCGTCGGGGCGGCCGGAGACTCGGCCATGGGCGGGCGATGATACGCCAGCACTCCCCGAAGTCCCGCGCGCGGTTGGCGAGGTAGTTCCCGAACGCCCCGCAGCCCGAGCCCGCGGCGCATGCGAGCCCGAGGGCCGCCGCGAGGACCGGGGCGCGCACCGGGTCATCGTAGCCCGGCCCCTACGGCTTGCCGGCGCGCTTGATCCCTAGGACCCGGAGGAGCCTGGCCGTGGTGTACCGCTCCACCGGCGCGTCCTCGAAGTCGTTGTCGTTCGACCAGACGGGGATCCCGAGGGTCAGGGCGAGCGCGAGGAGCCCGACGTCGTCCGGGTCCCGCTTCGCGATCGCCCGCGCGGCCTTCTCGACCTTTCCCGCGTAGTCCTGCGGCCCATACACCGTCAGGGCCAGCAGTCGGAGCTGGGTCTCCAGCGCCTCGGGGAGGATCCCGTACTTCTCGGCCAGGACGGGGATGTACTCTCGGACGTCCTCGAGGACCTCCCGCGTCGTGGCGACCTCGAGGTCGGACGAGGTGAAGACCCGCAGGGCGGCGTGACCCAGGATCGCGGAG
>JAKEIC010000252.1 GCA_022614695.1 Planctomycetales bacterium | reverse complement strand
GGGAGAACCGGAGTTGCGGGTCGTCGGCGGGCCCCCTCCGGAGCGCCACCGCGGCGCAGCCGAGCGCCAGGACGAGACCGCCCACGATCAGCCGGCGCGCGCGCCTCACCACCTCACCCCCGCCTCGACCGCCGCCGTCTGCAGGTCCTTGGTCTCCCCGTCGAGCAGCCCGAAGTCGTCCTCGTGCGTGAACGCGAGCCGGAGCCACGCCCCGGCCGAGACGCGGACCTCGGCCGCGACCGAGATCCACCAGCCGTCCACGTTCCGGAGCCGGCCGAACCGGCTCCGGTAGTCGAACCGCCGCCAGCCGCCCGAAACCCCGACCTCCAGCCCGGAGACCGAGATCGGCGCCGGCCCCTCGCCTTCCTTCCAGGGCCCGGGAACCATGGCCCGCCGCCATCGCCAGCGCAGCTCCGCGAGGACCTCGTCGCCGTTCTCTTCGCCCTCCTGCTGCGGGTCGGTGAACGAGTCGGGCGGCGAGCGCGAGGGGAGCCGGGCGTCCCGATGGCGGTAACGGACCGACCCCGTGACCCCGATCCCGAACGGGTCGCGGAGGTCCGCCCCGAGCCGGAACTCGCCCGCGTCCGTGTCGTAGAGGTCCCGGTCCGAGGACGACGCCACGTCTCGCCAGAGCAGCCCCGCCTCGAACTCGAGGCCGGGGAGCGCCTCGACCGCGGCGTCGAGGGCGTACTCGTCGTAGGGATCGAGGACCGGCAGGTTCAGTCGCCGCGTGAAGATCGTCGGGCCCGTCCCGGGGGTCCGGTCCGTGTCGTCGTAGGGGACCGTCTCGCCTGCGCGCGCCGACTGGTGGAGGTAGCGCACCTCGATCTCCACGCATCCTTCCAGGGGCCCGTCGGGCCGCCACGCGAGCGCGAGCCGGGTCCGGTCGTGGCGGTTCTCGAGCGACGAGAGGACGGCGCGGGCCTCGACCCCCCCTCCGAACCCCTGGCACGCCTCCAGCAGGGCGCGGTCCGCGAGGTGGTGGACGAGCGAGAGCCCGACCCGCGTCTCGGCGCCCGGACGCGACTCGAGGAGGGCGCCGAACAGCTCGTCGTCGTCCCCGAGCGAGAACGTGCGGGCCCGGAACCCGCCGAAGAGGGTCGCCGTCACGTCGCGGGCCCGTGCGTCGAGGCGCGCGCCGTCGAGCCGCCACGACCGGCCGCCCGCCCAGAGGCTCTGGCGGCCGACCCGGATCCCGATGCGCCGTCCCAGCAGGTCGGGCGCCTCGACGTATCCCCGGATCACCTCCACGATGTAGCCCCGCTCCCTCGAGTTCGCGAGGTCGCCGAGCGGATCGTAGTCCTCGGACCCGTCCAGGTCCCCCTCGGCCCGGACGGTCAGCGCCGCCCCGACGCCCGTGTCCCCCGTATCCCGGACGGCCGCCGAGACCACTGTGCGCGCGTCGAGGTCGGTCTCCGTCTCCGCGTCGTGCGCTCCCCGCCTCTGTTGCCACTCGAGTGAGGCCCGCGCGTCGCCCGAGAACGGCCGGGGGGAGAGCACGGGCTTCTCGGGCGCCGCGCAGCCGGCGGCGAGCGCGAGGAGCCATGTCCGGGAAAGCGGCGCCGGCACTCCCACGCCCGAGAGACTACCCCGAGTCGGGCGTCCCGTCTCCCTCGAACCTCTCCTTCCTCAATTCCGCGATCTGGTCCGCGAGGAGGCCGAAGAAGAACGCGATGACGCCCGTCGTGACAAGGAGGAGCCCGCCCACGGGGACGCCCTGCTTGATGCGGACGAGGCGCTCGATGATGTAGGCGACGCCGAGCCCGATGAGCCCGAGGCTCACCGGGAGGAAGAACCGGAGCGGCGCGAGGAGAACGATCAGCCGCACGAGCAACAGGAGGGCCCGCGCCCCGTCGGCGAGCGGTCGGAGCTGACTCGAACCCGAGTCGGGTCCTGCGGTGATCGGCACGTAGCGCACCGAGTACCCCCGCGCGAGGAGCGTCAGTGTGAGGGTGGTGGAGGCGGAGTAGCCGTCGGGGAGGAGGTGGAGGTAGCGCACCGCGACCTCCCGGCGGAAGGCGCGGAGGCCCGAGGTGAGGTCGGGGACCTTCTCGCGCGCGAGGAATGCCGCCACCCGGGCGAGGAGCCACCGCCCCGGCCGCCGGAGAGCGCCCCCCGCCGAACCGGCTCCCCGCGCGCCGACGACCATGTCCGCCCCGGCGAGCGCCGCGAGGACCGCCGCCGCGTCCGCCCCGCGGTGCTGGCCGTCGGCGTCGGCGAGGAGGACGACCTCGCCGCGCGCGGCCCGGACGCCGGTCTTCACCGCCGCGCCGTAGCCCCGGTTCCGCGCGTGGGCGACCACGCGCAGCCCCGGGATCCCCGCCGCCTCCGCCGTGGTCCGGGTCCCGTCCCGGGAGCCGTCGTCCACCACGAGGATCTCGTGGGGAGTCCCCGCGAGCGCCGACGCGATCTCGCGCGCCGCCGATGCGACGGAGGCCGCCTCGTCGAAGGCCGGAAGGACGACCGTGACCGCGGGCGCCGGAGCCGCCGCCGCCGCCCTCTCGCTAGTGCGCCGCGCCATTGCCGCCCGCGGCGCCGATGTCGCCCGCGTGGCCGTTCCGCGACGGCGGCCGGTGGAACGTCGCGCCATAGGCGTACCCGAACGCCGCCGCGTAGGAGGCCAGCGCCTTCAGCGGCTTCACCGAGATCTCCCACCGGCGGTACGCGAACGACCAGGGCACGAAGACGTTCGGGACGAGGATCGCCGTGCGCAGGAGCAGGTAGCCGAGCGCGTGCAGCGGAGTGGGGAGCCGCACCCCGATCCGCCGCTCAGGGTTGAGCCGAGCCTCCTGCGAGTGCCACACGCCCATCTCGAAGAACTTCGCGAGGAGGGTGAGCGGGTCGCCGGGGG
>JAKEIC010000251.1 GCA_022614695.1 Planctomycetales bacterium | reverse complement strand
GTCCACGCGCAGGAGGGCGCCCGCGAGCTTCGACCCGCAGCCCCCCTGGTCGTGCCCGGGCGCGGGGATCGAATCCAGCTCGACCTCTCCCAGGTGCTCGACCAGATTCGGGCCGAGGACCACCAGCTTGCGGCCGCCTGCGATGGCGAGCCCCCCGGCGCCGAACACGGGCCGGCCGGCCACGGGAGCGCCGCCCGAGTCCGAGAGGGAGGGGTCGAAACGGTTTTCGAACGTCCCGCGCGCGAGACGCAGGGCCTCGATGGCCTGGTCTCGCCGCAGGAAGACCCGCCCCCCCCGGACGCCGAGGATCTCCCGCCAGGGGCCGAGCCGGGACGGCGGCGCCCGGGGGACGAGGCCCCCGGCGAGCCCGTCCGGGTCGTCGTCCCCCGACGGCCGCTTCCATAGGAGGTCCCCGGTCCGCCGGTCGAGGGCGTAGACCGTGTCCGAGTCGGCGGGCCCCACGATGACCTCCTGCCCCGAGAATACGGCCCGCCCGGGGAGGAACAGCTCGGACGCCGGCGAGTCGCCTCCGGAGTGGCGGTACCGGAGGAGCCACCGGAGGCCTCCCGTGACCGGGTGGATCCCCGCGACCGCGCCCGCGTGCGTCACCGCAACGAGGATGTCGCCTCCGTCGGCGACCGTCGGGCCGGGAGCCGGGCCCCCCAGCCCGCGGGGGCCGCCCCCGCCTCCCTGGGAGCAGACGAAGGTCTGGAACGCGAGCCGCCAGGGGCGCCGCATCCGGCCCTCGCCCGGCCGCGGGCCGGGGGTCCTCGGCTCCTCCCGCGTCCGCGCGCCGAGGACGAATCCGAGGACCCAGGACTCCTGCTGCTGGTTCTGGGACTCGCGACGGGCCCCGACGGTGATGCGCGACCCGCGGAGCACGGGCACGGAGGCGAACTCCAGGGGATCGTCCCCGCGCAGGCCTGCCCGCTGCGCCGCCTCCGTCGCCTCGGCGGCGGTGATCGAGGCCTCGAGTGTCCCCGTCCGCGCGTCGTGCACGACCAGCTCGGTCGAACCCACGTTGCGGAGGGGAGCGACGGGGAGCCCGTAGCCCCCGCCCCGTCGGCCCGGCCGGGCCGAGGAGACGACGGCGGCCACGAGCCCCCCGCAGACCGACGCCCCAGGGACCGGCGCACGGGGAGTGCCGCGGGCCGAGGTATCTCCCGCCTCCCCGGTCGGTCCGGACCATCGCAGTTGGAGGGTGTCGAGGTCGTAGGCGTCGAGCCGCGTCCCGCGGTGGACGACGACCCGGCCGGCCGCGGCCACGGGGAGGGTCGGGACGGTGTCGCCGACCGTCGAGGCCCGCTCCCCCTGGCTCCCGAAGAGCTGGATCACCGCGGCGGGGAGGAGCGGGCGGCCGAGGGAGGGAGGGTCCAGGCCCGGAGCGGGCGTGGGGTCGGGCTCCGGCCACTCGAACGTGGGATCCCCCGCGAGCCTTTCGGCCGTCGCGAGGAGGGCGCCGGAGGCCGGGACGGGGCCGGCGGGGCCGGGGAGCCGGAGCCCGGGGGCGCTCGTCGCGAGCCGCTCGGCGAGGGTGCGGATCTCCGCCCCTCGACCCGAGAGGGCGAGCGAGCGGACGAGCCGCAGGACGAGGGGGGAGTCGTCCGGGCCGGGCGCGTCCCCGCGCGCCGCGAGCGCGGCCCGGTAGGCCCACGCGGCCGCGCCGGCCGCCCCCCGCTCGAGCCACAGGTCCCCCCCGAGCGCGAGCGCTTCCGGGGCCGCCGCGGAGTCCGGCCACCGGACCGCCACCTCCTCGAGCCGTTCCGGATCGCCCGCCGCCAGGGCCTCGGCGGTCTCGGCGGCGGCCGGCCCGTCCAGGAGGTCCGCGACCGACCCGCGGAGGTCGGCGGGGAGATCCGCGAGGCGGCGGGCGACCTCCTCGGCCGCCGAGCGGTAGTGGGCCTGCCAGGCGTCCGCCCTCGGGCTGGCGATCAGCTCGTTCCCGTGACGCCGCGAGAGGGCCAGGAGCCGCTCGACCGCCGGCCGGACCTTCCCCACGGAGAGGGCCGTCTCGGCTTCTGCGAGGAGCTTGCGGCCCTCGCTCATCAGCTCCACGACGTGGCAGGCGTTATCCAGTTCGGTCTTGGGCCGGTCCTGGGCCCCCGCGCCGGGGCCGGGAGCGCCGAGGAGCGCCAGGAGGGAGAGGGCGACGACGGACGAGGGGAGGGGCGCGCGTGCGGTGCCGGAGATCGCCAAGGGAATGGGTTCCTCTCGGATTCTAGTGGTTCGACCCGCCCGGCCACCACCGTCCGGGGTTCGGACGCCGGGGCGTCCGGGGTTCGGACAGGAATCGGCGCCGCGTCGCGTCGCCGATTCCTAGTGGGCTTGCGCGAGGACACTTGCGGCGGGCGGAGGATTCGGCCCGGGGGTTGCTTTCATGCGGGCGAGGATCACACTTCCCTCACAGGAGGCACTCATGCACAGGATGCTCACGGGCCTCGGGTTCGTCGCGGGGAGCGCCATCGCGGGGGCCGTCCTCGCGCAGGAGCCGCCCGCGCCCCCGGAGCCGCCGGCGCTTCCCCGGATCTCCGACAGGGCCGGCGGAGCGGAGGAGGCGATCGAGAGGAAGCTCGCGGCCACGCGGGTGGACATGGACTTCGCCGACGCCCAGATTTCGCAGGTCGTGGACTACCTCCGGCACGTGACGGGGCTGAACATCCTCGTGAGCCGCGGCGCGGCGGAGAAGGCCCAGCCGGTGAGCCTCCGGGTGAAGGACCTGCCGGTGCGCGACGCGCTCAAGATGCTCTGCGAGTTCCAGGGGCTCGACTATCGCGTGCGCGACGGCGTCGTCGTGATCGGCGCCGCCGGCCGGGACGAGCAGGACGACGAGGCGGTGAAGCTCGCCGAGAGGATCCGGAAGCTCCGCGGCGCGATCGAGGAGGCAGCGAGGGCCGGGCGGCGGGACAAGGCCGAGGTCCACGAGGAGGAGGTCCGGGAGCTCGCCGCGGCGCTCAAGGAGAGGCTCGGGCGGCTGCGGAAGGAGGGGCGCGAGGAGGTCCTCCGGCATGTGGAGGAGATCCTCGGCGCGGGCGGGAAGGGGGAGCGCGGGAGGGGAGAGCCCCGGAAGGGCGAGCGGGACCGGCCGACGGACGAGCGCGACGAGGCGATGGCCGAGGCGAAGAGGCTCCGCAAGATCGCCGAGAAGCTGGCGGAGGAAGGGAAGGAGGACCGGGCCCGGGCGACCCTGGAGAGGGCGGAGCAGCTCGAGGTGCGGGCGAAGGAGGGGCGCAGGGAGAAGGATCGGGGGGCCGACGCCGGTCGCGAGAGGATCGAGGACGCCCTCCACCAGGTGGAGAAGCAGCTCGAGAAGGCGCGCCGGGAAGGGGCCGAGAGGGACGTGGCGGAGCTGGAGAGGCACGCCGAGGAGCTGCGTGCGCACGCGCGGGAGTTGGAGGCGGGGAGGGCGCGCCACCAGGCCGAACGGGCGCAGGACATGGCGCGCCGCGCGCTTGAGGACTTCCGCGGGGCGCAGCGCGATCGTCCGCCCCGGCCTCCCGAGCCGCCGCGAACGCCGGAGGGCGACCGCCACCGGGCCGAGCGGCACGACCAGGCCCACGGCGAGCGCCCCGACATGGCTCAGCGCGAGCACCTCGAGAGGATCATGGGAGAGATCCGGGAGATGCGGGGGGAGCTCGAGGAGATCCGCGACCTGCTCCGGAGGGTCCTCGAGGAGAGGGAGGGGGCGCGCGAGGGGCGGAGGCGCTGAGGAGACGGGCACGAGCACGAGGACGAGCACGGGACGGAGGGGAACATGAAGAGGCTGGCAGGGCTCGGGCTCTTCCTCGTGGCCGCGACGTCGGGAGCGCAGGAGAAGGGGCCCGCGAGCCTCGAGGCGCTCCGCGCCGAGATCGAGGCGCTCCGCGACCCCTCCCCCGCGTGGCGCGGGATCCCGTGGAAGAGCTGCCTGCTCGAGGGCCTCCGAGAGGCTCGCGAGCGCCGGAAGCCCGTGATGCTCTGGGTCTTCATTGACCGTCCGGTGGACGACGCGCGGTGCTGAGTCTTCGCCGGCGCCGCCCGTGAGGCGGTGTTCTCGGATCCGGACGTCGTGAAGCGCGTCCGCGAGGAGTTCGTCCCCGTGGCGCTCAAGGCGGCCCTCGTGAACGGGATGGCCGGGCGTCGCGACGACCCCGAGAGCCGGCTCATCCTCGAGATAGGGCGGTCGCGCCCCGCGCCCCAGGGCATCGCGATCGCGAATCCCGCAGGCAAGGTCCTCACCTGGGCGCTCATGTTCGAGGGGCGGAAGGCGCTCCTCTCGTTCCTGGACCGCGGACTCTCGCGGTTCCGGGACTTCCCCGACGCGGGTAAGCCCGTGGCGGCCGAGCGGTTCTTCCGGTTCCCCGTCGAGAAGATGGAGGAGACCCCGGACTCCGGAGAGACGTTGGGGGCCCCGGCGGCACACGCCGAGGGGGACCGGTGCCCGTCGGCGCCGGCCCGGCGCGCCGGCACCCTCGTCTGCCGCGTCGTCGGCCGCGCTCTCGACGCCGAGGGGCGCCTGGCCGCCGACACGACCCGGCAAGAGAACTACGTGGAGGACCTCTTCGACGTGCCGCCCGAGGTCGGGACGGCCTTCGCGGGAGCGGCGCGCGCCGAGGGTCGGCTCCCCGTCCCGCCCGCCCTCTGCCGCCTCCTCGTCGAGCACGCCTACCTGGGTCAGCTCGACGTGAGGCCGGTCTCGCCGCCGGTGCCGGGCCATCGCGAGGACCTCCGCCGGTGCGAGTTCACGGCGGAGCGCGTGGCGGGGCCCGCGGGGGCGACGCGCCTCCGCGTGACGGGCCGGACCGAGGCCTTCGGCGAGGATCCGCGCCGCGACGACGGGGCCTCGTTCCGTCACGAGGTCCGGCTGGACTGGGAGGGCTACGCGGACGTGGCCGGTGGCCGCCTGGCCTCGCTGGTCCTCCTGGCCCGCGGCCGGGAGAGGCTCCGATGGGGGGCGCCGTCCTTCGGCGCGCCCGGCGGCCCCTCCGGCGAAGGGGGGCCGAGCCCGCTCGCGCACCTCCCGGGAGGCCGTCCGCTCTCGGTGGATGCCGAGGTCAGGTTCGGGATCTCCGGCTCGCCCGTCCCCGAGTCGGAGGCCGTGGCGGCCATGGAGGAGGGTGAGGCCGGCGTCCCCGATCCGGCGGCCGGTCCCCTGCCCCGCGCCCGGGATGTCCAGAGGAAGGCCCGGGAGTTCGGCGAGGGTCTCGACGCCCTCCTGCGCTCGGGCCGGATCGCCGAGGCCGAGAAGGTCCTGGACCGGGCCCTGGAAGCCCTACGCGAGAATCCGCGGCTGCGACTTTCGGACCCGGGGAGCGGCGCGCCCCCGCCCCCCGAGCTCGCCGTCCGCCTCGAGGGCAAGATGAAGAAGCTCCACGAGAGGATCGAGTCCCTCGCCCGGTCCCATCGCGACCCGTCCCCCGTCGGCGACCTGATGCGGGAGTTCCAGCCTCTCCTGGCCGCGGGGAAGCTCTCCGAAGCCGAGGCCCTGCTGGACCAAGCCCTCGCCCGGGCCGATGCCCTGGCGGCGGACTAGCGTATTGACTTCCGGGTCGCTGACATCGAACATGTGTCCCGATCGGGAGCGGGATCCTGTCCCCGCCCCCGCAGGGGCGCGATGCCCCGGGAGTTCCGGATGACGCCCAGTCGGCTCCGGCGAAACACGCTTGCCCTGGTCATCGGCCTCTCGGCTGCCCTCGGCTCGGGCTGCGAGAAGTGCGACGACCCCGTCCTGCACGTGACCAACAACAACGCGAGCACCTGCACGATCTTCCTCGACGGGAGCAACATGGGCACCGTCGCGAGCGGGGGGACCTCGGAGTGGACCATCAGCGAGGGATCCCACAGCGTCACCGCGACCTGCGGGGCCGCGAACGCGGGTCCGATCAGCGACGACGTGGACTGCGACGAAGTCTGGTACGTGACCATCTCGTAGTGACGCCCCGCTGGCTCGTCGCCACTTTCGCGGTCGCTGCCGGGGTCGTCGCGGCCGCGTGGTTCGGGGCGCCGGCGGGTTCCCCGCCGGACGGGACGCCCGCGCCGAGGCTCGGCGCATCTCCGGCGGGACCTGCACCGGCGCCCTCGCCCGGCCCGGGGAACTCCCCGGCCCCCCCGGGCGCGCACCGGGAGCCTGCGCCGGCTCCGGCCGTTTCCGCTCCCGCGACGCCGCCCGAAGTGCGCCGTCGCGAGGGGCGGCTCGTGCCGGCCGGCCCCGAGGACGCCGGAGGGACTCGGGGGACGGGGGGCACCCGGACCCGGGACCACGCGCTCGAGGTGCTCCGGACGCGTGAGGGCGCCTCCGCTCGGGCCGTCTCCCTCGCGCTCGACGCGGCCGCGAGGGGAGACCCGGACCTCGCCGCCGAGGTGCGCCGCATGGCCGCGGAGGACCCGGTGGGCGCCGCCCGCCGCCGCGGAGTGGTGGACGACGCGACCGACGCGGCCGCCCTCGCCCTCGCCAAGGAACCCGGGGGCCTCGCGGCGCTCGGGGATCTCCTGGCTCGCCCCGAGTCCGACCGCACCCCGGCCGTGGCGCTCGCGGTCTGGCACGCGTTGCTCGCGCCGACATACGTGGCCGCCCTCCCTCCGGGCCTCGCTCGGAGGCTCGCGGACCTCGCGGCGGGAGGGACCCGCCCGGAGACCCGGCGCTGCGCGGCGCTCGCCCTCGCGCGCGCCGACCGGGACGCCCTCCTCCGCCTCCCGCGCGGCGCTCCGGAGACGGCCTGGCCGGCCGCGAACGCGCTGGCGACGCTCACGCACGACGGCGATCCCCTCGCGGTCGAGAGGGCCCGGGAGGAGGCCGCCTCCGGCTGCTCACCGGAGGTCCGGCGCGCCGCCGTCCTCGCCCTCGACGCGGCGCCCGAGCCCGCGCGCGGGGAGGCCCTCGCCGCCCTCGCCGCCGGCGACCCGGGTGCGGCCGAGACCCTTCTTGCCCGGGAATTGCTGGCGGCGAGAGCGTCCACGGAAGTCGGCCCGGGCCCCGCCGCGGCCGCCACGAAGGAGGCCCGATGAACCGGCTCGCCCCATTCGTCCTCGCAGGACTCGCCTCCGCCGGCTGCATCCAGTTCCCCGAGCGGGACGGCCGGTGGCTCGCCATGGGAAGCACCTCCCAGGAGGAGCGCCTCCTCTACGCCACGAGGATGAAGACGAACGGGACCGTCGCCGGGGCGATCGGCACGCCGATCGGGACGGTCGGCCTCATCGTCTATGTCATCGGGCTCGCGATGATCATTGACCCGAACGCGACCACGACGGACATGAACAATGGGCTCAGCCTCGCCCTCGGGGGAGCCGTGGTCGGCGCCACGGGCCTCGGCATCGGGATCACGGGGTTCCAGTCGCGGGCGAAGTGGGCCGAGGTGATCGCCGCGGGAGCGTCTCCCCATGTGCCGATCTTCCCGGGAGGGCCCATCCTCCCGCCGCCGCCGCCGGTGCCCGGAGGCGGTCAGCCGCAGCCGGCCCCGCCGCCCGTGCGGCCGCCCGAGGAGCCGCCGCGGCGCCCGGCCGGGGAGGACCTGGCGCTCCCGGACGGACGCTGGCTGCCGGCCGTGACCCGTCTCTTCCTGCCGGCGGGAGAGGCGCTCCCGGCGGGCGGCGATCGGTGCTCGATCGTGCGCGTCTCGGGTCCCGGCGACCCGGTCGTGGCGCGGCTCGCGGCACGGGTGCCCGCCCTCCGGTGGCCGGTGCTCGAAGCGCCGGCCCCGGACAGCGGAGACACGACCCTGGTCGTCGGAGCGGAAGCGGTGGCGGGGGCGCTGGCCCGCCCCGGGCGCGGGTAGCCGGGGCCGAGGCCCCGCCCGAAAGATCCCGTGAGGACCCTCCAAAGGACCGCGGCCGTGTGGGGGATGGCCCTCGCCGTGGGGCTCGCGTCGCCCGGGTGCATCGCGCCCCCCGAGCGGGACGTCCATTGGGGGGGATCCTCGGGGCAGGATTCGGCACTCTACTCCAAGAGCCGGCACAAGAAGGCCAGGAGCAACGCGACGCTCGCCCTCGTCTTCGGCTACATGTGCGCCGGGGTCGCCGCGGTCCTGGCCGTGGTCACGCCCTTCACCTGCACCGGGGACCACCCGAGCGACTGCCGCGCCACCGTCGCGGTCGGATTGAGCGCGGGGGCGGTCACCTCCCTGCTCCTGCCGTGCGGCTACTACCAGAAGTCCGTCGCGGACCGGTGGCTCGGCGCCATGCGCGGGTCCCCCGCGGCGCCCGGCGTCCCGGGGGGGTTCGGCGCCCTCCCGGAAGGGCCCGCGCTCCCGGGAGGGCCCCGGGAGCCCGCGTCGGCCGCGTGCGAGTCCCGCGCCCCTCCGGGCCTCCTGTACCTCCCGACGGGCGAGCCATTCCCGGCAGGGGGCGAGCGCCACGCGGTCATCCGCGTCTCGGGCCCCGGCGACCCGGTCGTGGCGCGGCTCGTCGCTCGCACCCCGATCCTGCGCTGGCCCGTGCTCGCGGTGCCGCGGGCCGACGGCGGCGAGGATCTGGCGGTCGGCGAGGAGGCGCGAGCCGCCCTGGCGGAGTCCGGAGCCCGTCGGCTAGAGTAGGCACGTTCACGTCCCCTCCCTCGGCACCGAGAGAGAGACCCCGCATGACACGCCTCCGGTGGGGCGTTCCCCTCTGCGCCGCGGTCGTCTCCTCCGGTTGTTTCACGGAGCCGGCGCAGGACGAGCGGTTCTCGATCCTCGCCGAGAGCGAGCGGGTGCCGTACGCGCGCGCGCGGGTCGAGCGGGCGAACCAGGCGATCGCGGGAGGGGCCACGATGGTGGTGCTCGGCCTCGCCGCCCTCGGGACGGGGATCTACCTGGCGGTGAAGGACCGGTCGGGAGACTGCGTCGGCTGCGGGGACGGGCGGACCCTCGCGCTCGCCTACGCGGCCGGGGGGCTGATCGGCGCGGGCATCCCGACCGCGACGAAGGGGTTCCGGTGCCGCGCGCTCTGGAAGGAGTTCGCGGAGCCGCGAGAGGCTGCGCGGAACCGAGCCGGCGTCCGGACCGCGAATCGCTCGCGCGGGACCTTGTACCTCCCCGCCGGGGAACCGGTCCCCGCCGAAGCCGCGGGCGTGGAAGTCGTCCGGGTCGCGAGCCCGTCGGACCCCGAGGCTCGCAGGCTCGCCTCGCGGGTCCCGGCGCTGCGTTGGCCTGTCCTCGAGAGTCCGGCGCCCGGCGGCGGCGCCCGGATCTCTGCCGGTCCCGTATCGGTCCGGGAAACCCTGGCGGGCTCCTCTCCCGAAGTTCTAGACTGAGGTCGCGCTCCTCTCCTCGGGGTCGTGGGGCGGGTCGGGTGGCGCGGGAGAGGAGCTATGGTCCGGACCCCCGCGATCGTCGCGCTCACGTCGCTCGCCCTGCTCGCCGAGGGCTGCGCGGCGTCGCCCCGGCGCGACGAGGCCTTCCTCTCGCTCGACGGCCGAGGCCGCGCGGCCTACGCCCGCGAGAGGGTCGAGACGTCGAACCAGGTGCTCGCGGCGGGCCTCACCCTGGTCGCCGCCGGGCTCGCCTCGATCGCGGCGGGGTGGTATCTGACGGAATACGACCACCGGGCACGCCCGAGCCCCGGTTCGCTCGGGGACCGGACCTTCCCCCACTTCTGGGGCGGGGTCGCGCTGCTCGCCATCGGGGTGCCGATGGCGACGGGCGGGGCGGCGGACCGGATCGCGTGGGGGCGCGCTCTCGACCAGTCCCGCGGGGACCCGTGGGACGGCCGGATCGCGCCGGCGCGGCCGCCGGGGGAGACGGCCCGGGCCGCCGGCCCCCGCGCCCGGGACGCCGTCTACGTGCCGGCCGGGAACCCGCTCCCCGAGGGTGCCGAGGAGGCGACCGTGATCCGGTTGGGCGGCCCGGCGGACCCCGTGGTCGCCCGCCTCGCGGCGCGGGTCCCCGTCCTCCGCTGGCCCGTGCTGGAGCGGTCTGCCCCGGACGGAGAGACGGATCTCCTCGTCGGGGACGACGCTCTTAGGGCCCCGTCCGACGCGCCCGGCGGCAGTCAAGGAGCTCGAGCCGGCTCACGATCACTCCCTCGACGCCTTCCCGTAACCCCGTGATCTGGCGCTCGACGTGGAGAGGGATCCAGGGGGCGTCCCCCGTGACGATCCGGATCGCCTCGGCGTAGGCGCGGCGCCGCGCCTCGGGGTCGGCGGTCCCCATCGCCTCCACGACGAGATCGTCCACGCGGAGGTTCGCGTACCCCGTCTCGTTGCTCCCGCCCGGCTTCGCCTCGGCCGAGTGGAAGAGCGGGCGCAGCACCCAGTCGGCGTCCCCCGTGGACGGGGCCCAGCCGAGGAGGAAGAGGTCGTAGGCGCGCTCGGCCACCTCCTTTCCCGCCGGCCGGAGCCGCTCGAGGTAGGTCGCCCACTCGACGATCTCGAGGTCGCACTCGACGCCGACCTTGCGGAGTTCCTCCCTCACGGCCTCGGCCACCGTTCGGTCCTCGAGGTAGCGTCCCACGGGCGCCCAGAACGCGAGCCGGCGGCCGCGCGCCGCCCAGCCGGCCTCGGCGAGGAGCGCGCGGGCGCGCGCGGGGTCGTGGGAGAGAGGCGTCCCCGCCGCGTGGCCGAAGACCCCTGGCGCGACGGGGCCGTCGGCGACGGCGCCCGCCCCGCGCAGCACGTGCGCGACGATCGCCTCGCGGTCCACCGCGTGCACGAGGGCTCGGCGGACCCGCGCGTCGTCGAGGGGCGGCCGACGGCAGTTCATCCCGACGTAGATCACGCGGACGCTCGGCGTGTCGAGCACCCGGCAACCGCCCCGGCGCCCCAGCCGCTCGCGCTCGTGGGGGGGGAGCCGGAGCACCACGTCCGCCGCCCCGCTCTCGAGGAGGGCGACCCGCGTGGCCGGCTCGGGGACCGCGCGGAAGACGAGCCGACGGAACGCGGGGCGCGGGCCCCCGTAGGAGTCGTTCCTCTCGAGGACGATCCGGTCCCCCGGGGACCAGGACGCGAACCGGTACGGTCCCGACCCGACCGGCCGGCGCCCGAAGTCGAGACCGTCC
>JAKEIC010000250.1 GCA_022614695.1 Planctomycetales bacterium | reverse complement strand
GTCCTCGCGGTCCGCGCCCGGGAGGAGGCCTCCGCCGCGGCCTCCGAGCGGGAGGCGCGGGCCGCCGCCGAGGCCGAGGTGGCCCGGTCCGCCTCCGCCGCGCGCGAGGGCGAGACCCGCCGCGCGGCCGCCGCGCCCCACCGGGCCGAGGCCCGAAGGCTCCTCGAGAAGGCCGAGGCGGCCCGGCGGGCCCGCGACGTCGCGTCGCTGCGCCGGCTCCGGGGGGAGGCGGCCGCGTCGCTCGCGGCCGCGACGGCGGCCGACCCCGAGGACGGCGAGTCCCACCTCCTCCGGGGCCGGTGCGAGCGCCTGATCGGCCGGCTGGACGCCGCGTTCCCGGCCCTGGACCGCGCCGTGGCGCTCCTGCCCGCCGAGACCGAGCCCCTCTTCGAGAGGGCGCTCGCGCGCTCGGCCCGCATCGAGCAGGGGATGGCCCGCCTCGCCTGGAGCGGGCTCGGGGACGCGCCGGGCCGGTCCCTCGGCCCCGCGCGCGACGAGGAGCGGCGCGCGCTCGCGGCCGACCTCGCGGCCCTGCGGGCGAGGGGCGCGACGCCCGAGAGGCTCGCCTACGTCGAGGGGCTCCTCGCGCGGCTGGGAGGCGACGCGGCCGCGGCGGCCCGGGCCTTCCGCGCCGCGGCGGAGGCCGACCCGTTCTCGGCCGAGTCGCGGCTGGGTCTCGCCCTCGCCCTCCTCGTGCGCACGCGCCCGGATCCCGGGGCCGCCCCGACCCCCGCCCCGGCGGTGGCGGAGGCCGAGAGCGCCCTCGAGGCCGCGGCGGCGCTCGATCCGGCGTCCCCCGCCCTCCTCGGGGCCCGGGCGCAGCTCGCGGCGGCGAAGGGGACGCTCACCGCCCTGGAGGCCGACTTCCGGGCGGCGGCGCAGGCCGACCCGGCGGACCCGCTCCCGCCCTACCTCGTCTCGCAGTCGGCGCGCACCCGGGGGGACCGTCGGGCCGCGCTCGCGGCCCTGGAAGAGGCGATCCGGCGGGACCCGGCCTTCTGGGAGGCGCTCGTGGACCGGAGCTTCATGCGCCACCACCTCGGCGACGTCGAGGGCGCTCTCCGGGACTGCGACGAGGCGGTGCGGCTCGCGCCCGAGGTGCCCGTTACCTGGTTCAACCGCGCCGGGGTCCGCAGCCGGAGAGGCGACTCGGCCGGGGCGCTCGAGGACTACGACCGCGCCTTGAAGCTCGCGCCCGGGTCGGCGCAGGTGATCGCCAACCGGGCCGCGACGCGCTGGAACATGGGAGACCGGGACGGGGCGCTCGCCGACGTCGAGGAGGCGCTCGCGTGCGATCCGGGGTATCCCCTCGCGAGGGTCATCCGCGCACAGGCCCGGTCCCTCGCGGGAGACAACGCGGGGGCCCTCGCCGACGTCGAGGCGGTGCTCGCGAGGACCCCGGGCGACGACTCGGCGCTCAAGATCCGCGCCCACCTCCGCCTGAAGACCGGCGACCCCGGCGGGGCGCTGGCCGACGCGGAGGGGCTGCTCCCCCGATACCCCGACGACGGGCAGCTCCAGGCGATCCGCGACACCGCCCGGGAGCAGCTCCGCGGGCGGTGACCTACCGCCCCGCGTAGGACCGCGGGACGACGAAGCCCTCGCTCGCCTTGCCGAGGAAGAGGAGGGGCGTCTGGCTCCGCCCCTCGAGGAACGAGCGCGACTGGACCGAGTCGGCGACGGCGCGGAAGACGTCCGCCAGCTCGTGCCAGCCGTCGTCCTCGGGATCGGGAGTCTTCTCGGCCGCCTCGAGGAGGCGCTCGGGGAAGAGTCCGAGCCCGCGCTCGCCCCCGCCCGCCCCCTCGCCCGGCTCGCAGGCGACGAGGACCGCCGTGTGGGGCCGGGCGGCGAGGGCGCGGAGAGCCTCGAGGAGCGCCCCGCGCTCGGAGGGCGGCGGCGAGTCCCCGGCCCACCGCTCCCCCGGCACACCGCCGAGCGCGACGTCGAGGATCACGAGGAGGTCCGCGCGGGGGATCGCCCCGAGCGCCCGCGCGAGGTCGGCGAGCGGGATCCCCGTCTCCGCCGCGCGCTTCGGGTCCGCGTCGTGGGTGAGGAGGGCCACGTCCCCGCGGCCGACGCGGGCGGCCGAGCCCGAGAACGCGAACACGACGAGGTCGTCGGTCCGGCGTCCGGGCGCCAGGTCCCCCGAGATCGCGGCCAGGACCTTGGCCCGGGTCGCCTCGGTCTCCGTCAGCTCCCGGCTCCGGCGGTCGCGGAAGCCGCGGCCGCGGATCCATCCGGCGAGCGCGCGCGCCGCCGCGTCGGCTCCCTCCGCCTCGGGGAAGCCCGCCGCGGCGCCGCGGGGACAGCCGACCGCGAGCACCAGTGTCTCCGGATCGCGAGCCGGCTCCGGGGCCGGCGTGGGCGTGGTCCGGGGCGTGGGGGCCGGGCCGGAGCCGGCGGGCGGTCCCTCCGCCTCCTCGGGATCGGCCTCCTCGCTGCCCTCGTCCCCTCCGTCCCCTTCTTCCACGGGGGGCGCGGTCGAGCAACCGGGGAAGAGCCCCGCCCCAAGGGCCATGGCGGCGAGGGCGAGGAGCGCGGCGAGCGCGAGGCGGCCCGTCATCGGCCCCTCGGTTTCGCGGGCGGCTTCTCGGGCGGCTTCGGCGTCTCGGCGGGGACGAGGTCCCGCGCGAGGCGGAACCCCACGAACGGGAGCCGTGCCCGGAGCGGCCCCGCGTGGAACCGCCGCCGCGAGGGCCGGCAGTCGGCCTCCGGGGCGAGCACCCAGGGGCCCCCGCCGCGCACGGCCCGGTGGTCCCCGGATTCCGCCCACGCTCCCGACGTCCACTCCATGGCGTTCCCGGCCATGTCCCGGGCGCCGAGCGGGCTCTGGTCGCCGTCGCGCATCCCGACGGGCACGAGTGCCGGGGGAGCGCCGTCGAGGCCGGCCCGTGCGGGCTCCCAGGAGTCGCCCCACGGGTAGGCCCGCCCGCGAGACGTCTCCGGGTCCCACGACGCCGCGACCTCCCACTCCTCCTCGCTCGGGAGCCGTGCCCCCGCCCACTTCGCGTAGGCGGCCGCCTCGCACCAGGAGATCCCCGTGACGGGCCTCTCGTCCGCGCCGGAGGCGAAGCTCCCGTCCCGCCAGCCCGCAGGGCCCGGGCGGCCGGTCGCGTCCACGAACCCCGTGCGCTCCCCCTTCGCCTCCGCCGGCCACCACCGGTCGCTCCGGTAGCCGCCGGCGGCGACGAACTTCGCGAAATCGGCGTTCGTCACCTCGCGGACCGACACGAGGCACGCCGCCAGCCGGGCCGTGCGCGGCGGGTTCCCGGACTCGTCGGGGGAGCCCACCGGGTAGTCGCCGCCGGGGACGACCGCGAACCCGGCCGGGAGCGACGTTGCGGGCCCGAGGGCCCCCAGGGTGTCGGCGAGCCTGCGGGCCGGCTCGTGCTCGGGGGCGATCTCGAGCGCCTCGCGGACGCGGAGAGTCGCCTCCTCGGCCGAGCCCCGGGCCACCGCCTCGCGGGCGAGCCCGACGCGCTCCCGCACGAGCGTGCCCCGGAGCCGCGCCGCCTCCTCGGCGAGCCCCACGTCGCCGGGGGAGATCTCGAGGGCCCGGCGGAGGATCTCGAGCGCGGCGGCCCCCTCGCCGGAGAGAGCCTTGGCCACGGCCTCGGCCCGGAGGCCCGCGACCCGCACCTCCCGGATCCGCGCCGAGAGGTCCGGCTTCGCGGAGATCCCCGCGGCGGCCTCGAGGGCCGCCGCCGCGTCGTCGCCCTTGCCCGCCGCGGCGCGGGTCTCGGCCTCGGCGACGAGCGCGTCGTACTCGCGCCGCCTCTGGCGGATCGCCTCGGCGCTGGCCCGCGTCGCCGCGTCGCCCGGGGGCGCCGCGTCGAGGCCCGGGAGGAGCGCTTCGGCCGCGGGCAGGTCCCGCGCCGCGAGCCTGTCGGTCGCGGCCTTCCGCAGCGGCTCCCCCGTGCGCGAGACGAGGGCCTCGCCCACGGCGAGGCCCGGGAGCGCATCGAGGCCCCGGCGCGCCTCGCGGGCGGCGGTGGCCCAGTCCCCCGCGGCGGAGGCCGCCTCGGAGGCGCGGTAGGCTTCGGACGCCGCCGCCACGGCGCGCGCGTCCCGGTTCGCCGGATCGGCCTTGAGGACATCCTCGGCGCCCTCGCGCGCGTCCGACCCGCGGCCGGACTCGAGGGCCGCGCGCGCCGTCTCGAGCTTCTGGGCGCGCTCCCTCGCCTGGGCCGCCGCGGCGGCGGCCGCGGCGGCGTCGCCGGGGGCCTTCCCGGACGGAGGCGGCGCCTTCCCGCCCGGCGCGGCGGTCGAGGGGGGGGCGGCCGTCCGAGGGGGGGGAGGAGGAGGTGGAGGCGTGGCGGTCTTCGCCGTCCCGGCGGTGGCGGGAGAGGGAGGGGCCTTGGCCGTGACGGGCGGCGGAGCGGAGGTGACGGGAGCCTTGGGGGTCGCCGCGGTCGCCGGCGGCGCGGGGGCCTTGGCCGTCGCTGGGGGGGCTCCCTCCCCTCCCTGTGTGGTGTACCAGTAGCCGACTCCCCCCGCGGCGGCGACGACCACGACTGCCGCGATCGCGAGCTTCGCGATTCCTCCACCGCCCCCGCGGGAGGGGGCGGCGTACTCTGCCTCCGCCTCTTGCGGCTCGCCTGCCTCGGCGCCTTCCTCGGCCATGGGGGCCGGCTCGCCCTCGGCCCCGGTCGCAGCCTCGCCTCCCTCCTCGCCGGGGGCGGGCGTCTCGGCCGGACCGCCCGCCTCGGCGACGAGCCCGGCGAGGGCCTCCTTCATGGAGACGTCCGCGGACGGGCCCGGCGCCGGCGCCCCCTCCTCGGTGGGCGCCGCCTCCGCTGCCGCCTCGCCGCCCATCTCCTTCGTCTCCCGTTCGAAGAGACCCCCGAGGAGCCCTCCCTCCGCGGCCGGGGCCGGCGCCTCGGCCTCCCCGCCCTCTTCCCCCCGCGCCATCGCCTCGAGCTCCTCGCGCATCATCTTGCCGAGGACGCTCGTGTCCCGGCCCTTCGCCTTCCCGCCCCCCGCGGCCGGCTTCACCTCGCTCCCCATCTGCTGCTCGAGCCAGGAGCCGCCGCCGAGGTCGGGGTCGTCCGTCCCGCCGCCCCCTCCCGCCGCGGCCGAGCGGCTCTTCGTCTCCGTCCCCTCCGGGATCGGCCGGGAGCGGAGGTCGTCGGCGGCCTCGCCCACCGTGTCGAACACCTTGAAGATCCCCTCGAGCCCCGATCGCGCGACTGCTGGCCGGACGTCAGGACGGATGTCGGCGAGCACCACCTCGCCGCGCGTCTCGAGGATGCCCACGGCGAGCTTCAGGAGCGAGGCGAGCCCCTCGGTCGTGGCGACGCCCACGCCCCCGAGATCCACGATGAACCGGCGCAGGCCCTCCGACTGCGCCCCGCGGATGCGAGCGGCCAGCGGCGGCAGCGCCTCCTCGTCGAGGGCCCCGAGGAGCGTCACCTGGGCGCCCCCGTCGAGCCCCTCGATCGGCGCGATCTCGATTCCGAGGTCTCCCATCCCGCCGGAATGCTAGGCCGGAGGGGCGGGGCCGTCAACGCGGGGGCGGCCGGGATCAAGTCCCTTCGCCTCCCCGCCGATCTCCCCGAGGGACCGCCTCGCCCGCGGAGTCTCCCTCCGCGTCCGTGGGGGCCCCCCGGAGGGATCCAACGAGGAGGGCTCCATGAGGGGACGGCGCGCGTACGGCCGGCGGCGCGGGGGGCGGCGGGCGGGGATCGCCTTGCTGGCGGCGGGGATCGCCGGGGGCGGGTGGGCCCTCTCCGGCGGCGGGAGCGAGGCCGTCCCGGGGCTCCTCGCGCCCGGACCAGCCGACGTCGGGGCCCCCGGGGATGCGCCGGCCCCCGCGGGCAAGGCGCCGGACCCGCTCGCGGCGGCCGCGGAGGCGCTCGCGCGCGGCGAGCTGGCCGCGGTCCGGGAGGCGGCCGCCGCCTTCGCGTCCGACCCCGGCCCGGACGGGCTCCGCGCCCGGCTCCTCGCGGCCAAGGCGGACATCCTCGGCGGCGAGTCCGGGAAGGCCGCGGAGGACCTCCGGTCGCTCGCGGCCGGGGACCCGGGGCCGACGGGCGCCGAGGCGGCCCGGTGGCTCGCGCGGCTCGCCGAGGACCGGGGGGACCTCGCCGCGGCCCGGCAGGCCCTCACCGAAGCCTGGCGGCACCCCGGGGCGGGGCCGGAGCGCCAGGCCATCGCGCGGGACGCCGAGC
Organism: Planctomycetales bacterium; assembly: GCA_022614695.1. Taxonomy (GTDB): domain Bacteria; phylum Planctomycetota; class JAKEIC01; order JAKEIC01; family JAKEIC01; genus JAKEIC01. The sequence continues at coordinate 10,572 of JAKEIC010000250.1, read as the reverse complement.
GGGTCGCGCGGCAGACGATCCTCGGGACCGCCCACCACCCGTCGGTGCCGGTCGTGGTTGTCGAGCGCGGGGACACCCTCGACGGCATCGCGCGCCAGAACAAGACGACCGTCGGCCTGCTGCGCATGACGAACGGCCTCAAGGACGACCGTCTCTTCCCGGGCGACCGGCTGAAGGTCGTGAAGGGGCCGGTCGAGCTGCAGGTGGACCGGGACCGCTTCCGCATGGCCCTCTTCATCGGGGGGCTGCTCGTGAGGGAGTACCCCGTAGGGGTCGGGAAGCCCGAGCGGCCTACGCCGGCCGTCACGTTCACGGTCGAGACGCGGCAGGTGAACCCGGACTGGTACAACCGCCACGAGCGGATCCCCTTCGGGGACCCCCGGAACATCCTCGGCACGCGCTGGCTCGGGTTCCGGAAGGAGGCGGCCTTCCAGGGCTTCGGGATCCACGGCACCTCCGAGCCCGAGTCGGTCCCGGGAGCCACGTCGGCCGGTTGCATCCGGATGCGGAACGAGGACGTGGAGGAACTCTTCGAGGTCGTGCCGGCGGGGACGAAGGTGGTGGTGAGGTAGGCTCAGGGCCGCCGGACGACCTGGATGATGGCCCGGTGGCCCGGGGCTGACGCGAGACGTCCGTCGAGCGTCACGAGGGGGGCCCGGAGCGTCTCGGCGAGCGCGACGTAGGCGGCGTCGTACGCGGTGAGATTCGCTCGGAGCTCCCAGATCCGAGGAAGATGATCTGTGTGCGGGTAGCGCACGATCGCCCGGGAGGCGAGATCCGAGAGGGCCTCGCGGGCGGCCGTCTCTGTGACCTCTCCGGTCCGGACGAGTCGCCGGAACGCCTGGGCCGCCTCGAGGTCGAGCAGGTGCGGGACGTGGATCGTCTCCCCGCGTCGCGTGAACCGGGCCGCGAGGGCGACCGCGGCGGGCCCGTTCAGGAGCCACTCGACGATCGCGGACGCGTCGGCGACGATCAACGGGAGTCGCGCTCTTGGCGGATGATCTCCGCGATCGAGGGGCTCGGCGCGATGCGTGGCCGACGGCGCGCCCGCTCCGAGATCTCCTCGATGGTCGGGCTGGCGAGGAGCCGGCGGAGCTCACGGAGGAGATAGGCGGAGAGCGAGAGTCCGGCCTCGGCGGCACGGACCTTGGCCTTGCGGTGCAGATCGTCCGGGACGTTCCGGATTTGGACCATGCTAGGCATGCGCTCAGTATGCAAGCATGCGCCGCGCATGTCAAGCTTCCGCCTCGACGAAGTAGCCCAGCACGAACCGCTCCCGGATCCTCCCGCGCGCGAGGCCGTCGAGCAGGGCGTCCCCGAGCGACAGCGCGAGGGTGGGCAGGAACGAGAGCGCCCGGAGCGGCGACCGGGCGACGAAGTCGAGCGCGGTCCCGGCGCAGCGCAGGATCCCGCCGTGGGGGCGGACGTCCACGCGCGAGAACCCCGCCTCCCGGCAGAGCCTCGCGAGCGCCTCGTCGGTGTAGCGGAAGTAGTCGTGCGGGTGGCGGTGGACCACGATGAAGAAGGGGACGTAGAGGTAGAGCCGCCCCCCGGGCCGGAGCACGCGCCGGATCTCGGCGAGGAGCCGGCGGTGCTCGTAGATGTGCTCGAGGACGTTGAGCAGCAGCGCCCGGTCCACCGAGCCGGCGCGGAACGGGAGCGGCCGCTCGAAGTCGGCGCGCACGTCGGGCCGCTGCTCGCGCAGGAGGTCCACGGCGACGTACCGGAGCCCGTTCGCCCCCGCCGGGGGGATGAGGCCCCGGTAGGTCGCGCTCCGGGAGAGGCTCCGGCCGAGGTCGAGGACCTTTCCCTCGAGCGTCATCCGGTCCCGCAGGTCCAGGTTCATCCAGGCGCGCCGCAGCGAGTTCCCCCGCGCGGTCTCGAGGGCGAGCCGGAACGCGTCGCGGAGCGCCGCCACGGTCGTTACGATGCTCCCGCCGTCACGGCCCATGCCTCCAACCCGCCGCGATCCCCGCGAAGCCGAGGAGGGCGAGCGGAGGCACGGCCCAGCGCAGCTCCCGGAACTCCATGGAGACGAGGCCGCAGGTGAGCCAGAGCGAGAGGAAGATCGCCGCGAGCCCGGCCGCGGCGAGGAGCGACCGGCGCCGCCGGCCCGCGTCGGGTTCGGCCACGTAGCCGGCGCGCCAGCGCCAGAGGGTGTAGAAGAACAGCACCGTCGCGAGCCCGAAGAACGCGCCCGGGTAGAGCGCCCGCCATCCGTGGCTCACGCGGACCCCTTCCGCCCGGCGGGCCGGCCGACGGGTCCCGAGAGCACCGCGAGGACGACGCCGACCGGGGCGAGGAGGCCGACCCCCTTGCGCGCGAGCGCCGCCGGATCCGGGGAGAAGAGGAAGAGCGAGATGTCCGCGAGCACCAGCGCGACGCCCAGGATGAAGAGCGGCACCCCCCGGTCCACGTGCGCGATTCTCGGCGCGCCCCCGGGGGGGGTCAAGGCGAGCCTCTGCCTCTCGCTCCTCGCCCTCGCCCCGGCCGCGGCGCAGGAGCGCCCCGCGGGCGGGGCGGAGAGCATCACGGCGGCGGAGCTCTCGGCCCACGTCCGCTTCTTCGCCTCGGACACCTTCCGCGGCCGCGGGACCGGCTCCCCGGAGGCCCACCGCGCCGCGACGGTGATCGCGGGGGAGTACGCGCGGCTGGGGCTCCTGCCGGCCGGGCCCGAGCGGGAGTTCCTCCAGGTCTTCTCGCACGGGCCGCAGGGGCCGAAAGGGGAGGGGGGCAAGGTCGGCCGGAACGTCCTCGCGCTCCTCCCCGGTTCGGACCCCGAGCGACGGCGCGAAGTCGTGATCGTGTCGGCGCACTACGACCACCTGTGGCCCCGCACGCGGCCCGACGGGAGCGAGGTCCTCTTCCCGGGCGCCGACGACAACGCCTCCGGCGTGGCCGCGCTCCTCGAGATCGCCGAGGCCTTCGCCGGCGACGCGAGCCCCCCCGCCCGGAGCCTCCTCTTCGCCGCGTGGGATGGCGAGGAGGGCGGGCCGCCGTCGGACGCCCCGGGCGGGCCCCTCGGCGGGGCGGCCCTGGGGCTCCGGGGGTCGCGCCACTTCGTGAAGGAGCCCGTGGTCCCCCTCGAACGGATCGCCGCCATGACGACCATGGACATGGTCTCGCGCGACTTCCTCGGCGTGATGGAAGACACCGTGTACGTCGTGGGGGCTGAGAGGAGCGACGCGCTCCGCGAGGCGGTCGAGGCCGTCGCCCCCGACTCGGGCCTCTCCTTCGACCACGCGGGGATAGACCTGATCGGTCCCCGGAGCGACCACTTCCCGTTCGCGCTGCGGGAGGTGCCCGTCCTCTTCTTCAGCACCTCGCAGCACCGCGACTACCACCGGCCGACGGACCGGCCGGAGAAGTGCCGCCCCGGGAAGATGGAGGCCATCGCGCGCGCGGTCTACCGGATCGTGCGGCGGATCGCCGACGCGGCGGCCCGCCCCGCGTGGCGCGCCGAGCCGCGCGCGGGCCCCGAGGAGCTCAAGTCCCTCGTCCGGGTGGCGGGCAGGATCCTCGAGAGGCGGGAGCGGTTCGCGATGGACGATGCCACGGCGGAGCAGCTCCGGAAGATCCACGCGGACGCGAGCCGGGCCCTCGAGACCGGCGAGGAGGTCCCGGCGGAGAAGCGCAACGCCCTCAAGATGGCGGCGGGGATGCTCCTCTTCCGGATCCGGGAGAAGGAGTGACGCCGCCCCAGGACGACGAGGGCGCGATCCTCGCGGTGAGGGCGGCCGGCGGCGATGCCGAGGCCTTCGATCGCCTCGTGACCCCGCAGACGACGCGGCTGCTCCTGCTGCTGCGACGGCGGGGCGGTCGCGCGCTCGGCGGCGACTGCGACGCCGAGGACCTCCTGCAGGCGACGCTGGTCCGCGCCTGGCGGCTGATCCCGGGGCTCGAGTGGCGCGGGCCGCACGCCTTCTACGGGTGGCTCGCCGCGATCGCCGAGGGGGTCGTGGGGGACAGGGTGAAGTACGTCGCGGCGGGCAAGCGCGGCCCCGTCCGCCACCTGGAGTCGCTCGCCCCCGGCCCGGCCGGTGCCGCGGACGGCTCGGGAACGCGCCCCGCCCCGTTCGAGCCGGCGGACACGGCTACCTCCATCTCCCGCAGCGTGGCGAGGCGCGAGGACTACGCGCGCCTCGCGCGGGCCCTCGGGGCGCTCGAGCCGGAGGACCGCGAGGTCGTCGAGCTGCACCTCCTCGAGGCGAAGACGATCCGCGAGGTCGCGCAGGAGATCGGGCTCTCGAGGAGCGGGGCGTGGGAGAGGCTCGACCGGGCGATGGGGCGGCTCAAGTCCCTGCTCACGGCATGACCGGCGAACCCGATTGGGCCGACCGGGCGGAGGAGGTCCTCGCGCGAGCCCTCGACGGCGCCGACGTGACGGCGGAGATCGCCGCCCTCCCTGCGGAGTGGCGCGCCCGCGTGGAGCGCCTCCTCTCCGCGCGCCGGGCCGCCGCCCCCGGGGTCCCGGGACCCGCGGGCCGGCCGCCCGAGGCGCCGCCACCGCGCCCGGGCGCGGCCGCCGTCCCTCCCGCCGAGGGCGAGAGGATCGGCCCCTACGAGATCCTCGGCCCCATCGGCTCGGGAGGGATGGGCATGGTCTACCGCGCGCGGCGGCGGGACCTCGGCCGCGACTTCGCGCTCAAGGTCATCCGGCCGGGCGCGGGCGCGACCCCGCAGGCCGTCGCCCGCTTCCGGCGGGAGGCCCAGGCGGCCGCGCGCCTGGCCGGCCATCCCGGGATCGTCGGGGTCCACGACATCGGGGAGGACGCCGGCCGGGTCTGGTTCGCCATGGACCTCGTCGAGGGCGCCTCCCTCGAGGAGATCCTCGATGCGACCTACGGGTGGTCGCGCGGGGGGGCGCCCACCGTCGAGAGGGAGAGCGCGCGGGTCCGCCGGGAGGCGGGAGGGGGTCCCGCTCCGTCCGAGTCGGGCCCGAGGGAGCGGATCGCCCCGCCCCCGGGCGGACCGCTCACCCCGCGGCGCGCCGCCGAGGTGATCGCCGCGGCCGCGCGGGCGCTGCACCACGCGCACTCCGAGGGGATCCTCCACCGGGACGTGAAGCCGTCGAACATCCTGGTCGGGACCAAGGCGAGCGGCCCGACACGGGGACACGGCGACACGGGGACACGGCGAGAAGACGCCAGCAAGAACTCCCGCGCGACCGGCGGGACCGGGGATTCGTCGTCCGATCGCCGCGTCGCCGCGTCGCCCCCTCGCCGTGCCGAGCCCAGTGTGTTCGTCACCGACTTCGGCCTCGCCGTCGTCCGGGGCGCCGACCCCGGCGCCACGGCGCTCACGCAGCCGGGTTACGTCATGGGCACCCCCGCCTACATGGCGCCCGAGCAGGCCGAGGCCGGACCGGTGGACGCGAGGACCGACGTCTGGGCGCTGGGGGCCACCCTCTACGAGTGCCTGACCGGCTGGCCCCCGTTCTCGTTCGGGCCGAGCCTCGAGGTGCTCTCCGCCGTCACGGTGCGCGACCCCGTCCGGCCGCGCCGCAGGAACCCGACCGCCCCGCGCGACCTCGAGACGGTCGCGCTGAAGTGCCTGGAGAAGGCGCCCGGGAGGCGCTACGCCTCGGCGGCGGCGCTCGCCGACGACCTCGAGAGGTTCCTGCGGGGCGAGCCGATCGCGGCGCGACCCGTGAGCGCGCTCGGCCGCCTCGCCCGGCGCGCGCGGCGCAACCCCGCCCCGTTCGCCGTCGCGGCCGTCGCCGCGGTCGCTCTCGCGGGGACCGCCGCGGCGTTCGCCCTGCGCGAGTGGCGCGACCGGACTCGCCGCGCGGGGGCCGCCGGGGCGCTCGTGGCGACGGGAACGGCGGCCGCGGAGCGCCACGGCGCGGCCGCGCGGGAGCTGCGGGCGCTCCTCGCGCGGCCGGCTCCCCCCGGGGGCCCCCCGGGGGTCGAGGGGGAGGAGGCGCTCGCCCGCGCCGTCGCCGAGGCGCGGCGGCGACGGGACGACGCCTATGCGGCGGCCCAGGCGTCCCTCCGGGCGGCCGCCGAGGCTCTCGCCGGAGACCCGGAGTCGGGCTCCGCAGCGGAGCCCCGCTCCACCCTCGCGCGCCTCGCCCGCGAGCGGCTGGCCGACGCCGAGGGGGAGGGGGACGCGGAGGCGGCCGCCCGGTTCGAGGCGGACCTGAGGGCCGTCGCGGGCCGGGAGGACGAGGCCTTCCTCCGCGGCGACGGCTCGCTCGCGTTGGATACCGACCCCTCGGGGGCGGAAGTGCTCTGGGGGACCTACGAGGACCGGGACGGCGACGGCCGCCTCGAGGTCTCGGATCGCGGGGGGCTCGGCACGACTCCCCTCACCGGCGTCCGGCTCCCGATGGGCTCCCACCTCCTCGTGCTCCGGAAGCCGGGCCTCCGGGACACGCGCTACCCGGTCCTCGTCGAGCGCCGCCGGGACGTCCGCGTGGCCGAGCGGATCCCGCTCCTCGCCGACGAGCAGATCGGCGCGGGCTTCGTCTGGGTCCCGCCGGGCGAGGCGATCCTGGGCGGGGATCCGGCCGCCCCGAACGTGTGGCCGCGCCGGAGGGCGTTCCTCCCGGGCTTCTGCCTCTCCGAGCGCGAGGTGACGTTCGCCGAGTACGGGGAGTTCATCCTCGCGGTGGCGGCGGCCGAGGGGGAGGCGGCGGCGCAGAAGCGCTGCCCCCGCCGGTACGCCGCGGGCGAGCACTACTGGCGGATGGAGGGGGCGGGCCGCATCGCCAGCCTGATCGAGGACTTCGTCGGGGACCGGCCGGCCGTGGCGATCGCGTGGGACGACGCGGTCGCCTACTGCGAGTGGCGGGGCGCGCGCGACGGGCGCCCGCTGCGCCTCCCGACGGAGACGGAGTGGGAGCGCGCGGGTCGCGGGGCCGACGGCCGCCACTTCCCCTGGGGGAGCGTCTTCTCCTGGCGCTTCCTCTCGGCGGGGCGCCAGGACGGCCGCGTCTGGATCCGGCCGGTGGGCTCGGCCGAGGCCGACGTGTCGCCCTTCGGGCTCCGGGACATGGCCGGGAGCGCGAGCGAGTGGTGCTCCGACTCCCCCGAGGGGCTGCCCGACCACCGGATGACCCGGGGCGGCGCGTGGGCGCTCCTCGACAAGAACCTCTGCCGCCTGGCGGCGAGGACGCTCGCCCCGCCGATCGTCGTCCGCGATCAGGTCGGCTTCCGCGTCGCGGCCGCCCCCCGTCCGCGCTGAGGGGCTAGCCCCGGCCGCGCCTCCGGCCGCCGCCGCGGCGGCGCGGGGGCGGGACCGAGACGACCGGCGCGCCCAGCGGTTCGGCCCCCGCCCGCGCGGTCCAGTCGCGCACGAGGGTCTCGGGCACCTCGCCGCACTGGGCGCGCATCCGGAGGAAGGCCAGCGCCGCCGGGAAGAAGTCGCGCCGGACGAACTCCCCGGCCGGGAGGACGGTGCGGCCCCACCCGAGGAATCGCCTCTGGGAGAGGGAGAGGAGGCGGAGCCACTCGAGGTCCCGCCGCGGGACGCGGAACCTGGCCCCGAGAGGTGCGAGCGCGGCGTGGACCGCCTCCCCGAGGGTCTGCACCTCGGCCGCGTTCGCCTCGACGAGCGGCGCGGCGAGGGGGTAGACGAGCGGAGCGAGGAGCAGCGGGTTCCCGTGCCTCTCGCGGTCCTCGCGCGCCCCGTCGAGGGCGCGGAACCGCGCGAGGAACCTCTCGAGCGCCCCGGGGTCGTCCTTGAGGACCGGTCCCAGCTCCGGGAACAGCTCGTAGAGGATCCCGCACTCGTGCAGCAGCCGCATCGTGCCGGTCGAGTGGCCGCCGCGCAGGATCTTGAGCAGCTCCTCGAGGAGCCGGGCCGCGGCGCTCTTCCGGATCTCGCCCCGGCAGCCGACCATCGCGGCCCAGGTCCCGTCCTCGATCCGGAACCGGAGCCGCGCCGCGAACTTCGCCGCGCGCAGGATCCGCACCGGGTCCTCGCGGAACCGGTGCCACGGGTCTCCGATCGTGCGCAGCACCTGCCGTTCGAGGTCGGCGAGCCCCCCGACGTAGTCCACGACCTCGGCCATCTCGGGGTCGTAGAAGAGCGCGTTCAGGGGGAAGTCGCGGCGGACCGCGTCCTCCTCGGCCGTCCCGAACACGTTGTCCTCCCGCAGGAGCACGTCCTCGCCCGCCGCCGGCGCCTCGCCGGCATCCCCTCCCTCGCCCGCGCGGGGGTTCTGCCGGAACGTCGAGACCTCGATCACCTTCTCGCCGAACGGGACGTGCACCAGGCGGAACCGCCGGCCGATGATCCGGGCCCGCGAGAAGACCCGCTTCACCTGACGCGGCCGGGCGTCGGTAGCCACGTCGAAGTCCTTCGGGGTGATCCCGACGAGGAGGTCCCGGACGCATCCCCCCACGAGGTAGGTCTCGAACCCGGCGTCCCTCAGCCGCGAGACCACCTCGATCGCGTCGGGGTCGAGGGCGTCGGGGGAGAAGCGCGCCAGCCGCCGGACGGGCATCGTCCCGGGAGCGGTCTCGCCGGTCCCATCGCCCGCCCTCTCCTCCATTGGGGGCGGGATCCTACGGGGCCCGAGCCCGTTTTCTCAACCCTCCCCCGGCTCCCGGCCGATGGGAGGGTCGAGGACCCGCCCCTGCGGGCCTCGGAGGGCGCGGATGGCAGACGGATCCTTCTGGCGCAGATGGATGGGAAGCTGGCTCCGCGGGAAGAGCGCCCCGGAGACGCCCGCGGATCTCCCGCTGCTGCCGGAGGTCGGCGCGGGGCCCGACGGGGCCCCCGGGTCCGATAACGCCGCCCCCTCCGCCGAGGCCGTCGAGGGGCGCCGCATGCGGACCCCCGTGGGCGGAGGCGGCCCCGTGGGTACGGCCCGCCGGCTCGGGCACCTCGAGCGCCGGCGCTCGCTCTCCGAGGCCGGCCTCGCCCTGGTTGCCCGGCGCGAGGAGTCGGCCCTCAGGATCCAGGAGGGCCTCCGGGACCTCGGCGGCGTCTTGCGGGGGATCCAGGCGACCCTCGAGGACGGGCGCGACCGGTCGAGCGCGCTCGTCGAGAAGCTCCACCACGTCCCCGAGATCCTCGCTTCGCTCCCCGGGATCGCCGATCGCCAGCAGGAGGTGCTGACGCGGCTCGCGATCGAGTCCGAGGCCCAGGCGGACCACCGCGAGGCGCAGACGGCGGCGCTCGCGGTGATCCCCGCGGCCCTCGAGAGGGTCCAGGCCCACTCCCGGGCCCAGCTCGAGGTGCTCGGCCGGATCCGCGAGGGGCTGGAGGCGATCGCGTCCCGCGAGGGGGCCCTCGGCGAGAGGCTCGGGGACGTGGCCAAGGCCCTCACCGACGTCTCGGCGACCGGCACCGCGCAGGCGGCCGAGATCCGGACGCTCGGGGAAGGGATGCGATCGGTCGGGGCCGAGACGGCGCGGGCGGTCGCGGAGGCCCGGGAGGACTTCCTCGCTCGCGTCGAGGAGAGGGACCGCCGGGGCCGCGCGCGGGTGCTCGCCGTGGCCGCGGGCCTCGGCCTCGGGCTCGCGGTCCTCGGGACCGTCGCGGCCCGGGCCGGCGCGCGGGCGCTCCGGTCGGTCGAGGACTCCTCCCGCGCGATGGCGGAGATGCGGACCCGGATCGCCGCGGACGCGCCGGCGCCGGTGGCGTCGGTCGAGAACCGCTAGCGCCGCTTCCGCGGCCGGCCAGGACGCCGCGTCCCCTTGAGCGACGCGATCTCGTCCGCGACCGCGTCCGCCTCGGCGAGGAGGGCGTCCCGCTGAGTCTCGAGCCTCCTCACGAGGCTCTCCGCCTGCAGCGCGAGCCGGTGCAGCTCGGCGAGGGACCGCAGCTTCCGCGGGCGGGCCACGAGGATCTGGATTCTAACGCGGGCGGGGCTTCTTCACGATGAGCATCACCCCCGGGATCAGCCCCCCGAGGGTCGCGAGCGTGTGGAGGACCACCATCGCCTGCATCATCCCGTGGGCGCGCTTGAGGTAGATCCCGACCCCCACGAGCGCCAGCCCGAGCAGGACCAGCCCGACGCCGAGTCTCCGGGCGGTCACGACGCGCTCCCCGGGATCGCCGGGACGATCAGGAACCCCGGGGTCGTCGCGAGGACCGAGAGCCGCAAGAGAACAACGGCGATGGCGTTCGCCCGGTGGATCCGGCGGACCGGCGAGGCCGGGTCCCGGAGGAGCTTCGTCCCGGTGACGATCGCCAGGACGTAGCCCAGGATGCAGAGCGTCGCGATCCCGATGTGGACGTAGATCCCCCAGTGGAGCGTCCCGCTCGCCGCCTTCTCGACCGCCCGGGCGGAGATCTCGATCCACCCGACGAGCGCGAGGTCCGAGACGATCGTCGCGAGCATGACCGGCACGTGCCGCTTCGGGCTGCGCCGGAGCGAGACCCCGATCAGCAGGAGCGCGACGATCGCGGAGGAGACGGCGACGAGCACGGGGGGGCGGTAAGCCTAATCGGAATGAGCGCGATGTTCCAACGCGGAGACGCGGAGACCGCCGAGCCGCGCGGGTAGGATTCCCGTCCCGTGGCGCGCCGGGACCTGCGGAACGCCGTCGTCCTCCTGACCGGCGCGTCGGCCGGGATCGGGCGGGCGGCGGCGGTCGCGTTCGCGCGGGAGGGGGC
>JAKEIC010000249.1 GCA_022614695.1 Planctomycetales bacterium | reverse complement strand
GGGGACGTCTCGACGCGCGGGCCAGGGACCGGCCCGAGGGCGGCCCGGGCGACCCCCCAGCCGAGGAGCGCCCCCGCGACGACGTCGGCGGCATAGTGCTGCTTCACGAGGACGCAGGACGCGGCCACCACCGCTGCGGCGAGGAGCAGGAGGCCCTCCGATCCGGGTCGCAGGCGGCGGAAGAGGAGCGCGACGAGGACGGCGTGGGAGACGTGGAGGCTCGGGATCGCGTTGTAGCCGTGGTCCACGGCGTGGATCGCCCGCAGGACGTCCGCCGAGGCCCCGGACCCCGGGACGGCCGGCGGGACGACGCGGACCGGGATCAGCGCGTAGCACGCGAAGGAGACGACGAGGAGGAGCAAGGTGGCCCGGGCCACCGCCCGGAAGTCCCCCCGGGGACCGAGCAGGAGCACCGGCAGGAACGCGACGGGATAGAAGAGGAGGTAGCCCCAGACCGCGGGCGCGAAGAGGGGGATCGCCTCGTCGAGCGGCGTGGAGAGACCCACGAAGGTGACCCCTGCCGCGTGCCGCGCCTCGTTCCAGGCCGCGAGCGCGTAGAAGCCCCCTCCGAAGAGGGCGAGCATCGAGGCGAGCGTCGCGACCCGCGGGAGCCAGAACCGGCCGGAGGGTCCGAGCGCCCGCCGCGGCGGGCGGGAGACCTCGAGAAGAGCGGCGTCCGGCGGCGGGGGAGCCATCGCGAGGATCGAGACTCTACCGCCCCGCTCCGCGCGCGAGTAGTCTCTCGGCATGCGTGTCCGCGTCCTCTTCTTCGCGGCGATGCGGGAGCGGATCGGCCGGGAGTCCGAGACCGTGGACGTGCCGGCCGGGGCGACCGTCGCGCACCTCCTCACGGCCCTCGCCCATGCCCATCCCGCCGTCCGGCCCCTCCTCGATCGCTCCCGCGTGGCCCTCGGGGACGAGTTCGTCCCGCCCGACGCGAGGCTCTCCGAGGGCGGCGAAGCGGCCGTGATCCCCCCGGTCTCCGGAGGGACTCCTTAGTGTTCCGGGTCGTCGAGGCGCCCATCGCCGTCTCCGAGCTGCTCGCGGCGGTCTCCCGCCCGGGGGCGGGGGCCGTGGCGCTCTTCCTCGGGACGGTGCGGGACGAGAGCGCGGGCCGGCGGGTCGAGAGGATCCTCTACGAGGCGCACGCCCCGATGGCCCGGGCAGTCCTCGAGAGGATCGGTCGCGAGATCGAGTCGCGCTGGCCGGGCGCGCGCGCCGCGATCGTGCACCGGGTGGGCACCCTCGCCCTCGGCGAGGCGAGCGTGGCGGTCGCCGTCTCCTCCCCCCATCGTGCCGAGGCCTTCGAAGCCTGCCGCCACGCCATCGAGCGCGTGAAGGCCGACGCCCCGATCTGGAAGAAGGAGTACGGGCCGGACGGGGAAGAGTGGGTCGAGCCTACCGCCCGTACTTGATCCGCTCCGCCAGGATCTCCGGGAGCCCCGCGTCCAGGATCTTCCTCCCGGCCGCCTCGACGTCGTACTCGATCCGCTTCACCTCGACGGTGCGCGTCTTCGAGTCGTAGACCGCGTAGGCGGCGCGCGGGTCCTCGTCCCTCGGCTGCCCGACGCTCCCCACGTTCACGAGCGCCCTCTCGCCGTCCCGGAGCCGGATCACCGGGTCGAGGGTGTAGGAGACGGTCTGGCCCTGGAGGAACGTGACGGGGACGTGGCTGTGGCCGAGGAAGCAGACGGGCGTCGTGAGGGCCTGCAGCGAGAGGTGGGCGTCGTAGGAGGTCTGGATGTAATCGAACATCTCCGGGAAATTCAGCGACCCGTGCACGACGGTCACCTCGCCGTCGAGGACCGAGATCAGCTCGAGGTCCTCGAGGAACTGCATCTGCTCCCGCGAGAGGACCTTCCGGGTCCAGAGGACGGCCTCCCGGGCGTAGGCGTTGAAGAAGTCCACGTTCAAGCGGTCGCAGACGGCGTAGTCGTGGTTGCCCGCCACCACGGTGCACTTCAACTCCCGCACGACGTCCACGCACCGGGCCGGGTCGGCGCCGTAGCCCACGACGTCGCCCACGGAGATCCAGCGGTCCACGCGCTCCTTCCTCAGCTCCCGGATGACCGTGTCCAGGGCCTCGAAGTTGGAGTGGATGTCGCCGAGGATCCCGTACCGCATCGAGCCTCCGGGACGTTGCCGTCCCGGCTAGGAATCCTCCGGAGTCGGCCGAGGAGCACGCACGGGCGCCGAGAGTCTACTCGCGCCCCGGAGCACGGGCAAGGGCGCTTGACCCTTGCCGGCGCGGGTCGCTACGATCCCCCGCGGTGAGACGCTTCACGCCGGAGCAGGCGACGCGCACGCTCCCGCTCGTCCGGCGCATCGTCGAGGACGTCCAGTCGGCCTACCGGCGCTACGAGGCGGCCCGCGAGTCGCTCGCCGCGGCGCCGCGCGGGGACGCCGCCGCCCGCGATCGCCTCCAAGGAGCCTGTGACGAGGCGGCCCAGGAGCTTGCCGACCTCGCGCGCGAGCTGGAGGCGGTCGGCTGCGAGGTGAAGGACCCCGCGATCGGCCTGGTGGACTTCCCGGGGGAGATCGAGGGCGAGGAAGCCCTCCTCTGTTGGCTGGCGGGCGAGCCGGAGGTCGCCTTCTGGCACACGCGCGAGGCGGGCTTCGCGGGGCGCCGCCCCATCCCGGCGCCGGCCAGGCGCTGAGGGGGCGGCTCCCCCTCGGAGCGCTGGCCCTCCTCGCGGCCGCGGGCTGCGGCCGCGCGGCGGAGCCCGACGCCCCGCCGGGGCGGCGCGTCTTCCTCGAACGCCGTTGCGACGCGTGCCACGCCGTCGCCGGCCCGACCGGGCGCGAGGCGCCGGGCCCGAGCCTCGCGGGGGCGGGGCGACGCCGGACCCGGGACTGGTTGGCCCGCTACATCCGGGACCCGCGCGCCGTGGACCCCCACGCCAAGATGGACCCGGTCCGGGGGCTCTCGGAGGCCGACCTCGCTGCGCTGCTCGACTATCTGGCGGGCCTCTGATCCGGCGCCGCTACTTCGCCTTGAGCTGCTCCTCCAGGGCCGAGATCCAGCTCTTCACCTGGGGGTCCTTCCCGCCGCTCTCGATGTACTTCTTGTAGTAGTCGAGAGCCTCCTGGGAGGCCTTCTTCCCGCCCTTGCGCTCCGAGAGCACGCCGAGGTTCCGGTAGGCGTCGGGGTAGCGCGGCTGCGCCGCGAGGAGACGCTTGTAGATCGCCTCGGCCTCCGCGAACTTCTGCTGGACATCCAAGCTGTACCCGTAGGCGAACTGCGCGTCGAAGTTCTTCGGGTCGAGCTGCGTCACCTTGAGGAACTCCGAGGAGCACTCCTTGTACTTCGCCTGGGCCAGGTAGAGGAAGCCGAGCGCCTGGTGCGCCGCCGGGAGAGTCGGGGCGAGCTGGATGGCCGTGATCAGCTCCTTCTCGGACTCCGGGAGCTTCTGCTGCCGCTCGTAGAGCTCACCGAGGTGGAGGTGTGGGTCGGCGAGCTTCTTGTCCGCCTTGATGGCAGCCAGGAACGACTCGACGGCCTCGACGAACTTCGCCTGAGCCACCTGGGCCATCCCCAACGTATCGAGCGCGTAGGCGTAGCCCGGCTGGTTCTCGAGGGAGCGGCGCAGCGCCTGCTCGGCCTCCCGCAGACGGCCCTGGATGAAGAGGATCTCGCCCCGCAGGTAGTTGGCCTTCGCGTGCGTCGGCTCCGAGACGAGGATCGTGTCCACGATCTTCAAGGCCTTCTCGTCGCGCTCTTCCTTGTAGAGCTTGAAGGCCTCCTTGATCTTCGCGGCGATCTCCTCGGGGGTGAGCTTCGGGGGCTCGGGAGTGCCCTCGTCCTTCTTCTCCCCGTCCGCCTTCGCATCGGAGGGGGGTGGGCTTTGCCCGCCGTCCTGGGCCCGCGCCGCCGTCCACCCGGCGAGCGCGGCCGCCGCCACCGCGAAGGCGATCCCGCACTTCCTGGGATCCCAGATTCGGTTCTTGCTCACGGGCTCCTCCCCTCCTTCTCGAACCCCGGGCCCGCCGCCCGAGTTGTCCTTCTCACCGGGGGCCTCCAGAGGCCGGGTGCCGATTCTAGCACCCCGCCCGGCCCGAACGCTCGTGGTCCTCGCGACCGCCACGCTCACCGCCATTCGGGGACGAGGCCCCCGAGAGCCTTCTCGTAGGAGGGAGCCGCGAGCGTGACCTCGACCGCCCCCTCGTTCGTTCCCCCCGGCACGGCGATCGCGAACTGCGACCGTCCCGTGTTCCGTCACGTGAACCGGCTGACGGTCTGCTTCCCGAAGGGCTTGGAATCTCCCCGGCGGCGGAAGCTCGCCCGGACCGCCTGCAGCCCGCCCGAACGCTCCTCGTAGACCTCCCCCGACGCCCCCACGATCGCCACGGAGTCGGCCGCGATCGTGATCTCGCCGCCTGCGCCCCGTTCCCAGCGCGCGTCGAGCCGGCAGCTGCCTCCTAGGAGGATCTCGCAGGGACCGCCGACCGCCTCGACGACCACCGGGGGGCACGAGCCCGGCCGCACGCGGGCCTGGAAGTCGGTCCCACTCACCCACCCTCCGGCGAGCTCCCAGCGGCCGACGGGGACCGTCACGACGCGCCGGGACCGCGCGGTCCCGGGTCCGCCGGACACCTCCACGTAGCGGTCCCCCGAACGGAGGACGACGGACTGCATCTGCGCGTCGCCCTGGTAGATCGCGTGGACCCTCAGACCGCCCACGAGCCCCTCGTGCGGCTTCATCCGGAGAGTCTCCCCCGACGGGTCGTCCACCGCCACGTCGAGGAGGCCTGCCTTGCAGGCGACCGTCGAGCCGAGGGGGATGGGCACGCCGTCCGAGAAGACCAGCGCGTCGGCCCCCGGGTCGTCGTAGCGGCCGTCGTGGTCGCCGTCGAGGAGGAGCACCGGCTCCTTCTGCCAGCGGCCCGCCCGGGCGGTGACGTTGCGCAGGGTCCAGCGGGCCTCTCGCCCGGCGCGGCCTGCCCCCGGGCCCCCTCCGCGCACCCTCTCCAGCCGGACGTGCAGGGCGCGCGGGGAGCCGCCCTCGTGACGCACCTGGACCGATATCGTCTGCGGCCCCCGGTCGGGCACCTCGACCCAGGGACCCCCGTCGCCCCCCGCGTCCACGAGGAGGTTCCCGTTCGGAAGCTCGCGGAGCGGAACCTGCCCGTCGCCGCGGGGAAGCGGCAGCTGGCCGGCCGCCGGATCGAACTCGCGGGACTCCTCACCGAGGGACCGCAGCACGATCCCCTCCCGGCGGTGCTCGGAGCCGAGTCGCGCCGAGATCCAGGCCACCGGCGCCGGGAGCGCGGGAGCGGGCCCTGCGGGGGCGGAGGGAGGCGTCGCGGAGGGGGCCTGTCCCGATCCCTCCCCATCCACGGAGGTGGGGGCCTCGGGCCGCGCCGCCCCGGACTCGATCCGGGCCCCCGCGCGTCCGGCGGGATCGTCCGCGAGCTCGGCGCGCTCACGCGAGACGGTGGGCGCTCCGCCCGGGGCGGGCTCCGCCGGCGTGCCGAGCGGCCAAGGAGCCACGGCCACCGGGGCCCCCACCAGATCGCGCCACACCGCCCGACACGCCGGACCCCCCCCCCCGCCCACCATCCCCCGAGCCCCCGGGCTCCGGGGGGGCGCCGTTGTCGGCGCCCCGCCGCGTCCCGCCGGCGCGGAGGTGCCCCTCGTCGAAAGCGTCGCCAAGACGAGGAGACCGGCCGCGAGCGAGGAGGCCGCCGCGAGGGGGACGGGCCTCCGCCAGAGGGGCCGCGCCGTCCCGATCCGGCGCTGGAGCCGCCGCCACGCCATCGGGTCGGGGGCCGGGGCGGGGACCGCGGCGAGGAGCTGCCGCACCCCGACGTAGGCGTCCCGGACTTCGCGGCAGCCGGGGCAGCATTCGAGGTGGGCGGCGATCGCGGCCGCCTCCGGGTCGGTGACCTCACGGTCGAGGAACGGGACGAACCGGCGCCGCAGGTCCGCACACGGCGTCACGGGCGCGCCCCCCCACCACCCTCGGGGCCCTCGGGCGCCAGGGTGCCGCCGGACGGGAGGCGACCGAGCCGGCGAATGATGCCGTCCATGGCCCGGGAGATCCGAGCCTCCACGGTACGCGCCGAGATCGAGAGGACCTCCGCGATCTCCTTGTACTCCATGCCGTGGAACCGCGAGAGGACGAGCGGCGCGCGCAACGCTTCGGGGAGATCGAGCACCGCCCGGCGAACCCGCTCCTTCTCCTCCTCGGCGCCGGCCACCTCGCCGGGCTCCGGGCGGCCCTCCGGGAACGCGTCGAGAACCTCGTCCTCCACGACCGTGGGCGCCATCCGTCCCGCGCGGTCCGCCCAGACGTTGCGCGCCAAGGTCAACAGGTACCCCACGAACGACCCCGTCGGCTTGTAGGTGGAACGGTACTTCCAGAGCCTGAGGAACGCGTCCTGCGCCAGATCCTCCGAGGCGTGCCGCTCCCCGCGCATCCGGTAGAAGAAGGCGACCAGGGATCCATAGTGTCTCCGGAAGATCTCCTCGTACGCCGCCGGGTCTCCGCCCACCGACACGCGGGTCATGAGCTCGCGGTCGGTGGGGAGGCGGCTCATCTCCCGCCTCCGCACGGATTAACCGCCCAGACCTCGCCCTGCCCGATGGGGATACGGGTCCTGGTAATCCGGTTGCGGCCTCTCGGCAGCGCCGTTGTCAAGGCGGTCCTCCGAGCATCGCGCCGATCACGCATCCTCCCTGGCCCCGGCACCCTAACACATTTCTGATCCGCGAGTTGGGCGATTCGTTCCCTTCGCGCCCATCCGCTCCCGGAGTGCAGGCGCATGGAGAGCGCAAAGACTGAGCCGGACCCCGGGGGGACCCGGACCGGCATTGCCGGGTCGGGGGATGACGCGTAGAATCCCGCGCCCCATGGCCGGGCAGCCGACGACGGACAACTCCTGGGTCCTGATCCTCGGGGCAAGCAGCGGCTTCGGGGAGGCCACGGCGCGGCACCTCTCGAAGTCCGGCTACAACGTCGCGGGGGTCCACCTCGACCGGAAGGCGACCCTTCCCCACGTCGAGGAGGTGGTCGCCGCGATCCGGGACTCCGGGCGCGAGGCGCTCTTCTGGAACGCGAACGCCGCGGAGGACGCGAGGCGGGCGGAGGTCGTCTCGGCGCTCGCCGAGAAATCGCGGGCACCCGACGGGAAGACCCGGCCGATCCGGCTCCTGTTCCACTCCCTGGCGTTCGGCGCCCTCAAGCCGTTCGTCTCGTCCACGGGGAACGGCGCGGAGGAAGCCATCACGCGCGCCTCCCTGGAGATGACCCTCGACGTCATGGCCAACAGCCTCGTCTACTGGACGCAGGACCTCGTGGCGAAGGGGCTCCTCGCAGAGGGGAGCCGCGTGCTCGCCATGACGAGCGCGGGAGGGGCGCGGGTCTGGCCCACCTACGGCGCGGTCTCGGCGGCCAAGTCCGCCCTCGAGTCCTACGTCCGGCAGCTCGCGGTCGAGCTCGCCCCGCGGGGGATCGCGGTGAACGCCATCCGCGCGGGCGTCACCGACACTCCCGCCCTCCGCAAGATCCCCGGCCACGTCGAGATGATCGAGGCGGCCCGCAAGGGGAACCCGCACCGCCGGCTCACGCGGCCCGAGGACGTCGCCGGGATGATCGGCCTCCTGTGCCACCCGGACTCCTCGTGGACGACGGGGAACGTGATCGGCGTGGACGGGGCCGAGTTCGTGGTCTAACTCGCATCATTCGCGCGACGGCACAAGCCGTGCGCGAACTACGCGAGTTAGAGGGGGTAGGATCCCCGCCGATGCCCGCCGTCTTCGCCTATCTCGGGCCGCGCGCGACCGCGGCGGCTTCCCTGGTCGCGGCCGGGCGCTCGGAGCTGGAAGGCGGGGAGAGGGCCCCCGGCTGGGGCGTCGCGTGGCTCGCGGGCGAGACCGGGGACGCCCGCGCGGGTGCCGGCGTCCCCGGGGAGGACGCCGCCTACGCCGCGGCAGCCGGGGAGGCGATCGGGGACGCGGTGCTCGCCGCCCTCGGCGTCCCGGGGCGGCCGATCCGGTTCTTCCGGTGGCTCTTCGCGGCCGACGTCCGGCTCCCGGCGCTCTCCGGGCTCCGGGAGCGCATCCACGAGGACGTCCCGGAGCCCCTCCGGGGCCAGGTGCCGACCGGCTCGGACGCCGAGGCTCTCCTCGCCCTCTTCCTCGCCACCCTGCAGAGGCTCGCCCCGGGCGGCCCCCCGTCGGCCGATGTCCTGCGCGCGGCCGTGGCCGCGTCGCTCGCCCGCGCAGAGCGCATCGCCGCGGACGCCTGGGCCTCGGAGCGCCCCGCGGCGGCGCTCGTCGCGACCGACGGCGAGGTGCTCGCGGCGGCCCGCCGCGGGCTGCCCCTCTCGTGGCGCCCCGTCCCGACGGGCGGGCTGTACGTCTCGACCCGCCCGTTCGACCGCGAGGCGGGCTGGCTCGAGATCGGGCCCGACGCGGTCCTCTCCGCCACGGCCGCCGGCGGCGTCGTGGAAGCCGAGGAACTGGAGGCCGCGGCGGCCCGGGGCGCGCCCCGGCGGGGCTCGGGCCGCTTCCCGCCGGCGGGGCGGTAAACCAGGGAGTCAACCGCGGAGACGCGGAGCCCGCGGAGTCGGAATTCAGCGGGTCTAGTCGACGGAACGCACCTCTCGCCCCTCTCCCTCTGCGTCCTCCGCGTCTCTGCGGTTCGCGGGAGCCCCAGACCGGCGGTGTGTTACGATTCCCGCGTGCGAATCATCGCGGGTCTCGCCGTGGCCTCCGCGCTCCTCGCCGGGGCTGAGAGCGCCCGCCCCGACCTCCAGGATCCGATCGCGCTCGTCGTCGAGAGGCGGGTCTACACCTGGGAGGAGGTCCGGAGGAAGACGGGGGACCTCGAGGCGGCGCCGGGCCAGAAGCAGCGCGCGCTCCTCGAGACCCAGAGGCTTCTCCTCGCCAAGCACGTGATCCTCTACCTGATGGCGCGCCGGGAGGGGTTCGTCGCGCCGCCCGAGATGCTGGCGCGCGAGAAGGAGCGCCAGATCCGGCGCTTCGACGACGCGGGCGAGTACCTGAAGAGCATCCGCACGTTCGGCCGCTCCCTCGTGGACTACGAGGAGGACCAGCGCCAGGAGGCGACGGTCCAGCTCTTCGTGAGGCGGCTGGTGATCGGCCCGGAAGTCGAGGGCATCACCGAGCGGGAGAGGCTCACGCACCTCTCCCGCCCGGGAGGCGTCGAGACCTGGTACTCCCGCCACTTGGATCGGTATCGGAAGGACATCCCGGGGGATCTCTGGTACGCGCAGCTCCCGCTCGCCGGGGAGCGAGGCGCCCCGCCGCCGCTGGCCGGGCCCGTGCGCGAGGCGCTCGGGAAGGCCTCGGACCTGGCGGAGGTGGCCCGCGCGTTCCCCGACCGCCAGTTGGTGTACGTGACCCCGTGGCCCTACCGCACGACGGAGAAGTCGTTCGCGAAGCACCCGCTCGTCCAGCGGGCCCTCGAGGGGCTGCCGGAAGGCGGGGTCACGGAGCCGATCCTCGACGGGCAGGGGGAGGGTCGGGCCTGGCACCTGGTCCGGCTCGTGCGACGGCCGCGGGTGGACCTCCAGCCGCTCGGCGAGGCCTGGGACGACGCGGCGTCCGTCGTCGCCGAGGAGGACCGCAAGCGGCGGAGCCGCCGGGCGCTCGGCGCGGCCCTCCGGGAGATCTACGTCTGGCCGGCGGAGGTGCGGGCGGCGCTCGAGGCGGAGGCCGCGGGACGGGCGGCCCCCACGGGCGCGCCCTCCCGCAGGGGTCCGTAGGCTCAAGCCGCCCCCCGGCGGCGGCCGAAATCTCCTCCGGATGCCCGGCTCCCCGTCCGTCCACCTCCGGACCCTGGCCGCGCGGCTCCTCCACCCCACGGTCGGCGCCGACACCGTCGGGGCCCTCGCCCGCGTGAGGGTCGCGCCGGAGCCGTACCAAGTCGAGGCGGTCCACCGGATGGTCTCGGCGCCCCGGTGCCGGTTCCTGCTGGCGGACGACGTGGGGCTCGGGAAGACGGTCCAGGCCGGCCTCCTGATCTCGGAGCTCGCCGCGCGCGGGCGCGCCCGGCGGACGCTCGTGGTCGTCCCGGCCGCGCTGCGGGACCAGTGGTTGGCCGAGATGGCCGAGAAGTTCGGGGAGACGTTCCACGTGTACGACGCCGCGACGGTGAAGCGGCTCCGGGCCGCGCTCCCCCCCGGCGCGAACCCGTGGGGGTACCACACGCGGGTCCTCACCTCGCTCGACTACCTGAAGCGGGCCGAGGTCGCCGCCGAGGCCACGGCCGTGGACTGGGACCTGGTCGTGGTGGACGAGGCCCACAAGCTCGGGCTCGCCCTCGTCGCGGGCCACCTCTCGAGGACCGAGCGCTACCGGCTCGGGGAGGCGCTCTCGGACGCGACGGAGTCGCTCGTCCTGCTCACGGCGACGCCGCACCACGGGGACGAGGTGGCCTTCCAGGGCCTCGTCGCGCTGCTGGACCCGTTCCTCCTCCCGGAAGAGGGGGCCGTCCCGCCCGCGCGGCTCCGGGGCCTCATGATCCGGCGCGGGAAGGGCGAGATCCGCGACGCCGCCGGGAAGCCGGTCTTCCTCCCGCGGCGGGTCAAGACCCTCGCCGTCGAGTTCCGCGAGGACGAGCGGGCCCTCTACGAGGCGGTGACGGACCACATCCGGGAGCGGTACCGGGCGGCCCGGGCCGAGAACGACGTGGTGGGCGGGTTCGCCATGGTGCTGCTGCAGAAGCGGCTCGTCTCCTCGGTCTGGGCGCTCCGCGAGTCGCTCCGGCGGCGGCTCGACGCGCTGCGGGACGCCCCCTCCGCCCCGCCCTCGGCGGCCGACCTCGCGGCTTACGAGGCGGCCTGCGACGAGCCCGAGGACCTCGACGACTCCCGCCTCCAGGAGATCGCCGCAATCGAGCGGCGGCTCGAGGGGACCCGGGCGCCGCGCCGCCCCGGCGGACCCGGCGGACCCGGCGGACCCATCGGGGACGGAGAGGACGAGGCGCTTGCGGTCGAGGGGCTGCTCCGTCGTTGCGACGCCGTGCTCGCGCGCGGGGACTCGAAGGGCGCGACGCTCCGGCGGTTCGCCGACGGGCTCCGCGCGGAGGAGCCCCACGGGAAACTCCTCGTCTTCACGGAGTACCGGGACACCCTCGAGCACCTCGCGGGGAAGCTCCTCGCCCACCACCGCCCGCTGGTGATCCACGGCGGGGTCCCGGTGAACGACCGCCGCCGGATCGTGGAGGAGTTCACGCGGCCCGGACCGGCGCTCCTCGTCGCGACGGACGCCGCCGGCGAGGGGCTGAACCTCCACGCCCACTGCCACCGCCTCGTGAACTACGAGCTGCCGTGGAACCCCAACCGGATAGACCAGAGGATCGGGCGGCTGCACCGCTACGGGCAGCGGCGCGAGGTGAGGGTCTGGAACCTGCAGGTGGCCGACACGCGCGAGGGGGCGATCTTCGACCTCCTCTCGGAGAAGGTGAGGCGGATGGAGAGGGCCCTCGGAGGCCGGGTCTCCGAGGTGCTCGGCGCGGTGCTCTCGGGCGTGAGCCTCGCGGACATGCTCATGGACGCCCTGGCGGCCGACGAGCCGCCGCGCGTGACCGCCGACCATGTCGCCCGCGCGATCGAGGAACGGCGTCGGATGGCCGAGACCGTCGAGAAGGGATTCTCCGCCGCGATCCCGACGCACGACCCGGCGCGGGCGACCTCGCTCCTCCGCCGGAGCCTCGCCGTCCGCCCCGGGGCCGCGGCCGTGCGCGAGTTCGTCGCCCGGGCCGCCGCGGCGCGCGGGGGATCGTTGGAGCGCGGCCGGGCGGCCGGGACGTTCCGTCTGCGGCTCCCCGGCGCGACCGTCCCGGTCCCGGAGCTGGTCGCCTTCGACGCGGCGCGGTCTCTAGGCACGGGGGGAACCGGCGCCGCGCTCCTCGACCCGGGCCACGCGCTGGTGCAGGGCGAGGCGCGGCGGGTGCTGGAGGCGCCGCCGGGCGCCCCGGAGACCCTCTGGATACCGGGGGAGGCGGACGGCGACGGGCTGTGGGCGCTCTTCCGGGTCCGGGTCCGCGAGCCGGGCGGGGGCGAGGAGTCGGCTCTGCTGCCCGTCCGTGTGCGGGCGGGGGGAGGGACGCAGATCGGCCGCGCCGTGGCGCTCCCTCCGGCCGCAGCGCCGCCCCCCCCCGGCGGCCCCGACGAGGCGCGGGCCCGCGCCCTCTCGGACCACGCGGAGGCGCTCCTCGAGACCGCGGCTCGGGCCGCGGCCGTCGAGGCCGAGAGGCTCGCCGCCGAGCGGCGGGCCGAGCGCGAGGCCGACGCGCGGCCCCTCGACGCCGCTCGCTCCCGGTACGTCGCGGCGAAGGAGGGCGAGATCGCGAGGCGCGAGGAGGGCTTGCGCGCCCGGGCCGCCGAGGGCGAGAACGTGGCGATCGCGATCCGGGCCGAGGAGGCCCGCCGCCGGGCCCTCCGGAGCCGCGAGGAGCGCGCGAAGGCCGCCCTCGCACGGAGGACGGGCGTCGCCCCCCTCCCTCCCGAGCGGCTGGCGTGCGCGCTCCTCGTGGGCGTCCGGACGGCCGGCCCCGCGGCCTCCGCCGAGCCCCGCCGCACGCCGTCGGGCATGTTCCCGGCCTTCACGACCACTTAAGGTGGCTGCGGGCAGGATCCTCGCGCGCACGAGGAGGTGCCCATGCTCCGCCGCATCGCGATCGTCGGTTCGCTGCTCGCTCCCATCACCCTCGGCACCCTTGGCACCCTCGGCGGCCTGGCGTCCGCCGCGCCGGCGCCCGACTGGGCCAAGGTCCTGAAGGCCGCGAGATTCCCGCTCTCCGAGGGCGTGCAGCGGGCCCTCCGGGACGCGGGCGAGGGAGTCGCCGTCCGGGCCGACCTCGCCGAGGACGCCGACCTCGTCTTCTACAGGGTCCGGATCGCGCAGGGGAACAAGACCCGCACGACGTTCCTGGATGCCCGGGACGGGAAGGTCCTCCGGTCCGACCTGGCGGCCAAGGACCGCTCGCCCGAGGCGAAGGCCGGCACCCTCGGGCTCCTCGGCGCCATCGAGAAGGCGCTCGCCGCGGTCCCGGGCGCGAAGGCGGTCGAGGCGAAGCTCGACGTGAAGGGCGGGAAGTCCATCGCGATCGTCGAGGTGTTCGGGGGCGGCAAGATCACCGTGGTGACCCTCGACGGCGCCACGGGGACGGTCCGGACGGCGTCGCCCGCCAAGCCCCCGAAGCCCGCGACGGGCGGGGCTCCCGCCGCCCCGGCCGTCCCGACCCCCGCGCCCGCGAAGCCCGCGGCGCCGGAGGCGTCGTACACGGACGTCTTCCGCGTGGACCCGAGCGAGTGGTCCTCGACGGGGACGAACCCCTACTTCGTCCTCGAGCCCGGCCACGTCCTCGTCCTCGAGGGCGGGGGCGTCCGCCTCACCGTCACGGTCCTCCCGGAGACGAAGATGGTGGAGGGCGTGGAGACCCGGGTCGTCGAGGAGCGCGAGGAGGAGGACGGCCAGCTGATCAAGGTCTCGCGGAACTTCTTCGCCATCTCGAAGCGGACGAACGGAGTCTTCTACTTCGGGGAGGACGTGGACGTCTTCAAGGACGGGAAGCTCACGGGCCACCCGGGCGCGTGGCTGCACGGGCAGAACGGCGCCCGGTTCGGCTTGATGATCCCGGGGATCCCGCTGCTCGGGGGGCGCTACTACCAGGAGGTGGCCCCGGGGGTCGCGATGGACCGGGCGGAGGTCGTGGGGGTCTCGGAGACCGTCGAGACCCCGGCCGGGAAGTTCGAGGGCTGCCTGAAGTGCCTGGAGACGACCCCCCTCGAGCCGCACGCCCGGGAGTTCAAGCTCTACGCGCCGGGGGTGGGCCTCATCCGCGACGCCGAGCTCACCCTCACGAAGGTGATCCGAGCCGGCAGCAAGTAGGCGGCTGGAAAAGCGGCGCCCGTCCGGTATCATCCCCCCGCGTCCGGCTCGCCGGCGTAGCTCAAAGGCTGAGCAGCTGTTTTGTAAACAGCAGGTTGCCCGTTCGAGTCGGGCCGCCGGCTCCACCGGGGCCGGCGACAGGCGTCCGAGGACCCCGGCTCCCGCGGGGAGTTGCCCGAGTGGCCAAAGGGGACAGACTGTAAATCTGTTGCTCTCCGAGCTTCGAAGGTTCAAATCCTTCACTCCCCATGCTGTCGTAGCTCAGTTGGCAGAGCACCTCCTTGGTAAGGAGGAGGTCCTGGGTTCAAATCCCAGCGACAGCTCCATCCGGCTTGGGGCGCGCGCACGATCGCAAGTCCCGTCCGCCCCGGGCCTGGCGGCGTCGGCACGGCGCGTGCGGGTTTCCGCTTGACTTCGTCGGGCCCACCCAACTAGACTTGCGGATCTCGGCCGGGTGAGGGACGTGCCCTCTCCGCGCCGTCTTCCGTCTCGCGGCACCCCAGAGCCGCCGAGGAGCTTCGATGGCGAAGGAACAGTTCAAGCGCACCAAGCCCCACGTGAACGTGGGCACCATCGGTCACATTGACCACGGCAAGACGACCCTCACCGCGGCGATCCTCAAGGTGCTGGCGGGGAAGGGGCGGGCCAAGGTCAAGGAGTACTCGGAGATCGCGAAGGGGGGCACGGTCCGCGACGCGAGCAAGATCGTGACCATCGCGGTCGCCCACGTCGAGTACGAGTCCGACAAGAGGCACTACGCCCACATCGACTGCCCGGGGCACGCCGACTACATCAAGAACATGATCACCGGCGCGGCGCAGATGGACGGGGCGATCCTCGTGGTGGGGGCCGACGACGGTCCGATGCCCCAGACCCGCGAGCACATCCTCCTCGCCCGCCAGGTGGGCGTCCCGGCCATCGTCGTCTACCTGAACAAGATCGACCTGGTGGACGACCCCGAGCTGCTCGAGCTGGTGGAGATCGAGCTGCGGGAGCTCCTCACCGAGTACGACTTCCCGGGAGACAAGATCCCCATCGTGAAGGGCGCCGCCATCAAGGCGATGCAGAACCCCGAGGCGCTGGACGACGCCACGGGCGCGGGCTCGATCCAGAAGCTCATGGAGGCGGTGGACAGCTACATCCCCGAGCCGGTCCGCGCGGTGGACAAGCCCTTCTGCATGTCGGTCGAGGACGTCTTCTCGATCGAGGGGCGCGGGACCGTCGCCACGGGCCGGATCGAGCGCGGGCTCGTGCACGTCGGGGACGAGGTCGAGATGGTGGGGCTCACCAAGGACACCCGGAAGACCACCGCGACGGGCGTCGAGATGTTCAACAAGACCCTCGACGAGGGGCGCGCCGGCGACAACGTGGGCGTGCTGCTCCGGGGCATCAAGCGCGAGGAGATCGAGCGCGGGATGGTGATCGCGAAGCCCGGCTCCATCACGCCCCACACGAAGTTCGAGTGCGAGGTCTACGTCCTGTCGAAGGAAGAGGGCGGGCGCCACACGCCGTTCTTCAGCGGCTACCGGCCCCAGTTCTACTTCCGGACGACGGACGTCACGGGCGACACGCGTCTCCTCGGGGGCGCGGAGATGGTCATGCCGGGCGACAACGTCAAGCTGGAGGTGGCGCTCATCACGCCGATCGCGATGGAGGAGCAGCTCCGCTTCGCCATCCGCGAGGGCGGGAAGACCGTCGGCGCGGGCGTCGTGACGAAGATCCTCGAGTAGGCAGCCGGACGGGGGAACGCTGGTGGCGAAGAAAGGCAAGTCGGCACGCGAGGCGATCTTCCTCGAGTGCCCCGAGTGCGGGAACCGCAACTACAGGACCAGCCGCCGCACCGCGGGCCAGACCGCGAAGCTGGAGCTCAAGAAGTTCTGCCGCCATTGCCGCAAGCACACGAACCACGTCGAGAAGCGGAAGTGATCCCCACGGTCTCCCCTAGGACGGTAGCTCCAACTGGTAGAGCAGCGGACTCCAAATCCGCGGGCTGGGGGTTCGAATCCCCCCCGTCCTGTAAGAGCCAGGACGCGGGAGGGTGGGTCGCGTGACCGAGCCCACGCCCGACCGGAAGCCCGACTCTCCCGCTCCCGCCCGCCCCGGCGGCCTCCACAGGTGGGGGCAGGGGATGTGGGCGCGGGGGACGGCCTGGGCACTCTGCGCCATCTTCATCTTCTGGTTCGCGCTCACGGTCTTCCAGGTGCCCGCGCGGCAGGCCTGGGTTGTCCAGAAGAGCCAGGTGCTCACGAAGGAGAGGCTCGAGGCCCTCGCCGAGCACGCGGGGGCCGCGGGCGTCGCCGACGGCTGGAAGATCCACGTGGACGGGCTCTCGAACCAGGCCGTCTCCGACCTTCTCCTCGGGGCGAAGGCGACCCGCCAGATCGCCGGGAGCCAGGGGCAGGAGATCGTCCCGCAGGGGGGCGAGTTCACGAAGGAGAGGATCGAGAGCCTCCGCCAGGAGAAGATCCGGCGGGTCCCCGTCCAGGAGAAGGACGGCGTGAACCGGGACGAGATCCCTCTCGATGACACCTGGCTCCTCGGGCGGCTCGCGGCCGAGACGGTCGATGAGGCGCCGCGCCTGCGGCTCCACGAGGCGGGGCTCGAGGTGACCCCCGAGAACGTCGAGAAGATCCGGGGCGATCTCGCGCAGAGCGCCGTCCCCTTGAAGGAGAGGCCCGTCGAGGTCCTGGAGGACGGCAAGCCCGGGTCGCTCAAGGAACCTCTCGAACTCCGGGTCGGGCACAAGCTCCTCGGGCCGGTCCTCGCGAAGGAGCGGGGGCCGAAGGAAGTCGTCGTGAAGGCGGGGGAGGCCGTCACCCGGGCCCACGTGGAGAAGATCCGGGCCGCCGATGTGCCCCGGAAGGGGATCCGCGTCCGGGACGACGGGGAGATAACCATCCGATCCGGTTCCCCGCACGACTTCTTGGGCTTCACCCTCGTCTCGAGCGACTCGGTGGAGCGCCCCACATTCTGGACGCGCCCCCTCCTCGGCCAGGTCCCCGTCGTGGACCTCGACCTCTCGGCGGGGTTCCTCATCTCGGTCGGCGTCGGGCTCGCGCTCGGCTACTTCGTGATCTTCGTGGTCCTCAACAAGCCCCGCGTCGCCGACTTCCTGATCGAGACCGAGGTCGAGATGAAGAAGGTCTCGTGGCCGAAGGGGCGCGAGCTGGTGGGCTCCTCCGGGGTCGTGATCGCGTGCATCGCGACGTTGGCCATCTACCTCTACGTCGTGGACCTGGCGCTCGCGAGCCTGGCGAACGTCTCGGGCCTCTACCGGTCCACGTCGGCGGGGTCGTCCGGCAGGTAGGCGCGGCGTGGCGAAGGAGTGGTACGTGCTGAGGGTGCAGGTGGGACGGGAGGACACGATCCGAGAGGGGCTCCTGCGCCGCGTGAAGTCCGCGAACCTCGAGGAGCAGATCTCGCGGGTCCTCGTACCTTCCGAGCGCGTGAGCGAGATCAAGGGCGGCAAGCGCCGCGTGACCGAGAAGAAGATCTTCCCCGGCTACCTGATGGTCGAGATGGACTGCACGGAGGACGCCTGGTACCTGATCCGCGAGACGCCCGGCATCGGCGACTTCATCGGCTCGCGCGGCGCCCCGGTGCCGATGGAGCGCAAGGACGTGGACCGGATCCTCACCGACATGGAGCGCCCGACCGACCAGCCGAAGCTCCGGATCGAGTTCCAGAAGGGCGCCCACATCCGCATCAAAGACGGGCCGTTCCTCAACTTCGAGGGCACGGTCGAGGAAGTGAACCCTGAGAAGGGGCTCGTGAAGGTGATCGTGACGATCTTCGGCCGGGCGACGCCGGTGGAGCTCGAGTACTGGCAAGTGGAGGCGGTCTGAGATGGCGAAGGAACTGACCGCGAAGGTGAAGCTGCAGCTCCCGGGGGGGCAGGCGACGCCGGCCCCGCCCGTCGGGCCCGCGCTCGGCCAGCACGGCGTGAACCTGGGCGAGTTCGTCCGCCGCTTCAACGACGCGACCAAGACCCAGAACGGGACGATCATCCCGGTGATCGTCTCGGTCTACAAGGACCGGAGCTTCGACTTCATCCTGAAGACGCCTCCGGCCGCGGTGCTCCTGAAGCAGGCGGCCGGGATCGCGAAGGGCTCCGCCGACCCACTCAAGGAGAAGGTGGGCAACGTCACCCTCGCCCAGGTGCGGGACATCGCCAAGAAGAAGCTGCCCGACCTGAACACCGACGACGTCGAGAGGGCCGTGAAGATCGTGCTGGGCACCGCCCGGAGCATGGGCATCGTCGTGGAGGGAGCCTAGATGGCCGCCGCCGGAAAGACCGCCGCCGCCGCCCGCCGCGGGAGCAAGCGCTATCGGAAGGCCGCCGAGCTGGTGGACCCCGAGAAGCTCTACCCGATCGAGGAGGCCGTGGCGATCGTGAAGCAGTTCCCGGCGGCGAAGTTCGACGAGACCGTCGAGATCGCCGTGCGGCTCGGGGTGGACCTGAAGAAGCAGGAGGGCGGCATCCGGGGCACCCTGGTGCTCCCGCACGGGGTCGGCAAGGAGAAGCGGGTCGTCGCCTTCGCGGAGGGCGATGCGGCGGAGGCCGCCCGCGCCTCCGGGGCTCTCGAGGTCGGGGGCGCGGAGCTCGTCCAGAAGGTGCTCGACGGATGGACGGACTTCGACGTGGCCATCGCCCATCCCGCGATGATGCGCCACGTCGGAAAGCTCGGACGCGTGCTGGGACCCAAGGGGACGATGCCGTCCCCGAAGTCCGGCACGGTCACCGACGACGTCGGCACGGCCGTGCGGGAGTTCCGGGCCGGCAAGCTCGAGTACCGGACCGACACGGGAGCCAACGTCCACGCCCCCGTCGGGAAGCGCTCGTTCCCGGGCGAGAAGCTCGCCCAGAACATCCGGGCCTTCCTCGACCACCTCGGCGCCAGCCGTCCCGCGGCCGCCAAGGGCTCCTTCGTGCGGGGCGCCTCGATCTCGACCACGATGGGGCCGGGCGTCGCCCTGGCGGTGTCGTAATGGGCCGCGCGATGAAGACCGCGATGACCGACGAGATCGCCCGGGAGTTCCGGGGCGTGACGGGCTGCGTGCTCGTGGACTACCGCGGGGTCCCGGCCGAGGCGATCCGGGAGTTCCGCCGCCGCCTCCGGACAAAGCACCTGCGGATGCGGGTGCTCCGGAACGCGATCGCCGGACGGGCCCTGGACACGGCCGGTCTCGGCCTCGTCCGCCAGGCGATCTCGGGGCCGACGGCCGCGATCTTCGGCGGGGAGGGAGCGATCGCGGCGGCCCGCGCCGTGGTCGAGTGGAACAGGAAGGGCCCGGCGCTCCGTCCGCGGGGCGCGGTGGCCGAAGGCGAGGTCTACCCGGCGTCCGCCGTGCCGGACCTGGCCAGGATGCCCGACCGGCAGGCGCTCCGGGGGATGATCGCGGGGGCGGTGATCGGGTCGGCGCGCGGCCTCGCGGTGGCGCTCGCCGGGGTGCCGGGGGCGCTAGCGCGCGTGATCCAGGCCCGCGTGGACAAGGCCGCGAAGGAAGGAGCCGGCGCGTCGCCGGCCCCGGAGGCGAAACCCGAGGGGAGTCCGTCGTAGTCGTCATTCGGATCAGGAGGATGCCATGGCCGAAGCGAAGGTGAGTCTGGAGACCGATCTCGAGGACCTCTTCCAGAAACTCGACGCGCTCCCCATCGGACGCGCCTCGAAGCTCGTGAAGGCCCTCGAGGAGCGCTGGGGCGTGTCGGCCGCCGCGCCGGTCGCCGTCGCCGCGATGCCCGGCGGGGGCGGCGGGGCCGCCGAGGAGAAGAAGGAGGAGAAGACCTCCTTCAACGTCTTCCTCAAGGACTCGGGCGCCAACAAGATCCAGGTCATCAAGGTGGTCCGCGAGATCACGGCGCTCGGCTTGAAGGAGGCGAAGGCCTTGGTGGACGGCGTCCCGGGCACGCCCGGCAAGCTCAAGGAGAACCTCCCCAAGGAGGAGGCGGACGCCATCAAGAAGAAGGTCGAGGAGGCCGGCGGACAGGTCACGATCCAGTAGGCGACGTCGGGGTCGCGCACCCCCCGCTCGTGCGGGGGGCGCCCGATCCCCCAGCGGGCGGCCGTGAGGCCGCCCGGGAGAAGGGATGAAGCCCAAAGAGATCCGTCGCTTCGGACGCTACACGGATGACTACCCCACTCCGAACCTGGTCCAGCTCCAGACCGAGTCCTACAGGCGGTTCCTCCAGGCGGACGTCCCGCCCGACAAGCGCGAGAACGCCGGGCTCCAGGCCGTCATCGCCGAGAGCTTCCCCATCCAGAGCCAGGACAAGAGCCTCTCGCTCGAGTTCGTCTCCTATCACCTGAGCCGCCCCCGCTACACGGCCGACGAGTGCCGCAAGCTCCGGCTGAGCTACGGCATGCCCTTCAAGATCCGCGTGCGGCTCGAGAGGGAGGAGCCGATCGAGGAGGAGGTCTACCTCGGCGAGATCCCGGTCATGATCGGGGGCGGCGAGTTCATCGTGAACGGAGCCGAGCGGGTCATCGTGGCCCAGCTCCACCGCTCGCCCGGCGTGGACTTCAGCGAGGAGACCAACGCGGGCGAGAAGAAGCTCCACTCGTGCTGGATCATCCCGGAGCGCGGGTCGTGGATCGAGGTGAACGTCTCCAAGAAGGACACGCTCACCATCAAGATAGACCAGAGCGGCAAGTTCTCCGCCATCACGTTCCTGCGGGCGATGAGCGAGGCCTACTCGCGGAACGCCGACGTCCTGCGCTGCTTCTACCCCGTCGAGGAGGTGGAGCTGCACGGGAAGCCCTCCGTGAAGAAGGTGATCGGCCGGCACGTCGTGGACGACCTGGTCCACTTCGAGACCGGCGAGGTGGTCTTGAAGAGCGGCGAGGTGGTGGAGGAGCGCCACGCCGACGCCGTCCTCTCCGGGGACCGCAAGTCCCTCGAGATCCTCGCCGAGGTGAAGGACCCGCTCGTCCTCACCTCGATCAAGGAGGACACCTCGTCCTCCCACGAGGAGGCCCTCCTCAAGATCTACGGCCGGCTCCGTCCGGGCAATCCCCCGCAGCTCGAGAAGGCCCGGGAGCTCTTCAAGGAGAAGTTCTTCGACGGGAACCGCTACCGGCTCGGGCGGGTCGGCCGCTTCCGGCTCAACCGCAAGTTCCAGCAGACGCTCCCCGAGACCGAGATGACGCTCAACCCGCTCGACATCGTGAACGCCGTCCGCTACATCATGGGGCTCCGACGCAACGAGGGCGAGCTCGACGACATTGACCACCTCGGGAACCGCCGGATCCGCACGATTGACGAGCTCTTTGCCGAGGAGCTGCGGCGCGGGTTCCTGAAGCTCCGGCGCACCGTCTCCGAGCGGATGAGCCTCGAGGCGAAAGAGACGCTCACCCCGCGGAGCATCATCAACTCGAAGACGATCTCGTCGGCGATCGAGTTCTTCTTCGCCCGCGGCGAGCTCAGCCAGGTCGTGGACCAGACGAACCCGCTCGCCCAGCTCACCCACGAGCGGAGGCTCTCCGCCCTCGGCCCCGGGGGCCTCAACCGCAAGCGCGCCGGCTTCGAGGTGCGCGACGTCCACATCTCCCACTACGGCCGCATCTGCCCCATCGAGACGCCCGAGGGGACCAACATCGGGCTCATCTCGTCGCTCGGGATCTACGCGACCGTGGACGAGTACGGGTTCCTCATCACCCCGTACCGGCGCGTGAAGAGGGGAAAGGTGACCGACGAGGTCGTGTACCTCCGCGCCGACCAGGAGGTGAACGCGGTCCTCGCCCCGGCCGACACGCTGGGCGAGGGGGGGAAGCTGAGCGAGGGCCCCGTGCTCGTCCGCCAGGGGGGCGACTTCAAGATGGCCTCTCCCGAGGAGGTCGAGTACGCCGACGTCTCCCCGAAGCAGATCGTCGGAGTGTCGGCGAGCCTCGTCCCGTTCCTCGAGCACGACGACGCGAACCGCGCCCTCATGGGGAGCAACATGCAGCGGCAGGCCGTCCCGCTCGTGCGCACCGAGCCGGCCATCGTCTCGACCGGGATGGAGAAGGCCGTCGCCGAGAACTCGGGCATGGTCCAGACGGCCGAGGCCGACGGCACGGTCACGCGCGTCACGGCCACCGAGATCGTGGTGGACGACCGCAAGTACCGCCTCCGGAAGTTCACCGGTCTCAACGACCGCACCTGCCTCAACCAGAAGCCCGTTGTGCACGAGGGCGACAAGGTGAAGGCGGGGCAGGTGATCGCCGACGGCGCGGGGACGTGCGACGGGGAGCTCGCCCTCGGCAAGAACATCATGGTCGCCTTCATGCCCTATGACGGGCACAACTTCGAGGACGCCATCGTCGTCTCCGATCGCCTGGTGCGCGAGGACACCTTCACGTCCCTCCACATTGACGAGTTCGAGATCGAGATCCGCGAGACGAAGCTCGGGCGGGAGGAGTTCACGCGCGACATCCCGAACGTGTCGGAGAAGGCGCTCCGCAACCTGGACGAGGACGGCATCGTCCGGGTGGGCACCCGCGTCTCGCCGGGCGACATCCTGGTCGGCAAGGTCGCCCCGAAGACGAAGTCGGAGCTCGCCCCCGAGGAGAAGCTGCTGCAGGCGATCTTCGGGCGGGCCGGCGAGGACGTCCGGAACGAGAGCCTGGAGGTCCCTTCGGGCGTCGAGGGGATCGTCATTGATACGCAGAAGTTCTCGCGCAAGATGAACATCTCCGAGGAGGAGCGGCAGCAGAACCGGGCCGAGATCCGGAAGGCCGAGAAGGACTACCAGCGGCGGCTCTCGCGCGCCGTCCGCGAGATGGTGGGCGAGCTCGAGAAGGCCGTGGGCGGGGCCCTCGTGGACGTCCGGTCGGGCCAGCGGGTCACCGTGCCTGAGGGGGCGGGCGCCTCGGAGCTGAAGGAGATCGCCGAGAGGCTCAACGTGAACGTGCTCCGGATCCGGAGCCAGAAGGGCCGCGAGGAGGCGATCCGGGTCATCCGGGAGTACTCCGACAAGATCGAGGAGGCCGACGAGGAGAAGAACCGGGTCGTCGGGCGCCTGACGCGGGGCGACGAGCTCCCGACCGGCGTCCTCGAGATGGTGAAGGTCTACGTCGCCACGCGGCGAAACCTCTCGGTCGGGGACAAGATGGCCGGCCGGCACGGGAACAAGGGCGTGATCGCGAAGATCGTCCCCGAGGAGGACATGCCGTTCCTCGAGGACGGCTCGCCCGTGGACATGGTCCTGAACCCCCTCGGGGTCCCCTCCCGCATGAACGTGGGGCAGATCCTCGAGACCCACCTCGGCTGGGCGGCGCGGCTCCTCGGCTACCAGGCGATCACGCCGGTGTTCGACGGCTGCACGGAGGCCGACATCGAGGCGGCGCTGCGGGAGGCGGGGCTCCCGCCCGACGGCAAGGTGACGCTCCACGACGGCCGTACCGGGGACGCCTTCGACCAGAAGGTGACCGTGGGGCAGCTCTACATGCTCAAGCTCCACCACCTGGTGGACGACAAGGTGCACGCCCGGGCGACGGGCCCCTATTCGCTGATCACGCAGCAGCCGCTCGGCGGGAAGGCCCGCTTCGGGGGCCAGCGGTTCGGGGAGATGGAAGTCTGGGCGCTGGAGGCCTACGGTGCCGCCTTCATACTCCAGGAGCTCCTCACGGTGAAGAGCGACGACGTGGATGGGCGGACGAAGATCTACGAGGCGATGGTGAAGGGCGAGAACACGCTCGAGCCCGGGACGCCCGTCAGCTTCGACGTCCTGACGAACGAGATCCGCGGTCTCGCGCTGAACATGGTCCTCGAAAAGAAGAAGGTGTAGCGGGATGGAAGCCGTCTACGACCGCATCAACGACTACGGGGCGGTGAAGATCCGCCTCGCGTCCCCGGACGACATCCGTTCCTGGTCGTACGGGGAGGTGAAGAAGCCCGAGACGATCAACTACCGGACCTACCGGGCGGAGAAGGACGGGCTCTTCTGCGAGAAGATCTTCGGTCCCGAGCGCGACTGGGAGTGCTTCTGCGGGAAGTACAAGGGGATCAAGCACAAGGGCGTGATCTGCGACCGGTGCGGGGTGACCGTGACGCACTCCCGCGTGCGCCGCAAGCGCATGGGGCACATCACCCTCGCCGCCCCGGTGGGCCACATCTGGTTCTTCAAGGCGATGCCGAGCCGGATGGGGAACCTCCTCGCCATGAAGACCTCCGCCCTCGAGCGCGTCATCTACTTCCAGGACTACGTCGTCGTCGAGCCGGGCGACACCCCGCTCAAGGAGCGGCAGCTCCTCACCGAGGACGAGTACCGGACCTACAAGCAGAAGTACCTGGATCGGTTCAAGGCCGGGATGGGGGCCGAGGCCGTGCGGGAACTCCTGCGCCGACTCGACCTCGACAAGGTCTCGGCCGAGCTGCGGAAGGACCTCCGCGAGACGGCGAGCAAGCAGAAGCAGAAGGACATCATCAAGCGGCTGAAGACCGTGGACGCGATCCGGGCCTCGGGCAACCGCGCCGAGTGGATGGTGCTCGAGGTCGTGCCGGTGATCCCGCCGGACCTGCGGCCGCTCGTCCTCTTGGATAGCGGCAACTTCGCCACCTCCGACCTGAACGACCTCTACCGCCGGCTCATCAACCGGAACAATCGCCTGAAGAAGCTCCTCGACCTGAACGCCCCCGAGGTCATCATCCGGAACGAGAAGCGGATGCTCCAGCAGTCGGTGGACGCGCTCTTCGACAACGGGCGCTGCCGACGGTCGGTGCTGGGCGCGAGCAACCGGCCCCTGAAGAGCCTCACCGACATGATCAAGGGGAAGCAGGGGCGCTTCCGCGAGAACCTGCTCGGGAAGCGCGTGGACTACAGCGCCCGCTCTGTGATCGTCGTGGGGCCCGAGCTGAAGCTCCACCAGTGCGGGCTCCCCAAGAAGATCGCGCTCGAGCTGTTCCAGCCGTTCATCATCCGGAGGCTCAAGGACCTGGGGCACGCCGACACGATCAAGAGCGCGAAGAAGATGCTCGAGCGGAAGGACGAGGTGGTCTGGGACATCCTCGAGGAGGTCACCCAGGACCATCCCGTGCTTCTGAACCGCGCGCCGACGCTCCACCGCATGGGCATCCAGGCCTTCGAGCCGGTCCTGATCGAGGGCCACGCGATCCGCATCCACCCGCTCGTGTGCGCCGGCTTCAACGCCGACTTCGACGGGGACCAGATGGCGGTCCACCTCCCTCTCTCGATCGAGGCGCAGATCGAGGCGGACACCCTCATGCTCTCCACCAACAACATCTTCTCGCCCGCGCACGGCGGCCCGATCATCGCTCCGAGCCAGGACATCGTCCTCGGCTGCTACTACCTGACGGTGCGGCTCCCCGAGCAGCGGGGCGACGGAATGACGTTCTCGGAGCCCGAGGAGGTCTTCTTCGCCTACGCCCAGGGGAAGGTCGCCATCCACGCGCGGATCCGCGTCCGGCTCCCGAAGGGGACCGTCATGGACGACGGCGACGGACCGAAGCCCCTCGCCGGGCTCTGCGAGACCTCGGTCGGCCGCGTGATCTTCAACGACATCGTCGGGGAGGGCATGCCCTTCTACAACACGGTGCTCCTCAAGAAGGAGATCAACCGGGTCATCTCCGACTGCCACAAGCTCCACGGGGTCGAGAGGACCCTCCGGATGCTCGACGACCTGAAGGACCTGGGCTTCAAGGCGGCCACCCGCGCGGGCCTCTCGTTCGGGAAGGACGACATGCGGATGCCCCGCGAGAAGAAGGACATCGTGGACCGCGCCCAGAAGCTCGTGGACAAGATCACCGGCGACTTCCGGCGCGGCGTCATCACCGAGGGCGAGCGGTACAACCAGATCATCGACTGCTGGACACACGCGCGGGAGCTGGTGGGCCAGGCGATGATGACCGAGCTCAAGAACGACACGCGCGAGGGGAAGCCCTACCTGAACCCTGTCTTCCTCATGGCCCAGTCCGGGGCCCGCGGGAGCGTCGAGCAGATCCGCCAGCTCGCCGGGATGCGCGGCCTCATGGCGAAACCCTCCGGCAAGATCATCGAGACGCCGATCAAGTCGAACTTCCGCGAGGGTCTCCAGGTGCTCGAGTACTTCTCCTCGACCCACGGGGCGAGGAAGGGACTCGCCGACACGGCCTTGAAGACCGCCGACTCGGGCTACCTCACCCGGAAGCTCGCCGACGTGGCCCAGAACGTCGTCGTCACGATGGACGACTGCGGAACGCTCAACGGGATCACGAAGTCCGCGGTCATCAAGGGAGAGCGCGTGGAGCTGGCCCTCTGGCAGGCGATCCGGGGCCGCGTGGCGCTCGACGGGATCATGGACCGGCGGACCGGCGAGCCGATCGTCCCCGTGAGGGAGGTGATCACGGAGGAGGCCGCCCGCAAGATCGAGAGCCTCGGATACGACCGGATCCGGGTGCGGACGGCGCTCTTGTGCGAGGCCTCGCTCGGCGTCTGCGCCCGCTGCTACGGCGCGGACCTGTCGCGAGGACGCCTCGTCGAGCTCGGGCTCGCGGTCGGCATCATCGCGGCCCAGTCCATCGGCGAGCCCGGGACGCAGCTCACGATGCGGACGTTCCACATCGGGGGCACGGCCCACAAGGTGGTCGAGGAGTCGGAGGTGCGGGCGAAGGCGTCGGGCGAGTTGCGCTACCGCAACGTCCGCTGGGCCGTGAACCGCAACGGCGACCGCGTCGCCCTCGACCGTCAGGGAGAAGTCTCGATCGTGGACCCCGCCGACCCCGAAAAGGAGCTCGAGAAGGCCTCCGTCCCGCTCGGCGCCGTCCTCGTCACCGCCGAGGGCGAGCGGGTGCAGCCGAAGGGCGTGATCCTCCGCTGGGACCCGCACAACATCCCCATCCTCGCCGAGAAGCCCGGCTCCGTCCGGTTCGAGGACGTCGTCGAGGGAGTGACGCTCAAGATCGAGGCGGACCTGAAGAGCCGAGTCCGGCGGAAGGTGATCATCGAGCACAAGGGCGACCTGCACCCCTCGATCACGATCCTCGACAAGGAGGGGACGACCCTCGGGGTCTACTACATCCCCGAGAAGGCCCACATCGAGGTGGACGACGGCGACACCGTGGTCGCGGGGACGGTCCTCGCCAAGACCCCGCGCGAGGTCACGGGCACGCAGGACATCACGGGCGGCCTCCCGCGCGTGACCGAGCTGTTCGAGGCCCGCAAGCCCAAGGACCCGTCCGTCGTCGCCGAGATTGACGGCGTGGTCGAGCTCGGCGAGAAGAAGCGCGGCAAGCGCACGATCATCGTCCGGAACGAGGAGACCGGCATGGCGAAGGAGCACCTGGTCCCGCACGGGAAGCACCTGCGCGTGCACAAGGGCGACAAGGTGAAGGCGGGCGACGCGCTCGTGGACGGTTCGCTCGTCCCCCACGACATCCTGCGGATCTCGGGGGAGGAGGCGGTCCAGCAGTACCTCCTCCGCGAGGTCCACGCGGTCTACCGCTCCCAGAACGTCACGATTGACGACAAGCACATCGAGATCATCGTCTCTCAGATGATGAAGACGGTCCGGATCGAGAACCCCGGCGACGCCGAGGCGCTCCCCGGCAGCGTCATAGACAAGTCGGAGCTCCGGAAGATGAACGCGGCCGTCCAGGAGAAGGGCGGGAAGCCGGCCACGTTCACGCCGCTCCTCCTCGGGATCACGAAGGCGGCCCTCCAGTCGAAGTCCTTCATCTCGGCGGCCTCGTTCCAGGAGACGACCAAGGTGCTCACGGAGGCCGCCCTGGCCGGGCGCGAGGACCCGCTCCTCGGCCTGAAGGAGAACGTCATCCTCGGCCACATGATCCCGGCCGGGACGGGCTTCTCCGTCTACCACCAGACGTCGGTGAAGAAGAACGTGGATCCGGAGGAGCTCCGCCAGCTCACCCTCAGGCAGGAGGAGGAGCGGGCGCGGGCCCGGGAACAGGAGATATCGCTCTAATGCCCACGATCCAGCAGCTCGTCCGACACGGGCGCGGGTTCAAGAAGAAGCGCGTGAAGTCGCCGGTCCTCGAGGGGCGGTCGCAGCTGCGCGGCGTCTGCCTGATCGTGAAGACGATGACCCCGAAGAAGCCGAACTCGGGCCTCCGCAAGATCGCCCGGGTCCGCCTTTCGAACGGCAAGGAGGTCACCGCCTACATCCCGGGGGAAGGCCACAACCTGCAGGAGCACTCGATCGTCCTCGTGCGCGGGGGGCGCGTGCGCGACCTCCCGGGCGTTCGCTACCACATCATCCGCGGAACCCTCGACTCGCAGGGGGTCGAGGGGCGCAAGCAGTCGCGGTCGAAGTACGGCGTCAAGAGGGCGTAGGAGGAACGATGCCCCGGAGTTACGTGAGCACGGCGCGGTTCCTGAAGCCCGACTCGAAGTACGGCTCGCTCGTGCTCTCGAAGTTCATCAACGCCGTGATGGAGGGCGGGAAGAAGACGGTCGCCGAGCGGATCGTGTACGGGGCGCTCGACATCCTCAAGCAGAAGGTCCCGGACCAGGCCCCGATCGAGGTCTTCAACACCGCTCTCGGCAACGTGAAGCCCCAGGTCGAGGTGCGTTCCCGGCGCGTCGGGGGCGCCACCTACCAGGTCCCGATCCCGGTCTCCCGCGAGCGGCAGACGACGCTGGCCTTCCGCTGGATCCGCGACTCGGCGCGCAAGCGCAAGGGCAAGCCCATGTCGCAGCGCCTCGCTGAGGAGCTGTCCGAGGCGTTCCGGAACGAGGGGAACGCCATCAAGACCCGGGAGAACATCCACAAGATGGCGGAGGCGAACAAGGCCTTCGCCCACTTCGCGGCCTGGTAGTCGCGCCGGCCCCGCTCCCGGCCCCGGTTGGTGCAGGGGATCGTCCGTGATCCGGCTTTTCTTCCGCTACCGCGCGATGGGGCGGCCCATGCGGGTCGTGGTCGGGACGTTCCTCCTCGGTTTCGGCGGGTTGATCGCGGTCATCGCCGGGCAGGACGCCTGGCGCGGGTGGCGCGCCTCCTCGTGGCCCACGGTCCAGGGTGTCATCGCCGACTCGAGGCTCGTCGAGACGGGAGGGCGACGCCCCTCCGCCGAGGCGCGCGTCGAGTACGCCTACATCGTCGCGGGGCGCCACTTCACCTCCCGCCGCGTTGACTTCGGCATCCTGGGGGGCCGGTCCCGGGCCGAGGATCTTGTGGCTCGCTACCCGCCCGGCGGCCGGGCGACAGTGCACTACGACCCGGGGGACCCCGCCCTTGCGGTCCTCGATGCGGGCGCTCCCTGGCAATCGGTGCTCCTGGCGGCGGTCGGGGCGGGCGTCGCCGCCTGGGGAGTCTGGGGCCTGGTGCTCGCGTGCCGGCCGGCGCAGGGCCTGCCCCCAGGCCCCGTCGCCTCGTAGAATCCTCCCTCCTCTATGGGACACGACCCTCCGAAACGACGCGCCGCGGGGCCGGATCTCTCTACGATCCGCAACATCGGGATCATCGCCCACATCGACGCCGGGAAGACGACCCTCTCCGAGCGGCTCCTCTACTACAGCGGGCGGATCCGCACGCCCGGCGAGGTCCACGATGGGAACACCGCGCTCGACTGGATGCCCGACGAGCGGGCGCGCGGGATCACCATCACCGCAGCCGCCACCACGTTCCGGTGGCTCGAGCACCGGGTGAACCTCATTGACACGCCCGGCCACGTGGACTTCACGGCGGAGGTGGAGCGGAGCCTCCGGATTCTCGACGGGGCCGTCGGGGTCTTCTGCGGCGTGGGCGGGGTCGAGGCGCAGTCCGAGACGGTCTGGAGGCAGGCCGACCGCTACCGGGTGCCGCGGCTCGCCTTCGTGAACAAGCTGGACCGCGTGGGCTCGGACTTCGGGCGGGTCGTCGAGGAGATCCGGACGAAGCTCGGCGCGACGCCCCTCCCCCTTCAGGTGCTCCTCGGTTCCGAGGCCGACTTCCGCGGCGTCGTGGACGTCCTCGAGCGGGTGGCGCTCGAGTGGGACGAGGGGGACCGGGGCGCGGAGGTCCGGCGCGGCGAGGTGCCGGGGCCGCTCCGCGACGAGGTCGAGCGCGCCCGCGAGCGGGTGGTCGAGACGCTGGTGGACCGCGCCCCCCCCGCGGCGGCGGACCGGCTCCTGCAGCGGTACGACCGCGGCGAGGAGATCCCCGCCGCGGAACTGCGGGCGGCCATCCGGTCGGCCACGCTCGCGGGGAGGGTGACGCCCGTCTTCGCCGGCTCGGCCCTCAAGTTCCGCGGGGTCCAGCCGGTCCTCGACGCCGTCGTCCAGTACCTCCCCTCGCCGCTCGACGTCCCCCCCGTCGAGGGCACGCACCCCGAGACCGGGAAGCCCGCGACGCGCCCCCCCGACCCCGACGCGCCCTTCGCGGCGGTCGCGTTCAAGATCTTCCACGAGAAGTACGGGGACCTCACCTACCTGCGGGCCTACTCGGGGCGGATCCGCGAGGGCGAGCACCTCTGGAACCCGCGCCTCAAGAAGGGCATGAGGGTGGGGAAGATTTTCGAGATGCACGCGGAGGACAAGATCCCGCGCGAGGACCTCGTTGCGGGGGGGATCGCGGCGTTCGTGGGACTGGCCCACGCGCAGACGGGGGACACGCTCTGCGTGAAGGAGGCGCCGATCCTCCTCGAGCCGCCGCGGTTTCCCCAGACCGTCGTCTCGATGCGGATCGAGCCGAAGGGGGCCGCCGACCGCGAGAAGCTCGAGGAGGCGCTGCGCTGCATCGACCGCGAGGATCCCACCTTCGACTGGGTCGTGGACCCCGAGACCGGGGAGACCCTCATGCAGGGGATGGGCGAGCTGCACCTCGAGATCGTCCGGAGCCGGATGAAGCAGGAGTTCGGCGTCGAGGCGAACGTGGGACAGCCGCGCGTGGGCTACCGCGAGACGGCGAGCGTGCCCGCGCGCGCCGAGGCCCGGATCGAGCGCGAGTTCGGCGGGAGGCGCCACTACGGGCACGTGGTGGTGGAGCTGTCGCCGGCCGGGGACGCGACCGAGGGGCCGCGGGTCCGGATCGCGGTCCCGCCGGAGAAGATCCCGAAGCCATTCCATCCGGCGATCGAGGACGGCGTCCGTTCGGCGGCCGCCAGCGGACCGAACGGGTATCCGGTCATCATGGTCTCCGTCACGGTCGCCGACGGTTCGACCCGCGTCCCGGACGCGTCCGAGATCGGCTACGCGATGGCGGCCACCGAGGCCGTCACCGCGGCGCTCGGCCGGGGACACCCGATCCTCCTCGAGCCCATCATGCGCTTCGAGATCCAGGTGCCGGAGATCTACCTGGGCGGCGTGATGAACGACCTGAACGGGCGTCGCGCCGTGATCGCCGGGATGGACCAGATCCGGGACCTCCGGGTCCTGCGAGGGACCGTGCCGCTCGCCGAGACCTTCGGGTACACGACCGAGCTCCGCTCCCTCTCCCAGGGGCGCGCCACCTGCACGCTCGAGCCGGCGCGCTACGCCCAGGTCCCGCCCGAGGTGGCCGCGAGGGTGCTGGGCTCCTGAGCCCGGTCGAATCCGGTTGACAGGGTAGGTCGGGCTTGTAGAATCCCTGCCCCCTCGGGCGGAGGCGCGGAGCCTCTGCCGGAAGAGAAGCGCCATGATCGGCTTCCGCCATCGCTGTCGCCGCGTCCGGGACCCCCGACGATGAGGTCCCGCGGTCCCGATCACCTCGGACTCTCGCCGTGACGGCTCCCTTCGAGACGATCCGGATCCGGATGGAGGCCTACGACCACGAGCTGCTGGACCAGTCG
Organism: Planctomycetales bacterium; assembly: GCA_022614695.1. GTDB lineage: Bacteria > Planctomycetota > JAKEIC01 > JAKEIC01 > JAKEIC01 > JAKEIC01. The sequence continues at coordinate 2,267 of JAKEIC010000249.1, read as the reverse complement.
GCGAGCGACATCGTGAAGGAGGCCAAGAGGACCGGGGCCCGCGTCTCGGGGCCCGTCCCCCTCCCCACGCGGATCGAGCGCTACACCGTGCTCCGCTCTCCGCACGTGGACAAAAAGTCGCGGGAGCAGTTCGAGATCCGCACCCACAAGAGGATCATCTACATCCACGAGCCCACCTCGCAGACGGTCGAGGCGCTCCGCAAGATGAACATGCCCGCGGGCGTGGACATCCGGATCAAGGTCTAGCCGTGGTCCGCGTCCCGCTCTACGAGTCGGACGGCCGATTTGCGGAATTGCTCTCCGTGGACGAGAGCGTCTTCGGAGACCGGATCCGGCGCGTGATCGTGAAGGCCGCCCTCGTGCGCCACGAGGCGAACCAGCGCCGGGGGACCGCCTGCACCCGGGAGCGGGGCGAGGTCGCCGGGAGCGGCCGCAAGCCCTGGGCCCAGAAGCACACGGGCCGCGCGAGGGCCGGGTCCTTCCAGTCCCCAATCTGGAAGGGCGGCGGCACGGTCTTCGGCCCGAGGCCGCGCGACTACTCCCTCGAGATGCCGACGAAGGCGCGCCGGCTCGCGCTGAAATCGGCCCTCCTCGGGAAGTTCCGGGACGGGGAGGTCGCCGCGATCCGCGCCTGGGCGATCGGGGATCCCCCGAAGACCAAGACCGTGGCCGGGGTCCTGCGCCGGATCGTGGGCGAGCGCACCGTGCTCCTCGGGACCTCGGAGAACGACGCCAGCCTCCTGCGGGCGGCGCGCAACATCCCGACGGTCCGCGTACGCCCCGTCGCGGAGTGGAACACGTGGGAAGTCCTTCGGCAGGCGCGGCTCCTGGTGACACTCCCCGCGCTCGAGAGGCTCACGGGGAAGGCCCCCGCGCCCGCCCCTGCAAAGGCGGCCCGGCCGTGAACCACTACTCCGAAGTCCTCCTCCGGCCGTGGGTGACCGAGAAGGGGATGCGCCTCATGGAGCGGACGAACGTCTACCCGTTCGAAGTGGCCCGCGCCGCGACGAAGGTGGACATCCGGCGCGCGATCGAGGATCGGTACGGCGTGTCCGTCATGGGCGTGCGGACGATGACGGTCCGTGGGAAGGTGCGCCGCCATCGCCTCATGCACCAAGGGGTGACCGCCGACCGTAAAAAGGCCCTCGTGAAGCTGAAGGAGGGGGACCGGATCGAGTTCCTCTAGGGCATGGGACTGAAGTACTACAAACCGACGAGCCCCGGACGGCGCCTCGGGTCGGTGTCCGACTTCGCCGAGATCACGCGGGAGACTCCTGAGAAGTCGCTCCTCGAGCGCATCCACGGGACGGGGGGCCGAAACGCGACGGGCTACATGACCGTCAAGCACCGGGGCGGGGGGGCCCGGAAGCTCTACCGCAAGGTGGACTTCCGCCGCGAGAAGGACGGGATCCCCGGCCGCGTCGCCTCGATCGAGTACGACCCGAACCGATCGGCGCGCATCGCGCTGCTCGCCTACCGGGACGGCGAGAAGCGCTATATCCTCGCGCCGGACGGGCTCCGGGTGGGCGAGGAGCTCCTGTCGGGTCCGGAGGCCGAGCCGAAGACCGGGAACTGCCTCTCCCTGCGCCGGATCCCGCCGGGCATGCCCATCCACGCGATCGAGCTGACCCCCGGGAGGGGCGCGCAGGTCGTGCGGAGTGCCGGGACGGTGGCGCAGCTCGCCGCCAAGGAGGGCGACTACGCGCACATCACCTTCCCATCCGGCGAGGTCCGGAAGATCCACCTCGACTGCCGGGCGACCATCGGACAGGTGGGGAACCTCGACCACGTGAACGTCCGGATCGGGAAGGCGGGCCGGAACCGGCACCGCGGGATCCGCCCGCGAGTGCGCCCGGTCGCCATGAACCCCGTGGACCACCCCCTCGGGGGCGGCGACGGCCGGAGCCACGGCGGCCGCCACCCCGTCTCGGCCACCGGGGTGCTCTCCAAGGGCGGCAAGACGCGGAACCCGCGGAAGACCTCCTCCCGCCGGATCCTCCGCAGGCGCAAGCCCGGGCCTCGGACGGCCCCGGGGCTCGGGCAGTGAGCCGCTCCCTCAAGAAGGGCCCTCACGTGGACCCCCGCCTCCTCGACCGGGTGCGCGTGGCCAAGGACAAGGGGGACCGCGAGCCGCTCAAGACCTGGAAGCGCTCCTGCACCATCGTCCCCGACTTCGTGGACCAGACCTTCCTCGTCCACCAGGGCAAGAACTTCACCAAGGTCTATGTGACCGAGGACATGGTCGGACACAAGCTGGGCGAGTTTGC
>JAKEIC010000248.1 GCA_022614695.1 Planctomycetales bacterium | reverse complement strand
GCCTCGACCCACCCGCACGGGACCCGCCCCATCCCGCGTGACGTCCACGATCCGTCGCGCGTGGCGCCCGAGCGTCGAGCAGATCCAGCACGCGCGCGTGACCGAGTTCATGCGGGGCGTAGCCGAGCGCGAAGGCGCCCGCATGACGCAGTACGAGGAGCTCTACGAGTGGTCCGTCCGGGAGCCCCAGACCTTCTGGGGATCGTTCTGGCGGTTCGCCGACGTCCGCGGGAACCGGGGGAGGCGGGCACTCGCGGATGCGGGCCAGATGCCCGGCGCGCGCTGGTTCCCGGACGGCGAGCTGAGCTACGCCGAGAACGCGCTGCGCCGGACGGACGACGCCCCCGCGATCGTGTTCCGCCGAGAGGACGGCGCGCGCCGCGTCGTCTCGTTCGCGGCGCTCCGTGCCGGCGTGGGGAGGCTCCAGGCGGCGCTCCGAGGGGCGGGCGTGAAGCCGGGGAGCCATGTCGCGGCCTGCCTCCCGAACGCGCCCGAAGCCGTCGAAGCGATGCTCGCCGTCGCGAGCCTCGGCGCCACCTGGGCGGCCTGCGCGCCGGATCTCGCGCCGGCGGAGGCGGCGGCCCGCCTCGCCCCGCTCTCCCCCCGCGTCCTCCTCGGGGCCGACGGCCGCCTCGTCGGGGGCGAGCGCGGGGACGGGATCGGGCCGCTGCGGGACCTCGCCGCGGCGCTCCCGAGCGTCGAGAGGACCGTGGTGCTCCCGTACATGCAGGACACGCCGGACATCGGGGGCGTGCGGGGAGGGGTGGACTGGCCGACGTTCCTCGCGGGCGCCCCGGGCGACGCCCCGCCTCCCTCGTTCCCGAGGTTCCCCTTCGACCAGCCGCTCCTCGTCCTGTTCCCGGCGGCCGATCCTCCGGTCGGCGTCGTCCACGGCGCCGGGGGGACCCTCCTCCAGCACCTCTCCGAGCTCGGGCTCCACGCCGACCTCCGGCCGGGGGCGGTCCTCCTCGTCCTCGCGACCACGTCCTGGATGCTCTGGCCCTGGCTCCCCTCCGCGCTCGCGACGGGGGCGACGATCGTCCTCTACGACGGCCACCCCTTCCACCCGGCCCCCTCGGCGCTCCTCGACGTCGCGCGCGACGAGCGGGTCTCCGTGCTCGTGGTCCCCGCCCGCTATCTCGACGCCATCGAGCGGGCGGGGCTCCGCACCGAGAAGCCGCTCCCGGACCTCCGGATGCTGCTCGCGGCCGGCGCGCCCGTCGCCGCCGAGCGCTTCGACACGGTCTCCCAGCGCGTGAAGCCCGACATGCTGTTCTCCCCGATGTGGGGCGCGCCCGAGCTCCTCTCCTCGTTCGCGCTCGCCTCCCCGATGCTCGCCGTGCGGCGCGGCGAGATCCCCTGCCGCGCCCTCGGGTTGCGCGTCGAGGTGCTCGGGCCGGACGGCCAGCCCGTGACCGGGGTCTCCGGGGAGCTGGCCTGCCGCGCGCCGTTCCCCGGGATGCCCGTCGGCCTCTCCGGCGACGCCGACGGCTCGCGCTACGCCGCCGCGTTCTTCTCGCGCCACGCGGGGGCCTGGTCCCAAGGGGACCGCTGCACCCTCACCCCGCACGGGGGCCTGGTCGTCCACGCCCGCGGCGAGACGCCCCCGGCCCACTAGTTTTTCGCGAAGCGAAAAACTAGACCTGGAAGCTCACCCCGCACCCGCAGGTGCCCTTCACGTTCGGGTTCGTCAGCGTGAACCCCGAGCCCGTGAGGGCGACCTTGTACGTCAGCTCGCTCCCGTTCACGTAGAAGTAGCTCTTCGGGTCCACGACGACCTTCACCCCGTTCGCCTCGAAGACCTTGTCGCGCTCCCGCGGGCGGTCGAAGTCCATCTTGTAGCTGAGCCCCGCGCAACCGCCGCCCTGGACGACGATCCGGAGCACCGCGCCCTCGGCCGCCCTCTCGGGCGGGATCGCCGCCTTGAGCTTCTCGGCCGCCTCGGGGCTGATGGTGATCGCCACGTCAATCCTTCGCCGCGTCGAGCCCCTTCTTCCGCCGGTAGTCCGCGATCGCCGCCTTCACCGCGTCCTCGGCGAGCATCGAGCAGTGGACCTTCACCGGGGGGAGCGACAGCTCCTCCATGATCTCGGTGTTCTTCACCTTCCCGGCCTCGTCGAGGGTCTTCCCCTTGATCAGCTCCGTCACGTAGGAGGAAGACGCGATCGCCGAGCCGCAGCCGTAGGTCTTGAACCGCGCGTCCTCGATCACGCCCTCGGCGTTCACCTTGAGCTGGAGACGCATCACGTCCCCGCACTCGGGAGCGCCGACGGTGCCGGTGCCGACCTGCGGGTCGTCGGTCGGGAGGGAGCCGACGTTCCTCGGCTTCTCGAAGTGCTCGGCGATCCGCTTCTCCGTCTCGGCCATGGTGACCCTAGGATACCGCCTCGGTCGGCTTTGGTCTCGTCCGGGGAGGCTTCGAGGCCTCGCGCAGCCGCGTCACCGACGCGACCACCGCCTCGATCGCTGCGTCCACCTCGGCCTCGGTGGTGGACCGGCCGAGCCCGAACCGTAGCGACGACCGCGCCGCGTCCTCGCCGATCCCGAGCGCGAGGAGAACGTGGCTCGGCTCGATCGAGGCCGACGTGCACGCGGCCCCCGACGAGACCGCCACGTCCTTCATCCCCATCATCACTCCCTCGCCCTCGACGCCCGCGAAGGCGAGGCTCAAGGTGCCCGGCAGGCGCTTCTCGACGTGCCCGTTCAGGGTCACCCCGTCGAGCCGCGAGACGATCCCGCGGTGGAGCCGGTCCCGGAGGCGCCGCAGCCTCGCGGCCTCCTCCCGCAGCTCGCTCCCCGCGAACTCGCACGCCTTCCCGAACCCGACGATCAGCGGGACCGGCAGCGTCCCCGACCGGAGCCCTCGTTCGTGGCCGCCGCCGTCCACCTGCGCCGCGAGCTTCACCCGGGGATCCCGGCGCCGGACGTAGAGGGCCCCCACCCCCTTCGGCCCGTAGATCTTGTGCGCCGAGATCGAGAGGAGGTCCACGCCCGCGGCCCCGACGTCGAGCGGGACCTTCCCCGCGGCCTGCGCCGCGTCCGAGTGGAAGAGGACCCCGCGCTCCTTCGCGATCCGCCCGATCTCGGCGACGGGCTGCAGGGTCCCGATCTCGTTGTTCGCGGCCATGATCGAGACGAGGACCGTCCGGGGACCGATCGCCCGCGCGACCGCGTCGGGGTCCACGATGCCGTCGCGCCCGACCGGGAGGACGGTGACCTCGACCCCGCGCCTCCCGAGCGCGCGGCACGTGTCGAGCACCGCGTTGTGCTCCATCGCGCCCGTGACCACGTGGTTCCCGTTCTCGGCGTACGCCTCGCACACTCCCTTGATCGCGAGGTTGTCGGCCTCCGTCGCCCCGCTCGTGAAGACGACCTCCTTGGGCTCGGCCCCGATGAGCGCCGCCACCTGCGCGCGGGCGGCCTCGACCGCGTCCTCGGCCTCCCAGCCGAACGAGTGGCTCTTGCTGGCCGCGTTCCCGAACTTCTCGCGGAAGAAGGGGAGCATCGCCTCGAGGACCCGCGGGTCCACCGGCGTCGTCGCGTTGTGGTCGAGGTAGATGCGGGGCAAGGATCGCGCCTCGCCGGTCATTCTAGCCGATCCCCGCCCCCGCTCCCGTGCCCGCTCGCCGGGCGCTTTCCGCAGCCGACGACGGTACCGGAGGCGCCGACCGACGGGACCCGGGGAGAGCGACCTGTCGCAGGGGCCTCACCGGTGGCCACGCCCCCGCGACCGGGAGCGAGCCCCGGGTCCCCGAGGGCGGCGCCGATGCGAGGCGGGGCGGGCCCCTCTACCGCTTCCGCCGACCCTCGTACTCTCCCTCGGGCGGCCCGAGCCGGAAGCTCCGGCCGCACTTGCGGCACGTCGCGGGGAGGCCGGGAATCGGGCCCTTCTCCGGCGGGTCGGTGAAGGTCTCCTGCCTCGACCCGCACCAGGGGCAGCGCCAGATGAGCGCGAAGCGCCCGCGCACGAGCATCACCTTCTCGCACTCGACGGGCGTGAGGGGCTCGCCCATGGTTCGGGGGAGTGTACACTCGCCCGCCCCATGCTCCTCCTCGTCGTGGACGACGACCCCGACATGCTCGGGCTGCTCGCCTACAACCTCGGGCGCGCGGGGATGAGCGTGCTCACGGCGAGCGACGGCGAGAAGGCGCTCGCCCTCGCGCGGACCCGCAAGCCCGACCTGGTCCTCCTCGACCTGATGCTTCCGGGCATGGACGGGATCGCGGTCTGCCGCGCGCTCCGGAAGGCGTCCGAGACCTCCGGGACCCCGATCATCATGCTCACGGCCCGCGCCGACGAGAACGACGTCGTCGAGGGACTCGAGGCCGGGGCCGACGACTACGTGACGAAGCCCTTCAGCCCGCGCGAGGTGATCGCCCGCGTGAAGACCGTGCTCCGGCGGGCCGGGGCGGCGGCCCGGTCCCCCTCGGGCCGTCTCGTGCGCGAGGACGTGGAGATAGACCCGGAGCGGCACCAGACGACCGTGCGGGGGAAGCCCCTCGACCTCACCGCCACGGAGTTCCGGCTCCTCTACGTGCTCGCCTCCCGGCCGGGGCGGGTCTTCACGCGGAACCAGCTGCTCGCCGAGGCGCGCGGACCCGGCGCGGCGGCCGAGGACCGCACCGTGGACGTGCACGTCGCGAGCCTGCGCCGAAAGCTCGGCGCCCGCGGCGAGGCGATCGAGACCGTGCGCGGGGTCGGGTACCGGTTCCGGGAGGAGTGAGATGCCCGGCGCCCAGAAGCCCCCCCGCACGCCGGCGACCCTCGAGGCGATCCTCGCGAGCGTCACGGAGGGAGTGCTCGCCGTGGATCCCCGGGGCGAGGTGCTCCTCGCGAACGGCCCCGCCCTCCGGATCCTCGGCGTGCCCGCGGGGACCTTCGGGGAGGGGAAGCCGCTGCGCGAGATCTGCCCGGTCGCGCCGCTCGAGGGCCTCGTCTCGGGGATCCTCCGGGACGGGAAGGCCGCCGAGCTGCCGGACCCCGTGCCCGTCGGGGACCGGTTCGTGCAGGCCTCCGGGGCCCCGTTCCGGGCCGGCGGCGGCGCGTCGGGGGCCGTCGTCGTCCTCACCGACGTGACCCGCGTGAAGCGCCTCGAGACCGTCCGGAAGGACTTCGTCGCGAACGTGTCGCACGAGATCCGGACCCCCCTCGCGGCGATCCGCGGCTACGTCGAGACGCTCCAGGACGGCGCCCTCGGGGACGCCGCGAACGCCGAGCGGTTCCTCAAGATCATCGAGAAGCACGTGGGCCAGCTCACGAACCTCGTGGACGACCTGCTCCAGCTCTCCCGCCTCGAGGCGACCGAGGCCCCGCCCACGCGCGAACGCGTGGTCTTGCGCGCCGTCATCGAGCCGTCGGTCGGGACGTTCGCCGAGGCCGCGCGGAAGAAGGGCGTCTCGCTCGAGAGGCTCCCGGGCGGGGAGGGGATCGCCGTCCAGGGGGACGCCCACCTCATCGAACGGGCGGTGAACAACCTCCTCGACAACGCCATCAAGTACACGCCCGGCGGCGGCCGCGTGACCGTGGAGACCCGCCGCGAGGGGGGGGAGGCGCGGCTGCTCGTCTCGGACACGGGCATCGGGATCCCCGCCGAGGATCAGCCGCGGGTCTTCGAGCGGTTCTACCGTGTGGACAAGTCGCGCTCGCGCGAGATGGGCGGGACCGGGCTGGGGCTCGCGATCGTGAAGCACATCGCGCAGGTCCACGGGGGGCGCGTGGGGCTCACGAGCACCCCGGGCGTGGGGAGCGTCTTCAGCGTCTGGCTCCCGGCTCTCGGCTCGGGGATCGCGACGGTGAGCGGCCGATGAGGACGCGGTCCGGTATCGGGTCCCCGTCCCGCGGGATTCCCGATCCCGCGGCGGTTAATGGCCTGATGAACGCCTTCGGCTCCGCCGCGCTCGTCCTCGCCCTCGCCGCCGCCGCCGCCGCGCAGGACGCGCCCCCCCCGAAGCCGCAGGAGCCGCCCGTCGCCTTCCGGCCGGTGGAGGAAGCGAAGCCGGCCGAGACCGCCGGGGAGAAGGCCCCGGGGCCGGCGGTCCTCGTCGTCGGCCCCGCGAAGGTCACCCTCTACGGGTTCCTGCGGGGCGACGTCGAGTACGACGACTCCCGCATGGACAACGCCGTGTTCCCGCAGTGGGTCCTCACCGAGGCCCGCTCGACCGGCGCGCGACTGAACGACGAGGACCTGATCTTCCATCCCCGCCTCTCTCGGCTCGGCGTGAAGGTGGAGGGGAAGCCCCTCACGGACCTCTTCGGGGCGATCCCGACCGGCCTCCTCGAGATTGACTTCTACAACGCGAACGTCTCGACGGAGTCCCGCGCCGTCCCGCGCATCCGCCACGCGTTCGCGCAGATCGAGTGGCCCGACTTCGAGACCTCGGTCCTGTTCGGCCAGTTCTGGCAGAACCTCTCGCCCCTCTTCCCCCTCGTGAACTCCGACCTCGTCATGTGGAACGCGGGGAACGCGGGCGACCGCGCGCCCCAGGCCCGGCTCACCTGGAAGACCCTGCGCGGCTCCTTCGGCGTCTCGACGGCGGTCGCCTGGCTCCTCACCGGCGCGGTGGACCAGAAGAACCTGGACGGCGTCGCTCCCCTCACCGACAGCCAGCCCGACGGCCAGGCCTCGGGCCGGCCTTCCGTCGAGGGCCGGGTGGCGGTCTCGTGGATGCCCTGGCCGGACAAGAAGAAGGCGGCGGAGCTGGGGGTGGCCTACCACGAGGGCTGGGAGAGGACCCGGTTCCCCATCGGGACCCGGGGCGAGAGGCACTTCCGGAGCGAGGCCGTCGCCGTGGACCTGGTCGTCCCGTTCACGCCCGGGATCTTCCTGCGCGCGGAGGCGTGGGCGGGCCGGAACCTCTCGGACATCCGGGGGGGGATCGGCCAGGGCGTGAACGCGACCACGGGACGCGAGATCACGGCGCGCGGGGGCTGGGCGGAGCTCGAGGTGCGGACGTTCTCCTTCCACAGGATCGGGCTCGGCGCGACCGTGGACGACCCCGAGAACGACGAGGTGCCGACAGGCGCCACCCAGGCCACGGCGGGAAGGACCCTGAACCGGACCGCCTACGTCGCGAACCGCCTGGACCTCGGGAAGGGCGTGGAGTTCGGCGCCGACTGGATCTGGTGGAACACGCGGTATCACAGGACCGCCGCCGGCGCCCGGATGGGGCAGGGCACCGCCAACCGGGTGGACGTGTACCTGATGGTGGGGTTCTAGCCGCCTGCGCCTCTGGCGGGAGACTCGGCGAGGCTCGCGCCGGACGCGACCCAGAGCCGGAACTGGGCCCGCGTGAAGGCGGCGGCGGACTGGACGTCGTCGAGGCGGGCCCGGGTGAGCGCTTCCTCGGCCTGGATCGTCTCGAGGGGCACCGAGACGCCGAGACGGTCGCGCTCCTCGTGGAGGCGCAGAGCCTCCCCGGCGTCGCGGACCTCCTCGGCGGCGACCGCGACCTGGCGCCGGCGCGATTCCGCCTCGGCCGCGGCCGCGAGCACCTCGCCGGCGACGCGCTCACGCCAGCCCGCCTCCTGCCACTCGGCGGCTCGCACGTCGGCCGCCGCGCGGGCCGCGCGCCCGAAGTCGAAGAGCCCGCCGGGCCCCACCCGCCACCAGAGGCCCACCGAGTAGTCGTCCCGCGGGTCGAGACGGCTCGCGACGTACCCGAACCGGCCTCCCCACGCCTCGGCCCGGGCCATCGGGATCCAGGGCCCCCAGACGACGCCGTCGTGTCCCCGGGCGGCGGCCG
>JAKEIC010000247.1 GCA_022614695.1 Planctomycetales bacterium | reverse complement strand
GACGTGACGATCTCGCGCCCGTTCGTTAAGGGCCCCTCGACCCCCTCGACCGTGCCCGCAACGACGCGCACCGTGGCGCCGCCGGGCGTCCGGACCACCGGGATCTGGGCCTGCTTCACCTCGCGGTAGCGCGGGGTCCGGAGCTTCTCCGAGGCGGGGAGGTTCGCCCAGAGCTGGAACCCGAACATCCGCCCCCGGCCGTCGCCCTTCGGCATCTCCTGGTGGACGATCCCGCCCCCGGCGGTCATCCACTGGACGTCGCCGGACGAGATCACCCCGGCGTTCCCGAGGCTGTCCTGGTGCTCCACGTCGCCCTCGAGGACGTACGTGACGGTCTCGATCCCCCGGTGGGGGTGCCACGGGAACCCGCGCCGGAAGTCGTCGGGGTTCTCGGAGCGGAAGTCGTCGAGGAGGAGGAACGGGTCGGTGTCGGCGGTGTCGTGGAACCCGAAGACCCGCCGGAGCCGGACGCCGGCCCCCTCCATCGTGGGCACGCCCTTCCAGACCCTTCGGATCGCTCGGACGACGGCGCTGTCGGTCTCCATGGTCTCCCCCCGCCCTCAAGGCGCCGGCGCGCGGGGCTTCCGCGCCCACCAGCCCCCCACGAAGAGATGTTCGAGGTCGGTGCGGAGCATGCACGAAACCGCGTCCTCGGCGCCGCGGACCATCGGTTCGCCCCGTAGGTTGAAGGAGGTGTTGAGGAGCACGGGGACGCCGGTCGCCGCCTCGAAACGGGAGATCAGGCGGTGGAAGAGCGGCTGGGTGCGCGCGTCCACGGTCTGGACCCGGGCGGTGCCGTCCTGGTGGACCACGGCGGGGATCTGCGCGCGGCGGTCGCGGCGGACGGGGACGCAGACGATCATCCACGGGAACGGGCCGGGGCGCTCGAACCACTCCGCGCACTTCTCGGCGAGGACGGCGGGGGCGAAGGGGCGGAAGGGCTCCCGCTTCTTCACGCGCTCGTTCACGAGGTCCTTCATCTCGGCGCGGCGGGGGTCCGCGAGGATGCTGCGCGCGCCCAGCGCCCGGGGGCCCACCTCGAGGCGGCCCTGGACCCACCCGATCACGCGGCCCTCGGCGAGGAGGCGCGCGGCCGGCTCGGTCGGGTCTTCGCAGCGCGTCACCTCGAGGCCGCTTCCGACGAGCGCCCGCGCGGCCTCGTCGTCCGAGAGCGCCGGGCCGAGGGTCAGCTCCGCGAGCGGCGCGGGCCTCGCCCCGCCCTCCTCCGCGTGGACCGCGAGCGCCGCGCCGAGCGCCGCGCCCGCGTCGTGGGAGACGGGCTGGACGAAGACGTCCTCGTAGATCCCGGAGTCCCGGAGCCTCGCGTTCGACGTGCTGTTCAGGAAGACCCCCCCGGCGCAGCAGAGGCGGGGCTCCCCCGAGACCGCCCGCAGCCGCGTCGCGAGCCGCAGGAGCGCCTCCTCGAGGACCGCCTGCAGCGAGGCCGCCACGTCCTCGTGTCGCTGCTCGAGCGGCGCGTCCGGCGAGCGGGGAGGGCCGAGGAGCCGCGCGAGCGGCCGGGAGATCCACGGGAGCCCGAGGTGGTGGCGGAAGAACTGGAGGTCCAGCCGGAACGAGCCGTCCTCGTTCGGGAGGAGCAGCCGCCGGAGTTCGGGGACGAACCGCGGCTCGCCGTACGCCGCGAGGCCCTGGACCTTCCCCTCGCCGCCCCACGGGTGGAACCCGAGCCACTTCGTCACGACCGAGTAGAGGTAGCCGAGGGAGTGGGGGAAGAGGATCTCCTCGTGGATCGAGACGCGGGTCCCCTCGCCGCGTCCCAGCGTCGTCGAGGACCACTCCCCCTTCCCGTCGGCCGTCAGGATCGCCGCCCGCTCGAAGGGGGAGAGGAGGAAGGCGCTCGCCGCGTGGGCGAGGTGGTGCTCGACGAACGCGACGGGCGCCCCGATCCCCGCCTCGGCGAGCCCGGCGCGCAGCCGCGGCTCGAGAGCCGCGAGGAGCGCCCCGCCGCGCGCGGTCGCCAGGGCCGAGCGGGGCCAGAAGTCGCGCGCGACCGCGTCGAGGCGCGCGCCGACGAGGTCGGGCCGGAGGAAGAAGGCGACTCGGTCCACCGCGCCCGCCGCGACGCCGGCCTCGGCGAGGCACGAGCCGATCGCCCCGAGGGGGAACGCCCCGGTGTGCTTCTCGCGGTTCCAGCGCTCCTCCTCGGCCATGCAGGCGATCTCCCCGTCCCGGAACAGCGCGGCGGCGGAGTCGTGCGCGAAGGCGGAGAGGCCGAGGATGAGCACGGGCTAGCGCCCCGGCCACGGGAGCCGCGCGCGGACCGCGCGGGGGTCGGGGGAGGCGCGGGGGAGGAGGAGGCGGCGGAGCGCGCCGAGCGTCGCGTAGGCAAGGAGCCGCCCCGCGATCGCGAGGAGCTCCGTGGCGCGCGTGCGGCGGACGTTCCGGCGGAGGACGGCCGGGACGAACTCCATGACGGCGCGATGATACGCGGCGGCCCCGCGCGTTTACACCGGCCGGGCCGGCTGCTATCCTCCGCCGCCGATCCCCCCGGGACCTGCGCCCCGGCGCCACCGATGCCCGACTCGCCCCGCGTCTCCCTCGTCATTCCCACGCTGCGCGGGCGGGTCGAGAGGCTGCTCGCGAGCGTCCGCGAGCAGACGCTCGCGCCCTCGGACCTCCAGGTCGTCGAGGGGATCCGGCCCTCGGGCCGGGCCCGCAACCTCGGGGCGGCCCGCGCGAGCGGGGACGTGCTCGTCTTCGTGGACGACGACGCGACCCTCGGCGACCCGGGGGTGATCGCGCGTCTCGTGGCGCCGTTCTCGGCGCCGGGAGCCGAGCGGCTCGGGGTGACGGGAACGTCGAAGGTGCTGCCCTCGGGCGCCTCCTGGTTCCAGCGGTGGGCCGCGCGCGAGATCCCGCGGATCACGCACCCCGTGGTCCCTGCCGACGTCGAGAGCAACCCCGCGACCGACGCCTACGGCTTCTCGGACGTGACGACCACGTGCTGCGCGATCCGGCGGAGCGTCTTCGACGAGGTCGGCCGCTTCCACGAGGGGCTCTTCCGGGGCGTGGACACGGAGTTCTTCTTCCGGGTCCGGCGCGCCGGGTACCGGTTCCTGCTGGTCGGGAACACCTGGGTGAACCACCCGGCCCCCGGCGACCCGCTCACCCTCCTCGCGAAGTTCTTCGAGATGGGCGTGTGGCACTCGCAGGAGGCTCGGCTCAACCCTGAGCGGCGGATCGGGGTGCGG
>JAKEIC010000246.1 GCA_022614695.1 Planctomycetales bacterium | reverse complement strand
GCGGTAAGCAGCGCCTCCGCCTCCGCTACTGGCTGATGGCCTTGTCTTCCCAGCCAGGCGCGACAGTGAGAACAAAAACCAGGAAGATAATAACTCAGGCCGGGCCAACAACGCCGTTGGCAGCGCGGACAATGGTCTCGGCCGCCGACGCCTTCTGCCGCGAGCGCGTGCCGGCGGCGGAGCAGGACCGGGTCTCGTGGGTCTGGAACGTGCGTGGCTCCTCGATCACGCTCGAGGAGCGCCGACGTCCGACCGGAGGCACGGTCGTCGAGGTGCGCGAGGCGGCCCAGATCCGGTTCGACGCCGTCGCCGAGCGGTGGCACCTCTTCGCCCGCCGCGAAGGCGGCGCCTGGTGGCCGTGCCCCGTGGCGGAGCCCACGCTCGCCGGCTGCCTCCGGGCCGCGGCGGAGATCCCGCCGCCCGTCGCCGGGTAGGATGTCGGCCGGATGGGCGCTCTCGACCGCTCCCTCGCCGCGCTCCTCCCCCTCGTCCCGAAGCCGATCGTCGGCCGCGTGGCGCGGCGCTACCTCGGCGGCGAGAGCCTCGAGAGCGCCGTCGCGGCGGTCCAGGGGCTGAACCGCGACGGGCTCTCGGCGACGCTCAACCTGCTGGGGGAGCACGCCGAGCGGCCCGAGGAGACGCGGCCGGCCACTCAGGGGAGCCTCGACATCCTCCGCGCGATCTCCGAGAGGAAGCTCGACGCGAACCTCTCGGTGAAGCCCACCCAGATCGGGCTCCTGCTCGATCGGGCTCTCTTCCTCGAGAACATCCGCGCCCTGGTCCTGGACGCCCGGTCGCGCGGGATCTTCGTCAGGCTCGACATGGAGTCGTCCTCCTGCACCGACGCGACCCTCGACGCGTACCGGGAACTCCGGCGCGAGCACGAAAACGTCGGGATCGTCCTCCAGGCGAGGCTCCGGCGGACCCTCGCCGACGTCCGGGCGCTCGCGGCGCTGAAGCCGCGCGTGCGCCTCTGCAAGGGGATCTACGTCGAGCCGCACGAGGTCGCCTACACGGACGGGGAGCTGATCAACCGGAACTACGCCGTCCTCCTCGAGGAGCTCCTGGCTTCGGGCTCCCACGTGGGGATCGCCACCCACGACGAGAGGCTGATCTACGAGGCCTACAGAGTCCTCGATCGCCTGCGGGTCCCCCGGGACGGGTACGAGTTCCAGATGCTCCTCGGCGTCCGGCCCGACCTCTGGCGGATGGTGCGGCGGGACGGCCACCGGCTCCGGATCTATGTCCCGTTCGGGCCCGAGTGGTACGCCTACAGCGTGAGAAGGCTCCGCGAGAACCCGGCCATCGCGGGCCACGTCTTCCGGGCGCTCTTCCGGCGCGACGCGGCCCCGAACGGCGTGCCGGCGGTCGCCGCGGGAGGAGCCTGATGGCCGGGAAGCCCGGGGCCCGGAGACGGAAGAAGGGCGCCGCCGCGGCCGGCTCGGTCGGGCTCGAGCCGAAGGCCGTTTCGGCCGGGATCGAGTCCGCTCCGAAGGAAGTGCGGGACCTTGCCGAGTCGGTCTCCGCGGACGGCGGCGCGCCGGTCGCCGCCTACCGGGACCCTCTCGGGGGCCGGTGGCTCCTGCTCGCGGCGCTGCCCCTCGAGAAGGTCTCCCCCACGAAGTTCCAGCGCGACCTCTCGGAGACCCACGTGGCGAGGCTCGCGAACGTCATCTCGAAGACAGGCCGCTTCCTCGACCCGATCATCGCGATGAGGGAGGGGCCGGGGGCCTACCTCACCCCCAACGGCCACCACCGGCTCGGGGCCCTCCGGTCCCTCGGCGCGAAGACGATCACGGCCCTCCTCGTCCCCGAGCCCGAGGTCGCCTACCAGATCCTCGCGCTCAACGTGGAGAAGGCCCACAACCTCCGCGAGAAGTCGCTGGAGGTGATCCGCATGTACCGGGCTCTCGCCGGGCTCGACGGCCGAGGCGGTCGGGACGAGTCCTCCTACGCGCTCGAATTCGAGGAGGCGGCCTTCGCGACTCTCGGGGCCTGCTATGAGAAGAAGGGGCGGTTCGCGGGAGGCGCCTACCACTCGCTGCTCCGGCGCGTGGACTCGTTCCTCGACCAGAAGCTCCCGAAGGCGCTGAAGGTCCGGGAGGAGAGGGCCGACGCCCTGCTCGCCCTCGACGAGACGGTCGTCGCCCTCGTCGAAGCGCTCCGGAAGAAGGGGATGCAGAGCCCCTACCTCCGGGTCTTCGTCGTCGCGCGGCTGAACCCGCTCCGGTTCCGGAGGGGGGCGACGATGGAGTTCGACGCCTGCATCGCCAGGATGGCCGCCGAGGCGAAGAAGTTCGACCCGGAGAAGATCCGCCCGCAGGACCTGGCCGGCGCCGCCGGCCCGCCCGAGGCGGCGGAGTAGGTTCCTCGGGGGTGCGGGGGCGGAGCCCCCGCTCGCGATGACCGATCTCCCACACCTACCCGTCCTCCTTGCGGCGGTCGCCCTCGTCGCCGCCCTCTACGCCTCCGTCGGGCACGGGGGCGCGTCGGGATACTTGGCCGTGCTCGCGCTCGCGGGCGTCGCGGCGCAGGACGCGGCTCCTGGCGCGCTGGTCCTGAACCTCCTCGTCGCGGGCACCGGCGCGGTCGCCTTCGCCCGGGCGGGGCACCTCCGCGCGGCGCTCCTCCTCCCGTTCGCGGCGT
>JAKEIC010000245.1 GCA_022614695.1 Planctomycetales bacterium | reverse complement strand
GGGGAGGAGGGGCACGCAGACGTTCTCGAGGGCCGAGAAGGGTGGGAGCAGGTTGTAGGTCTGGAAGACGAACCCGATCGCCTCGCGCCGGAAGAGCGCCCGTTGGCGGTCCGTGAGCACGCCCAGGTCGCACCCCCCGACCTCGACGCGTCCCTCGGTAGGGGTGTCGAGTGCCCCGAGCAGGTTCAGGAGCGTGGACTTCCCGGACCCCGAGGGTCCGACCACGAAGACGATCTGGCCGGAGGCGATCTCGAGCGACACGTCGCGCACGGGCACGATCTCGTGGGGGCCGTTCCGGTAGCGCTTCGTGAGCCCGACCGTGCGGATCATTCGTACCGGATCGCTCTCACCGGATCGAGGCTGGCGGCCCGCCAGGCAGGGTAGAGCCCGCCCGCCACGGCGAGCCCGAGGGCGCCTCCCGCCCCGGCGCCGATCACCCACGGGGTCGCGAGCGGCTCGAATGGAAGTAGGCCACCGAGGATCTCGACGACCGCGAGGCCGAGCCCCGCGCCGACGATCCCGCCGGCCACGCCCAGTCCGGCGGCTTCCACGACGATCAGCCGAGCCACATCCCCGCGGGTCCAGCCGACGGCTTTGAGGATCCCGAATTCCCGCACACGCTCCGAGACGCTCATGAGCATCGTGTTCACGACCCCGATCGCGCCCACGACGAACGCGAACGAGGAGACGGCCACGAGGAAGACGTCCATCGTCCCGAGGAGTCCCCCGACGTGCTCGAGCCACCTCCGGGGCGTGAGCGCCTCGACCCCGGGGCACGCCCGCTCGATCGCGTGGGCCGCCGCCTCGAAGCCCGCCTCGGACGTGTCCATCGGATCCACCTGGAGGTTCGAGACGAGCCCCGGCGCTTTCCCTGAGAGCTTCCGCACCACCTCGAACGGCGCGATGAATCCCTGGTCGAGGAAGAGCGAGCCCGTGTGGTAGATCCCGACGACCTCGAATTGCTTGCCGTTGATCCGGATCGGGTCCCCGAGACGCTTGCCGTACTCGTGCGTGAGCTTCCGCGAGACGGCCACCGGAGGAGGGTCTCGCAACTCGTCCCCGGGCTCGATCCACCGGCCCTCGACCAGGTGGCGGCGGTAGAACCCGCCGCCCCGCAGGGTGCGGCTCCCCTCTGGCTCCACCCCGCCGATGGCGGCTGCCGAGAAGAGGCTCTTCGTGAGCGTCGCCACGCCCTCCACGTTGGCGGCGAGGATCCAGACCTCGGCGGCGGCGCCGCGGACCTCCGGGAGCACCCTCACCGCCTCGAGGTGGGTCTCCGGGATCGAGGAGAAGATCGGGTCCATGGTCTTCTCGCGGATGACGCCGACGGCCCCGATGAGCGAGAGGCTCGAACGGAGCACCTCCCGGATCCCGGCCGAGAGCGAGACGAGCCCGATCACGCCGGCGACCGCCACCGCCAGCCCGAGGAACGAGAGGCCGGTCCGCACCTTGCGGACCCGGAGATTCCTGTAGGCGAAGCGCCACACGACGGGCGGGAGTCTAGCCGATTCGCACCGGGGTGCGGTGGCGAAGCCCCTGCGATGCCAACCTTTACGCCCTCCGTGGTCCCCCGTAGAATCAGCGGCTCGCCGTGCTCGAGCTATCCGAGACGCAAGAGATGATCCGCGCGACCGTTCGCGAGTTCGCGGAGAAGGAGGTCGCGCCGAAGGCCGCGGAGATTGACCGCACCCAGAGGTTCCCGGTCGAGACCTTCAGGAGGATGGCGGAGCTGGGGCTCCTCGCGATCCCGCTCCCGGAGGAGTACGGGGGGGCGGGAGCCGACTACCTCTCGTACGTCCTCGCCATGGAGGAGCTGGCCCGGGTCTGCGCCTCGACCGCCCTCACGCTCGCGGCCCACTACTCGCTCGGCACGTGGCCGATCTACGGGTTCGGGAGCGAGGCGACGAAGCGGCGGTACATCCCCGACCTCGCGGGCGGCCGGAAGATCGGCGCCTATGGGCTCACCGAGCCGAACGCCGGCTCGGACGCGGGCGGCACGCGCACGACGGCCATTCGCAAGGGGGACCGCTACATCCTGAACGGCTCGAAGACCTTCATCACGAACGGCACGTACGCCGATTCCTTCGTGGTCTCGGCGAAGTCCGACCCGTCGGCGCAGGGCTCCCGCGGGATCAGCGCGTTCGTCCTCGAGAAGGGCTGGAAGGGCTTCACGGTCCAGAAGGGGAAGGAGAAGCTCGGGATGCGCGGCTCCGACTGGGCGGAACTCTACTTCCAGGACGTGGAGGTCCCCGTCGAGAACCGTCTCGCGCCCGAGCACCAGGGCTTCCAAGTCTTCATGAAGACCCTCGACGCGGGCCGCATCAGCATC
Organism: Planctomycetales bacterium; assembly: GCA_022614695.1. Classification (GTDB taxonomy): domain Bacteria; phylum Planctomycetota; class JAKEIC01; order JAKEIC01; family JAKEIC01; genus JAKEIC01. The sequence goes on along the minus strand of JAKEIC010000245.1, from coordinate 5,711 downwards.
GGCGCGCTCGGCGTCGGGATCGCGCAGGGAGCGCTCGAGGCGGCCACCGCCCACGCCCGCGAGCGGAAGGCCTTCGGGCAGCCGATCGGCTCGTTCCAGGCCGTCGGCAACATGATCGCCGACATGGCGACCGAGGTCCGGGCCGCGCGGCTCCTGGTCTACTCCGCCGCGAAGTTGAAGGACGAGGGGAAGCCGCACACGGCCGAGGGCGCGATGGCCAAGCTCTTTTCCTCGGAGGTCGCGATGCGCGCGACCCACAGCGCCATCCAGGTCTACGGGGGATACGGCTTCGTGAACGAGTACCCGGTCGAGAGGTTCTACCGCGACGCCAAGCTCTGCGAGATCGGCGAGGGGACATCGGAGATCCAGAGGATCGTGATCGCCCGGCACGTGCTGGGGAGGTTCGAGGAGGGAGGGTAGGCGCGTGGCCGTCCAGCTGTCACCCGAGAACCTGAAGTGGCGCGAGCGGGCGCGGAAGGTCGCCGAGGAGGTGGTCCGCCCCCTCGCGGCGAAGTACGACCGGCTCCAGGAGTACCCGTGGGAGATCAAGAAGGCCATCGCCGACGCGGGCCTCATGAAGGTCTTCATCCCGCCCGAGTACGGCGGCGAGTCGGGCTCGATCCTGGACCTCTGCATCGTGGTCGAGGAGCTTTCCCGCGCCTGCGGCGGGATCGGGGTGCTCTTCGCCGTGAACGCCCTCGGCTCGATGCCGATCGTGGTGGCCGGGACCGAGGAGCAGAAGAAGCGGTTTCTCCCCGCGATCGCCCGGGGAGAGAAGCTCATCGCCTTCTGCCTCTCCGAGAAGTTCGCCGGGAGCGACGCGGGCGGAATGCACACGAGCGCCGCGGCCGACGGGCCGGACTACCTCGTCACCGGCGAGAAGAAGTGGACGACGAACGGCGGGGCGGCGGACATCTACACCGTCTTCGCGGTGACGGACCCGGAGTCCAAGTCACGCCGCATCAGCGCTCTGATCGTCGAGAAGGGCATGAAGGGCTTCTCGATCGGGAAGGTCGAGGACAAGATGGGGATCCGCGCGGTGCCGGTGGTCGAGACGGTCTTCGAGGGGGTCCGCGTCCCGAAGGAGAACCTGCTCGGGGGGACTCCGGGGCTCGGCTTCAAGCACGCCATGATGACCCTCGACCGATCGCGGCCCGGGGTCGCGGCCCAGGGGGTCGGCTGCGCGCAGGGGGCGCTCGAGTTCGCGCAGGTCTACACGTGCCGCCGCCAGCAGTTCGGCCAGGCGATCTCGTCCTTCCAGATGGTCCAGCAGATGCTCGCCGACATGGCGGCGAAGGTCGAGGCGGCCCGCTGGCTCGTCTACGCGAGCGCCAGCGCGGTGGACAGCGGAGCGCCCGACGTCACGAAGCTCTCGTCGCTCGGAAAGTTCTTCGCGACCGACGCCGCCATGGAGGTCACGACCCTCGCCGTCCAGTGCTTCGGCGGCTACGGCTACATGCGCGACTACCCGATCGAGAAGTACATGCGCGACGCGAAGATCACGCAGATCTACGAGGGGACGAACCAGGTGCAGAGGATGGTGGCGGCGCGCGCCCTCATCCGCGAGTCGAACGCGCTCTCGCTCCTCCTCGACAAGTACATCCCGCGGGAGGTGCAACGGGGCGTGAACGACGGGACCGCGCCGCTTCCCGCTCCCGGTTCCGTTCCCGAGGCCACCGGCTCGCGGCCCCGATGAAGTCCCTCACCCTCCTCCTTCTCGCCGCCGCCCTCGGCTGCTCCGGCGGCCCCGGCACGGGCGAGGGCTGGCAACATCTCCTGCGCCGGGCCCGCCACCCCGGCACGACGCTCGACGTGCTCCTGGGCGATCTCCGGTACGAGGGCGCGCCCCTTCCGGAATCGGTCACGCACGCGATCGTCCCTCTCGGCGAGTTCCGCCGCCTTCCCGACGACGGGCCCCGTCGCGGCTGGCACTCGGCCGCGGCCGTCTCCGGAGAATCCCACGGAAGCGACTCGATCGCGGCCACGGGGCCGCTCGTGGACGAGGCGATGCTCGCGCGAGGGTACTACGACGCCGAGGCCCTGGCGAAGAGGGCGGGAACTCCGGGAAGCTGGGTCTTCCTCGAGGGCGACGGCGTCCGTGGGTGGGTGGACCCGGGAGCGCTCTTCGCCGAGGGCCCGCCCCCATGGGCGTCGCGCCCCGCGAGCGGTCCATAGAGTACCTCCGCGTGAAGATCGGCGACGTCGAGGTGATCCCGCTCTCCGACGGCGCGTTCCGCCTGGACGGCGGGGCGATGTTCGGGATCGTCCCGAAGCCCGCCTGGGAGAAACGGATCTCAGCCGACGCGCAGAACCGGATCCGGCTCGCTCTCCGGCCGATCCTCGTGCGCACCCGCGGGACCTGCCTCCTCATGGACACGGGCATCGGCGAGAAGCACGACGCCCGCTTCGGGGAGCTCTACGGCATCGAGTCGGCGCCGCGGCTCGCGGCGAGCCTCGCGGGGGCGGGAGTCCGCCCCGAGGACGTCACCCACGTCACGTTCACCCACTTGCACTTCGACCACGCCGGAGGGGCCACGCGGTGGGGGCGGGCGCCGGCGCCCGACCGGCCGGGCGAGGCGGTGCCCGTCTTCCCCCGCGCCCGGCACCTGGTCCAGAAGCAGGAGTGGGAGGCCGCGACGGCCCCCGACCCGCGGTCCCGGGGCTCCTACCGGACGATGGACTTCGAGCCACTCGCGCGCGCGGGACTGCTCGACCTCGTGGACGGGGACGTGGAGATCGTCCCGGGCGTGCGCCTCCGCGTGACCTCGGGCCACACGCGCGCCCACCAGGGGCTCGAGGTGAAGTCCGGGGGCGAGACGGCCTTCTACTTCGGCGACCTGATCCCGACGGCCGCCCACCTGGACGCGCCCTGGGTGATGGGCTACGACCTCGACCCCGCGAACGTCTCGCGGCTCAAGGAGAGGCTCGTCGCGCAGGCCGAAGCGGAACGCTGGATCGTGATCCTCGACCACGACCCGGGAGCCGGGTGCGGCCGGGTGCGGCGGGACGGCAGGCGTTACGTCCTCGAGCCGCTCGGCGCGTAGACGATGCTCGACCTGACCAGCGACCGGCCCCCGGGCGCCCTCGCCCGCGGGCTCGCCCTCGCCGGCGTCCTGGCAGCTCGGGGACGGGACGGGGACCTGGCCGCGCTCTGCGACGCATGGCTGGGGGCGAAGCTCCCTGCCGCGGTGCTCGCCGAGGGGCTGATGCAGACCTACCTCTTCCTCGGCTTTCCCCGCGCGCTCAACGCGCTCCGCGTCTTCCGGGAACGCGAGTCCGCCGCGGGACTCCCGCCCTCTCCCGACCCGGGCGACGATCCGGACCGGGACTCGGCGCGGTCGCGCGGAGAGGCCCTGTGCGGGCGGGTGTACGGGCCCCGCACCGCCGCCCTCGTGGCCCACGTCCGGTCCCTCCATCCGGCCCTGGCCCGCCAGATGGTCGAGGAGGGCTACGGGCGGATCCTCGGGCGACCCGGCCTCGACCCGGTCGTCCGGGAGCTCGCGGCCGTGGGGTCCCTCGTCCCCGAACGCGTCCCGCGCCAGCTCCGCGCGCACCTGCGAGGGGCGCTGAACCTCGGCGCCCGCCCGGAGGAAGTCGCGGCGCTCCTCAAAGACCTGAAGCGGGCGGTGCCCGCGAGGGCGTACGCGGAGGCCCAGGCGCTCCTCGCGGAGGTGGCGGGGGTCGGGAATCGGGCATGAGCGAGCGCCACGCGCGGGGGCCCCTCCGGAACCTCGTCGAGTACGCGGCGGCCCGCGTCGGGGAGACCGTATTCCTCGCGCTCCCCGAGCGCGCGGCCGCCCGCCTCGGACGCCTCTTCGGACGGATCGCGTTTGCCGTGGACCGCCGCCACCGCCGCGTCGCGATCGCGAACGTCGAGTGCGCCCTCGGGCTAGCCCGCGCGCAGGCCTTCGACATCGCCCGGCGCTCGTTCGAGCACCTAGGCGAGGTCGCCAGCGAGATGGTGCGGAGCCCCCGGCTGCTCCGGGGCCCGGGGTTCCGGCGCCGGGTCCAGCTCCGCGGGGCGGAGGTCGTCGAGCGGGCGCTCGCGTCGGGGCGGGGGCTGGTCATCGCCACCGCACACCTCGGGAACTGGGAGATCGCCGGCCACGGGTTCGCCCTCCTGGGACACCCGTTCCATGTCGTCTCGCGAGCCCTCGACAACCCTCTCATCGGCCGGCGGGTCTACGAGATCCGGCAGGCCTCGGGATACACCCTCCTCGACAAGCGGGGCTCGAGCGGGGAGATCGCCTCGCTCCTCCGTCATGGCCACGTCGTCGCCGTGATCTCGGACCAGCGCTCCAGCAAGAACGGGGTCCTGGTCCCGTTCCTCGGGCGACCGGCCCTCACCACGCTCGCACCGGCGATGCTCTCGCTCCGGACGCGATCGCCGCTCGCGACGGCCTCCATCCGGCGGCTCCCCGGAGGCGGGCACGTGATCGAGATCGAGCCGCCGATCGAGTGGACCCCGACCCGGGACCTTCGCTCCGACCTCGAGAGGCTCACCGCGCTCGTGAACGAGAGGATCGGCGCCCGCATCCGGGAGTGCCCCGAGCAGTACCTCTGGGCGCACGACCGGTGGCGCCCCCCGCGGTCGTCCGCGGCCGCACCGGCCCGGTGACGGGCACGCGTTTCGCCTGGATCCGGGCCCCGAGCCCCCTCGCCTCGCGGCGCCCCCGCGATGCGAGCGGGCTTGACGTCCCGTGTCAAATCCCTTGCGCCTTGACTCGACCCCTTCCGAGCGGACCATTCGAGCCCCCGTGCCGGATCCGGTCCCCGACAAGGAACTCGCCGCGGCCTGCGCGCGGGGCGACGGGGAGGCCTGGCAGCGGTTCCTGGATCGGTGCGGCCCCACGATCGTCGCCTCGGTCCGCAGGGCGCTCGGCGCCGGAGGCGCCGTAGCGGCGGCCGACATCGAGGACTGCGCGGCCGAAGTGATCGCGGAGCTCCTCGCGGACGAGGCGGCTCTCCTGCGCTCCTTTCGCGGCGAGGCGCGCCTCACGACATGGCTCTGGGTGATCGCCCGCCGCACGGCGATCGCCTGGAGGACGAGACGGGCGCGCGGCCCGGGGTCCGCTTCCGAGGAGGCGTTGGCGGCGGTCCGGGACCGATCCGAGGGTCCCGAGGACGCTGCGGCGCGCCGAGACGCCGCGGCGGCCGTCGCCCGGGCCGTCGCGGAGCTGCCCCCGCGCGACCGAGAGATCCTGAGGCTCTTCTACGACGCGGGGAAGTCGCAGGCGGAGATCTCGGCCGCGGTCGGCATCCCGGTGGCCCAGGTCTCGACGGCACTCTTCCGGGCGCGGGAGAAGGCGGCCCGCGTCCTCCGTAAGTACCCGGGCCTTCGGGAGCCGTAACCCATTATCCCTTAGCCGGTTGCGACCTCGGCGGCATGGGACGGAATCCCGGTAGTGTCCGGGGTCCTCGGAGCCACACACCGGGCAGGAGAACGGGTGGCCTGCTACAAGCGCGAGGAACTGGCGGCGCTGCACGACGAGGGACGCGGGCGTGCCCCCGAGGTCCTCGCCCCGCACCTCATCGAGTGCGCCTCGTGCGGGAGGACCTGGGCGGAACTCACGGAGGAGGCCACCCTTCTCGCCGCCGCCGCGGCGCGCGCCGCGTGCCCTGACGCGGAGGAGCTGGCGGCGCTCGCCGACGGGGTCGGCGGGGCTTTCGCGGGGATCCGCCTCGAGGCCGTCCGCTCTCACGCGGCGGCC
>JAKEIC010000244.1 GCA_022614695.1 Planctomycetales bacterium | reverse complement strand
GGGGCCGGCCCGGCGCGCAAGCGAGGGCTGGGACGGGGACCGGTACCGGGTGTACGAGAAGAACGAGGAGGAGGCGCTCGTCCTCCTCGTCACGACGTGGGATTCCGAGGCGGACGCGGGGGAGTTCTTCGGCGTCTACGCGGACGGGCTCGGCCGCCGCCTCGCGGGATCCACGGTCGCGGAGAACGGCCCGGGGCACCGGCTCCTCCAGTGGAAGGACGGAGACCGCGCCGCGGTCGCCCTCGTCGAGCGCCGCGGGGCCGACGTCGCGGCGGTGATCGGCGGCGGGGAAGACGCCCTCGCCGAGGTCCGGGAAGACCTCTGGGCGGGGCTCCGGAGGGGCGGGGCGTCCGCCGCGGAGGCGACGTGGGCCGCGGGCGCCCTGCGCGTCCCGGCCCTCGGGGAGGGGTGGCGGCAGGTGGCGGTAGGCGCGGGGATCGCAGCCGTCGCGGCCGAGAACGAGGCGCTCGAGGTCCGGATCACGGTGGCCGCCGGGAGCGAGGAGGCGCGGGTCCCGTTCGCCGACCTGGCGGAGGCGTTCGGGGAGAGGCTCCGCGCGAGGCGGCCGGGGGCACGGATCGGCCCGGGGGAAGAGGCGGCGGTCGGCGGGATCGCGGGGCGCGAGTGGCGGTTCGAGTCGGAGGGACGCGGCTACCGGATCGCCATCGGGCTCCTCGGCCGGAGGCTGGTGACGGTCGCGCTCGCGGCGCCCGCCGACCGGGTCGCCCACGGCGCGGCCGCGTTCGAGAGGGTGCTCCGCGGCGTGAGGGTCGAGTAGGCCATGGAAGAGTCCGAGAAGGGCCGTTCCCTCGGGAGCTGGGTCCGGATCGTCCTCCTCCTGCTCGTCGGGGCGGCGCTGGCGATCTTCCTGATCTCGAACTGGGAGACGCAGCAGGTGAAGTTCCTGGGGGCGCGGATCTCGATGCCCCTGGCCTTGCTGCTCCTCGCGACGGCAGTCGGAGGCTTCGTCCTCGGCTACGCCGCGCGGGCGTGGCGGCGCTCCCGCTCGTGACCTCGGGCAGCGTCGTCATCCCGGCCTACAACGAGGAAGAGCGGGTCCCGCGCGCGGTCCGGGCGGTGCGGGACTACTTCGCCCGGCGCGGGGAGGCGGGCGAGGTGATCGTCGTGGACGACGGGAGCGCGGACCGGACAGCCGCGCTCGCCGAGGAGGCCGGCGCGCGCGTGATCCGGGTCTCGCCGAACCGCGGGAAGGGGAACGCGGTCCGGACCGGGATGCTCGCGGCGGCGGGAGACCCGGTCCTGTTCTCGGACGCCGACCTCTCGGCCCCGATCGAGGCCTGGGACCTCCTCCGCGAGCGCCATGGGGCCGGCGCCCCGGTCGCGATCGGGGTCCGGACTCGCGAGTCGGTGACCGTGCGGCAGCCGCTCCGGCGGGTCCTCCTCGGGAAGGTGGGCCTCGGCGTGACGAGGCTCCTCCTCCTCCCGGGCGCCCGGGACACGCAGTGCGGGTTCAAGTCCTTCACGCGCGACGCCGCGCGGGCGATCTTCCCGAGGCAGACGATCGAGCGCTTCGGCTTCGACGTCGAGCTGCTCGTGATCGCGCGCCGTCTCGGGCTCCGGACCGACGAGGTGCCGGTCCCCTGGGCCGACGACCCGCGGACCCGCGTCCGCGCGGTCCGCGACGCGTACCGCACCTTCCGCGACGTCCTGGCGATCCGCTGGAAGGCGTGGCGGGGGGTCTACGACGGGCCGGGGCCGGCCGCTCCCGCGTCGCCCGAGGCGAGCGCCCGGTAGGTCCGCCCGAAGAGGAGCCAGGGAGTCGCGGGGAGGAGGACGAGCAGGAAGCAGACGAGAGCGTCAATACAAAGCTCCCAGGGGTCCATGGGCGCGCCCACCGCTTGGGACCACCATATGCCCAGCGGAAGGCTGCCCGCAAAAGACGCCGTGCAGGCCGTTGCGATCGCGAGGCCGAGGCGGATGCGCCCATACCGGCCGCCCGCGCCGCTCAAGAGGAGGTAACCCCCGGTCGCGAGTCCAGCGCCCGAGAGAGTCACCAAGAGCAGAGACACGATCTCCATGGCGATCTCGGTGGGCTCCAGGGGCTCCAGTGGAATGCCTTCCACTAGCGGGGTATCGGGGATGCTCCAGTCGGTGATCACGGAGGCGCTGAGGAAGAGGAGCAAGACCCCGAAGACGAGGTCGAGGATCGCGAACTCGCAGGCAACGAGGAGCGCCCGCCGGACGCGGCGGTCCGGGACCGGGTCCGCCATATGCGCCCCATCTTCCTCCAGCGCCGATGGAGGTCCAGGGCGCGGTGCCGTTGCGCCCAGGCGGCCGGGGTGTGACGCTTCGCGCCCGTGTCGCCTCGCGCGCGCGCGGCCGCGGTGGCGGGGGGGTTCCTCGCCCTCCCCTTCCTCCTCGCGCCGGGGCTCCTGCTCGGGGAGACCCCGTGGCTACGCGAGGTCTGGTCGCACGAGTTCCCGACGAAGGAGCTCGTCGCGCGCGCGATCGCGGCCGGGCGGTGGCCGCTCTGGAACCCGATGGCGGCGTGCGGGACCCCGGTGCTCGCGGCGCCGGAGGTGGGGGCCCTCTACCCGCTGAACCCGCTCCTCGCCGCCCTCCCCTACGACGTCGCGTTCCCGCTCTTCCTGGCGCTGCACGTGGCGCTGGCGGGGCTCGCCGCGAGGGCGCTGGCCCTCGGGATGGGGACCTCGGCGTGGGGCGCGGCCCTCGCGGGGCTCGCCTACGCGGCGTCGGGGCCCGTGGTCTCCGCCCTGAACGTGCCCACGCGCCTCGAGGCCGCGGCGTGGATCCCTCTCGCGCTCCTCGGCGGGCGTCGGTTCGCGGTCGAGGGGCGGCCCGCGGCGCTGGCGGGCGGTGCCGGGGCCCTCGCGATGGTGGTGCTGGCCGGCGAGGCGCAATTCGCGCTCTACGTGGGCGGCGCCCTCCTCCTCTGGATCCTGGCGGACACCGGGAGCGGGGGGAGCGCTTGGGCACGGCGGGCCGGGAGCGCGGCGGGGCGCGCGCTCGCCGTCGGCGCCCTCGCGGCCGGGCTCGCCGCGATCCAGATCTTCCCCGCGATGGAGTGGATGGCCGAGACGCCCCGCGGGGGACCGGTCCGGTGGGATCCTGCGGGCTCGCCCGGGTCGGCCGCCGCCTGGTCCTGGCGGCCGTGGGAGCTGGGGGCGGACCTCCTCGTGCCGGACCTCGTCGGCTGCCCCACGCGGGCCTTCTACGGCTCGTGGTTCGGACTCGACCCGCGGATCTTCGCGCACGCCTACGCGGGGCTCCTCGTGCTCGCGCTGGCCGGGAAGGCCGGGGCGCGGCCCGGCGGCCCCGACCGCGCGGCGCTCGCGTGGGTCGCGGCTGGGTTCCTCCTCGCGTGCGGCCGCCACCTGCCGGTGTACGGCCTCCTCTACGACCTCGTCCCGTTCTTCGACCGGTTCCGCTACCCGGGCAAGGCGACGCCTTTCCTCGCCCTCGGGCTCGCGGTGCTCGCGGGGCGGGGGCTCGACCGGTGGCGCGCCGGGCCGCAGGCGCGGGCCCGCCCGGACGGGACGGACGGGCTGGTCGCGCTCGGGGCGGGCGGCTTCGCGGCGGCGGCGCTCCTCCTCGCCGCGGCCGCGCCGCTCCTGTTCGTCCCGGACGCCCCGCCCGAGGTCGCGCGGGCGGTCGTGGCCGAGGCGCGCGCGGCGGCCTTCCGGGCGGCGGCGCTCGCGCTCCTGGCCGGCGCGGCGCTCGTGGCCGCGCGGCCGGGCCGGCTCCCCGGCGCGTGGGGTCCC
>JAKEIC010000243.1 GCA_022614695.1 Planctomycetales bacterium | reverse complement strand
GGCGCCCCGGGAGCCTCCGGGCGCCACGCGATCGCGAGCGTGGCCGTGATGCCGGTGATCGCGACCCCGAGGAGGGCGAGTCGGCGGGTCGAGCGGCCGGTCCCCGCGCGCGGCCTCTCGCCGCGGAGCGCCCGGTCGAGGTCGTCCCGCAGGGCCGCCCCGCCGGCGTACCGGGCCGACGGGTCCTTGGCGAGGCAGGCGCCGAGGATCCGCTCGACGGAGCGCGGGACCTCCGGCCGGAGCGACCGGATGCCGGCGGGCTCCCGCAGCAGCACGTTCCCGACGACGGCCATGGCGGAGGAGCCCTCGAACGGCGCGCGCCCGGCGAGCATCTCGTAGAGGACGCCGCCGGCTCCCCAGACGTCCGTCGCCGGCGCGAGCGACGAGACCTCCCCGCGCGCCTGCTCGGGGCTCATGTACTCGGGGGTCCCGAGCGCCTGGCCCGTGCGGGTGAGCTTCGAGCCGGTGGCGATGGTGCGGGCGAGGCCGAAATCGGTGAGGAAGGGGCGAGACGGGTCGAACCTCGGCTCCTCCATGCTACGGCACCCGCGCGCTCCAGACGGGAACCTGCCAGACGCCGTAGCCGCGCGGGTCGCGGAGGCACGCGATCATGTCGTCCCAGTGGGCGCGCACCTCCGCGAGCGGCATCCCCGACTCGCGCGCGATCGCGGCGGCGTAGCCGTCCCGCCACGCCTCCCAGATCCGGGCGAAGGTCTCGCGGGGGACGCGGAGGGTGTCCACGACCACGTAGTCCGCCGCGACGTCCCGCAGCCCCGCGTCCGCGAGGATCGCGTGCATCTTCCGCCCGATCCGGAGGTCGGTGCCGAGCTTCCGCGCGAACTCCATGGGACCCTCTCGCCAGAAGCGGTCCGAGTCCTTCCGGCTCGGGTGGAAGTGCATCATGCCGTAGTCCTCGGCGATCAGGTGGAGGAACCCGCCGGGCCTCGCCATGCGGACGAGCTCCTCGACGAGGCGGGGGACCTCGGGGACGGCCTGGACCAGGTGGCGGCAGAGGACGAGGTCGTGGGACCGCGGCGGGACGTCGAGCCGGAACGCGTCGCCTCGGCGGAACTCGACGCGGGGGCCGTAGGCCCGGCACCTCTCCCGCGCCCGCTCGAGGTGCGGCTCGAGGAGGTCCACCCCCAGGATCCGCGCGCGGGGGAACAGCTCGGCGAGCCGGGCCGCGATCTCGCCCGTCCCGCAGCCGACGTCGAGGATCGCGGCCTCTTCGAGGATCCCGTGGCGGCGGAGGATCTCCCGCTCCTGCGGCCAGATGGCCTCGGCCTGGGCCGCGAGGCAGCGGATCATGCTCTCGTCGGCCATCTGCTCGCCCTGGGGGTTCCTCCGCCCGGGAACCCGGCGCTCGGCCCGCCGGGGCGTCGCGCGACCCCTCACGCGAGGATGTCCCGGCGGCGCAGCACGGCGCCGGCCGCGAGGGCGGCCGCGAGGAGAGTCGTCCCCGGCACGAGCGCGGCCGCGGCCAGGGGCGCCTGTCGCCAGTCCGCCGTCGCGCTCGCCGCGGCGAGGGATCGGAACGCGTCCACCACGCGGGCCGGAGGGTTCACGAACAGGAGGTCGGATCCCGGGACGGCGAGCCAGGAGACGAGGGTCACCGGGACGGCGAGGAAGAGGGCCGCCGAGGCGGCGCTGCCGGCGTGGTCGAAGAACGCCGAGACGGCGAGGCCCAGCTCCGCGGCCGCCACCACGGGCAGCGGCGACAGCGCGACGACCAGGGCCGCCCGGCCGAGCATGAGGGCCGCGGTCTGCTTGGGAGGGCCGACCGGGCTCCCCTCGTAGAGGACCACGACGTCGCCGAATCCCGCGCCGATCCCTCCCACGAGGGCCGCGCCGACCGCCGCGGCGAGCGCGAGAGCGACGCCGGCCCCGGCGAGCGCCGCGGCCTTCGCCGCGACGAGGCCCCCGCGCCCGGCGGGCCGGAGGAGCGTCGCCCGGAGCGACCCCTCGGAGGCGTCCGAGGCGATCGCCTGGCTCCCGAGGAGCAGCGCGACGAGGCCGGCGACGAGGAGGCCGGGCCCGAGCCCTTCCGCCAGCGCCCGGAAGCCGTTCCGGACGGGGAAGGTCTCGCCCGCGGAAGCGGCGAGCCCCTTCGCGGCGCCCGCGGCGCCGGCCGCCGCCGCGAGGAGGAGCCCCGCGCGGAGGAGCCGGCGGGCCCCCATCGCCCGGCACTCGAGCCCGAGGAGGACCGGCCTCGACCCGAACGGCGTCGAGAGGCTCACGCGGCCTCCCGTCGCGCGAGCGCGGCGCGGTAGATCTCCTCGAGCCCCGTCCGCACGGGCGCCACCTCGGAGACCTCGACGCCCGCCCGCACCAGCGCGGCGACCAGGGCGGGCGCGGCCTCGGGGGGAGCCTCGGCGAGCAGCACCCCGTCCTCCCCCGAAGGCGCGGCGGGCACGCCGGCCGCGGCGAGCACCTCGGCCGCCCGCGCGGCCGGGTTCCCGCGGATCCGTAGGCGCGGGGCCGTCGCCCCTCGCAGCGCCTCGACGGCGCCGGCCGCGCGCACCCGGCCGCCCGCGAGCACGGCGGCGTGCGTCGCGAGCCGCTCGACCTCGGAGAGCAGGTGGCTCGAGAGGACGACCGTCGCGCCCCCGCGGTGGGCCGCCTCCAGCCGGGCCCGTAGCCCCGCGATCGCGAGCGGGTCGAGCCCCTCCGTCGGCTCGTCGAGCACCAGGAGGCGAGGCGAGCCAAGGAAGGCCGCGGCGAGCGCGACCCGCTGCCGCTCCCCGCGCGAGAGGCGCCGCGCCGGCGTCGCGCCGAGCCTCCGGAGGTCGTCCGAGTCGAGGGCGGCCGAGACGGCCGCGACCGCCTCCGCCCCGCGCATCCCGAGGAGCGCCGCATGGCGGCGGAGGTTCGCCTCGGCGGGGAGCCCTCCCACGAGCCCGGGCCCCTCGACGATCGCCCCGACCGCGCGGCGGAGCCCGGGGTCGGCGTCCCAGGCCTCCGTCCCGAACAGGAACGCCCGCCCCGCGGTCGGCCGCACGAGCCCGAGCGCGCAGCGGAGCAGAGTCGTCTTCCCCGAGCCGTTCGGGCCGAGGAGACCGAAGACCGCCCCCTCGGGCACCTCGAGCGTCGCCTCGTCGAGGGCGCGCACGGGCCCGAATCGCTTCGAGAGCCTCTCGGCGGCGAGCACCGGGCCGTCCATCGCGCGGCGATTCTAGCGGCGGGGAGCCTCCCGGATCGCCTGGGCCGTGTCAGAATCCTCCGCCGGACGTGACCGCTCTCCCCGACCCTCCGATCGGCGAGCCCGGCCACGGGGCGGTCTCCCTCGCCGACTTCGGCCTCGCCAAGCTCGTCGCGACCGGGTCGCGGCTCACCCGCACCGGTCAGGCGCTCGGGACTCCCAGTTACATGTCCCCCGAGCAGGCCCGCGGCGAGGTGTCAAGTCTCACGCCCGCGACGGACGTCTGGAGCCTCGGATGCGTCCTCCACGAGGCCCTCGCCGGGAGCGCACCCTTCGACGGGGAGACGGCGGCCGCGATCGTTGGAAGGGTCCTGCTGGAATCGCCCCCGGCGATCCGCCGGCTCCGGCCCGACGTGCCGGCCACGCTCGAGCGGGTCCTGCGCGTCGCGCTCGCCAGGTCCCCGCGGGACCGGTACGCGGACGGGGCTCCCCTCAGGGACGACCTGGACCGGGTGCTCCGCGGCGAGAGACCGCGGGCGCGGGTCCCGGGCGCGTGGCCACGCGCCGCGATGGTCGCCGGCGCCGGGCTCGCCCTCTTCGCGGCGGCCGTCCTCTCGTCTCGGCTCGTGCCGGGACCGGACCGCGCGGCGGCTCCCTCGCTTGCCGCCGAGCCGATCGCCGCCGGCCCGAAGCGGGTGGACGATTCCATCCTCCGCGCCGCGCGCCTGCGCTCGGCGGACCCGGCGGCGGCGGCGGAGTGGCTCGGAGCCGCGCTCACCGAGGAGCCCGGCCGTCACGACCTGCGCATCGAGAGGGGCCTCCTCCTCTGGGCCGTGGGGCGTGGCGAGGAGGCGCGGGCCGAGTGGGTGCGCGTCCCCGCGGGCGCCCCCGAGCGGCCGGAGGCGCTCCTGTGGCACGGCCTCGAGGCGGCCTTCCGCCTCGAGGGGCACGGCCTGCGCCTCGACCAGGCCGATCCGGAGCTCGCCGAGGCGGCGCGAGCCCCGGGGCGGGTGGGGAGGCTCGCGTCGGCCGCGCTCGCGGTGGCCCGGGCCGAGTTCGGGCGGGCCCGCGAGCGGCTGAGGAACGAGGAGGGATGGGAGGCCTCGCTCCTGCGCGCCTTCGTGGAGCAGCAGGACCCGTCCGGCGATCGCCCCGCCGCCGTCCGGGAATACGGCCGGGCCATCGCCGAGGGGATCCCGTTCGCCTGGGTCCGCAACAACCGGGGGACACTCCGTCACGATCTCGGGGACGCGGCCGGGGCGATGGAGGACCTGGACGCCGCGCTCCGGCTCCGGCCCGGATTCCCGCACGCCCTCCACAATCGGGGGCTCGCCTTCCGGAGTCTCGGGCAGCCGGCCCGGGCGCTTCAGGACTTCGACGAGGTGCTCCGGCAGCTCCCACGCTCCTTCACGACGCTCTCGTCGCGCGGGGCGGCCCGCGGGGAGATGGGCGATCTCGCCGGGGCGATGGCGGACCTGGACGAAGCGCTCCGGCTCGCGCCCGGGTTCATCGAGGCGCGGTTCAACCGGGCGGCCGCCCGGACGCACGCGGGGGACCTCCGCGGCGCTTTCGAGGACTACGACGTGATCGTGCGGGTCGAGCCGGGGCACGCCGAGGCGCTCGACTGCCGGGGCGACGTCCGCCGGCAACTCGGGGACCCCGAGGGCGCGATCGCGGACCACACGGCGGCCCTCCGGCTCCGCCCGGACTTCCCCGTGGCGCTCCAGCGCCGGGCCCAGGCTCGCGAGGCGTTGGGGGACCTGGCCGGAGCCGAGCGCGACCTCGACGAGGCCCTGCGCGCGCAGCCCGACTTTCCCGAGGCCCTGAACTCGCGGGCTTCCGTGCGCATCCACCTCGACGACGTGGCCGCGGCGGCGCGGGACGCCGAGTCCGCGTTGCGTCTGCGTCCCGGATTCGCGGCCGCCCACGTGAATCTCGGGACGGCGCGCAAGCTCCTCGGGGACTGGGACGCGGCGGCGGCGAACTTCCGCGAGTTCCTGCGCCTCGCGCCCGGGCACCGCGTGGCGCCGGCGGTGCGGGGGGAACTCGCCGAGTGCGAGAGGCGTCTCCGCGGCGAGGCCACGGAGGGGCGCTGAGAGGGCTAGAATCCGGCGGATGCTCCCCCTCGCCGCCGGGCGGATCTGGATCCGCGTCCCGAACTGGGTCGGGGACATCGTGATGGCGACCCCGGCGCTCCGGGGGCTCCGGGCGGCGTACCCGGAGGCCCGCGTCGCCCTCTGCGGCCGGCCCACCGCGCGGGCGATCCTCTCGGCCTCGCTCCGGACCCACGACGAGTTCCACCTCTGGTCTCGCCGGTCGGGGGTCGGCGGGTTCTGGCGGGCGGCGAAGGCCGCGCGCGCGTTCCGGCCCGACCTGGCGATTCTCCTCACGCACTCCTTCGGCTCGGCGCTCCTCGCGCGGGCCACCGGCGCCGCGCGGCGGCTCGGCTACTACACCGAGGGACGCTCCTTCCTCCTCACGGACGGGATCCCGCGGCCCCGCGAAGGGCGCCGCGAGAGGCCGCGGTACATGGCGGACCACTACGCCGACCTGCTCGGCGCGATCGGGGTGTCGGTGCCCGACCGGGCGCCGGTCCTGGAGGTGCCGCCGGAGGCGCAGGCCACGGCGGACCGGCTGCTCGCGGGCCACCCGCAGCGCGAGGGGCCCGTGGTGGTCGTGAACCCCGGCGCCGCCTTCGGCCCGAGCAAGTGCTGGCCGGCGGACCGGTTCGCCGAGGCGGCCGGGAGGCTCCGCGACGCGCGCGGCGCGCGGATCGTCGTCGCGACGGCCCCCGGCGAGGAGGACGTGGCCGAGGCCGTGCGGGCCGCCCTCCCCGGGCCGGCGCTCCACCTCGGGGGCGCGAGCCTCCCGCTCGACGTCCTGATGGGCGTGATCCGCCGCGCGGCCCTCCTCGTCACGAACGACACGGGCCCCCGCCACTTCGCCGTCGCGTTCGGGGTCCCGACGGTCGTCCTCATGGGCCCGACCGACCCGCGCTACACGGCCACTCCGGCCGAGCGCGGGGTCGTGCTGCGCCGCGACGTCCCCTGCGGGCCGTGCCACCTCCAGCGCTGTCCGCTCCCGCAGGGGCCGCAGCACCACCAGTGCCTGACCCTCATCCCCGCGGCCGAGTGCTTCGAGGCGGCGTCCCGGTGGCTCACGGTCGCCGCAGCGCCGGCGGGGCCGAAGTAGGCTCGGGGTGGCGCTGCCTCCCCCGGCCAGGATCGCGCTCGACGAGGGTGCGGCCCGCGCGCCCGGCTGGAACCTGCGGAGCGCGTTCCTCGCCGACTTCGGCCTGGCGAAGTCCACGGCCACCGGGTCGAGACTCACGAGATCCGGCCAGGCCCTCGGGACGCCGGCCTACATGAGCCCCGAGCAGGCGCGGGGGGAAGTCTCGGCGCTCACGCCCGCGACGGACGTCTGGTCGTTGGGGTGCGTGCTTCACGAGATGCTCGCGTCGCGGCCGCCCTGGGAGGGAGATTCGACGGCGGCCGTGATCGCGGGCATCCTCACGAGGGAACCCACTCCCGTCCGAGAGTTGCGTCCCGACGTCCCCGCGGCGCTCGAGCGGATCCTGCGCGTCGCATTGGCGAAACGGCCGAGGACCCGCTTCGCCGAGGCGAAGTCGTTTCGGGACGACCTCGATCGGGTGCTCGCGGGTCGTCGCCCGCGCGCGCGGCTCCCATGGTCGCGGCTCCGGTGGGGAGTCGCCCTCGCCGGGCTGGCGGCGGCGGCGGCGCTCGGGCTCGGCCCGCGGGCGATCCCGATCCGGACGGAGGCCGCGGTTCCCGCCTCCGTCCCGGAACCCTCCCCGGCGGAGCGGCTCGTGGCCCGTGCGCGGGCCCGGCGGGGGGCCGATCCTCGCGAGGCCGCGGGACTGCTCGCGGAGGCGCTCGAGCGCGAGCCCGGCCGTCACGCCTGGAGGCTCGAGCGGGGGCTGCTCCTCTGGGCGATCGGACAGGGTGCAGAGGCGGTCCTCGAATGGGGCCGCATCCCCCCCGACGCGCCGGAGGGCGCCGCGGGTCGCCTCTACCTGGGGCTCGAGGCGTTCTTCCGCCTGGACGGCGCGGAGGCCCGCCCCCACCTGGAGGCATTGCAGCCGGGCTCCGGCCGGGAGTCAGGCCTGGCAAGGGCCGCGTTCGCCGCCGGGCTGCGCGACTGGCGGACGGCGAGGCTCGACCTGCGCGAGGCGACGGGCTGGGAGGCGGCGCTCCTGCGCGGCTACGTCGAGGGTCTCGACCCGGACGGGGACCCGGCGGCTGGGGTCCGTCACTACGACCAGGCGCTGCGGGAGGGCATCCCCTTTGCGTGGGCGCTGGCGAACCGGGGGGATTTGCACCGTCGGATCGGCGAGACCGCCGGGGCCCTCGCCGACTTCGACGCGGCGCTGCGCCTCAAGCCCGACTTCGCCGAGGCGCTCAACAACCGGGGGATCGCGCGGGACGACGCGGGCGACACCCGGGGGGCCGAGGAGGACTTCGCCGCGGCGATGCGCGCGTCGGCGGACTTCACCGCGCCGTGGCTCAATCGGGGGCTCCTCCGGGCGAGGCTCGGGGATCTCGCCGGCTCCGTAGCGGATCTGACCGAGTACCTCCGGCGCCACCCCGGGGACGCCGCCGCGCTCGTGGGACGAGGCCAGGCGTTCCTCCGCCTCGGGGACGTTCGCCCGGCCGAGCGAGACCTTGGCGAGGCCATTCTCTCGCTGCCGGGGGACTGGCGGCTCCGCTACCTGCGCGGGAACGCCCGGGGCGCGCTCGGCGACTATCCCGGCGCCCTCGAGGACTACTCGGAGTCGCTCCGCCTCAGGCCCGGCCACGCGCTGAGCTGGTCCCAGCGGGGCGACGTGCGGCGGCAGCTCGGCGACCCCGCGGGCGCGGTGGGAGACTACTCGGAGGCGATCCGGCTCGCGCCCGAGGTCGCCGACACCTGGGCGCTCCGCGCCTCGGCTCGGGAGGCGGTCGGCGACCTTCAGGAGGCGGCCGACGACGGCCGGGAGGCGCTCCGCCGCAAGCCCGACCTCCCCGAGGTCCGGGCCCTCCTCGCGAGGTGTGAGCAAAAGCTCCGCGAGGAATGAGCGGGCATCCGTTGACGGTCGGGCCCGATCCCGAGACGCTGGAGAAGCTCGTGGCCCGGTTCCGCTGGAGCGCCGAGCACGAGTGCCACGGGTACTCGCCTCTCTACGAGCGGTTCGCTCTGGGGACCGCGGAGGACCGCGAGCTGCTCGCGCTCGCCGCGCACCGGCGTCCCGGGCAGCCCCCGGCCAACATGCTGTTCGGCGCGGTGCAGCTCCTCCTCCTCCGGGACGCGAGCCATCCGCTCGCCGGCTACTACGGAACGCTCGGCGGGAGGCGCCGGGACGGCAACCCGTTCCCGCTGTTCCGTGAGTTCTGCCTCGCGCGCCGGGAGGAGATCGCCCGGATCCTCGAGACGCGGCTCGTCCAGACGAACGAGGTCGGGCGGAGCGCGATCCTCCTCCCGGCCTTCGCGCTTGTCGCCCGGCGGACCGGCCGTCCACTCGCCCTCCTCGAGATCGGTCCGAGCGCGGGATTGAACCTGCGGCTCGATTCGTACAAGTACGACTGCGGGGAGGCGGGCCGGTGCGGCGATCCTCGGGCGGCCCTCGAGCTCTCGTGCCGGGTCCGGGGCGCGAGTCGGCCCCCGATCCCCGCGGCCGTCCCGCCGATCGCGTGGCGCGCCGGCTTGGACCTCGATCCCGTGGACCCGAGGGACCCGGAGGCGACGCTCTGGCTCCGCGCCCTCGTCTGGCCCGAGCACGTGGAGCGGGCGGAGAGGCTCCGCCGCGCCCTCGCCCTCTGCGAGGCGGATCCGCCGCGGATCGTGCGCGGGGACGCCCTCGCCCTACTCCGCCCGCTCGCGGCCGACGCGCCCCGCGACGCGGCGTTCGTCATCTTCCACTCCCACGCGGTGAACCAGGTCCACGGGCCGGACCGCGAGAGGCTCGCCGAGGTCCTCGCCGGGATCGCCCGCGATCGGGACCTCTCCCGCGTCTCGGCCGAGTGGCTCGGCGGAGAGACGCCGGAGCTCGACTTGACGACGTGGGCGTCCGGCCGCGCCGAGACCGCGCTCCTCGCCCGCTACCAGGGCCACGGGGCGTGGATCGAGTGGGTGGGGCCCACGGCCTGAACCGCGGGTCCGGGCGGTCCGTTGGTAGGCCTCGGGAGTCGTCGTGAGCCCGCGCCTCGTCCCTCTCGCCGCGATCGCAGCCCTCCTCGTGGCGGGCTACACGATCGTCCGGATCTCGGGGGAGGCGCCCGTACTCGCGACGGACGCGCTCGAGTCGGGACCCTGGCAGGCCAGCGACCCGGCCGAACGGCTTCCCCCGTTGCGATCGCCGGCGCCCGCCGGCGCCGATCCGCCCTCGCCGGTGCGCGCGTCGGATGCGGTGACTGCCCGCGAATCCCAAGTAGCGGACGCGTCCCGACGCCTCCCGGCGCCTCGTCCCCGATACACGAGGGAGGAGGGCTGCTTTGGCGTGGGAGGCGGAATTGGAGGCAGTGTCGGAGGGCGGTGGTCCTGTGGCGGTTGGCGGGGACAGTTCTGCACTCTGCACTTCGACGACGAGACGCCGGCCCCGGGCGTCTCGGTGCTGCGCGAGGAGGACGGGAGGATCTTCGTCGCGGACGAATCCGGGCAGGTCCCGCGCGAGGCCTTCGATTCCCGGACGGGGGACGTCCAGTTCTGGAGGGACGGCGTGAGGCTGCACGTCTGGTGGTGGAGCGGGGGCGTGATCCGGATCTGGCGCCACGGTCGGACCGTCCTCGGCCGTGTCGTGGACGAGGGCGGGCGTCCGCTTCCGGAGGTGCGTGTCTCCGGGTTCCGGGTCCGCGGTCTGGGCCCCGAGCGCGTCGTCACGGACGGGTCCGGCATGTTCCGCGCGGACGACGTCACGCCCTCGAGCCTCGATCTCCAGCTCGAGGGACCCGAGCTCCTCCCCGACCCGCTCCCGCGGGAGGTCCCCCTCTCCCGCGGGGCGACCGAGGTCGTGCTCCGGGCCGTCCGCGGGCAGACCGCGGCGCTCCGCGTGCTCGATCATGACGGAGTGCCGATCGCGGGGCTCGTGGTCCGCTACCGTGCGTGGGACGAGGAGGAGTGCCGCAGGAACTCCGGGAAGCGGGAGCGGCTGGCGAGCTCCGACGCGAGTGGACGCGCGGCCCTCCTCCTCGCCCCCGGGCGGCCGCTCGAGGCCGAAGTCGTCGGGAAGTACGGCGCGGTGGAGGCGCGCGTATTCGCGGAGGGCGCGAGACTCGGGGCAGACCTCCCGGTGCGTCTGCCGAGCCGGTTCTACTCCGACACCAGCCCTTGGATCCCGGTGCGGGCGCGGGACGCGATCTCGGGCGCGGGGCTCGCTCGCGCGCCGGCCCTCGTCCTCGTCCGGAGGCCGGACCGGCCCTGGCAGCGGCCCTGGGATGGCTTCGCCTGCCAGGCGACCTGCCATCCGGACGACGAGCCCGACTTTCGCGTTCTCGACGTCCGGGGGCTCGAGCCGGGCTCGACGGAGGTCTTCCTCTGGGTGCCCGGCTATCGTCCCGCGGTCGTGGCCGCGGAGGCGACGAGAGAGGGGATCTACCCGCCCGCCGAGGTGAGCCTCTCCCCGGTTGACGACATCGTGACCGTGGGGGCCTTCGACCACGCCAACGGGGAACGTCTCACTCCGGAGGGGATCACAGTTGAGCCCGTCCCCGACCAGGGCGAGTTCCTCTCTCCCGCCATCCACCACCAGACCTGGTCCACGGGGGACTCGCCCGGACGCGAGAGGACCGAGGACGGGGGGGTGCGGTTCCGCCTCCCGGCCGGCCGGTACCGGATCCGGGCGCAATGCTGGCGGGTCGGTGAGACGCTCGACTTCCGGGAGGGCTCCGTCGAGGCCTCCGTCCCCTGCCCGGGGGAGCTGCGGGTCCCCCTCGCCTCCAGGAACCGGCGGTAGGGCCGGCTCGGCGCGCCCGGGGGCCAGCCCGCGATTCGGGACGCGGGCTCGCTCGAGCGCTCGCGCTGTGATACACTGTTGACACGGCGTATACAAGGAGGAACTCCCGATGATCGTCAAGAAGCTCGTGAAGCACGGCAACAGCCGCGCGCTCGTGATCGACCGCCCGATCCTCGAGCTGCTGGGGATCGAGGACGACACGCCGGTCTCTCTCACGACCGACGGGAAGAGCCTCGTCCTCGCCCCGGTCCGGGGACCCGAGGTGGAGAAGCGCTTCCGGGAGGCCCTCGAGGAAGGGAATCGCCGGTACGGTCGGATGCTGCGACGGCTCGCGGACTGAGCCTTGCCTCCGCTCTTCCTCGAGCTCGACAAGGTCCTCGAGATCCATCGCGACCAGATCGAGAGGTACGGCGGTACTCCGGGGGTCCGTCAGATGGATCTCCTCGAATCCGCGATCGGGATGCCAAGGGCCGGGATGAGCGGTCGCTACTTCCATGCCGACCTGTTCGAGATGGCGGCCGCGTACCTGTTCCACATCGTTAGCAATCACCCGTTCGTGGACGGGAACAAGCGGGTCGGGGCGATGGCCGCCTACGCGTTCCTCCGACTGAACGGTTGGAAACTGCGCGCCCCGGAGGCTCCCTTCGAGGCCCTCGTTCGCTCCACGGCGGAGGGACGGACCGAGAAGGCGATTCTCGCCTCGTTCCTTCGGGAGCACAGCCGTCGCGTCGGGGAACGGAAGCGCCGGAAGTAGAATCCGTCCCGCGTGGCGGAGCCGCAGCGCCCTCCCGACCCCGACGCGGAGCTGATGCTCCGCTTCCAGGGGGGCGACGAGGGGGCCTTCACGGCCCTCGTCGAGCGGCACCAGCAGACCGTCCTCTCGCTCGCCGCGCGGTTCGTGGGGCCCGGCGCCGACGCGGAGGACCTGGCGCAGGAGATCCTGATCCGGGTCTACCGAGCGAGGAACCAGTGGCGGCCCGAGGCGAAGTTCACGACCTGGCTCTACCGGGTGGCGGCGAACCTCTGCCTGAACTGGATCCGGGATCGCTCCCGCAAGCCCGCCGTTTCGCTCGACGCCGGGATCGCCGGCCACGACGACCCCCCGCCCGAGCCGCCGGACCGGCGCGCCGAAGGCCCGGAAGCCGGTGCGGTCGCGTCGGAGCGCGCCGCGATCGTCCGCCGCGCCGTGGAGGCCCTCCCGGCGAACCAGAGGATGGCGGTCCTCCTCTTCCGGTACGAGGGGCTCTCCTACGTGGAGGTGGCGGACGCCCTCGGGATCTCCCTCCAGGCCGTGAAGAGCCTCCTCAACCGGGCCAAGGAGAACCTGAAGGACGCCCTGAAGGGCCTCGTCGAGCCTGAGGGCACATGATCCGCGTGCCTGGCACCGGGCGGGCGGGCTGCAACCTGGTTGTAACCTGGTTGCTGCACCGGGCGGCAGCGCTCGGGTGCGTGCGAGCGGAACACGAGGAGTCTGGCGGGGTTCCATCTATCGGGCGGGATCGGGCTCGCCTCGATGTCCTCAAGTCTTGTCTCTGGAAGGAGTTCTGAGGTGAGCGCCGTGTGCCTGGAGATCCGGGAGAGGCTCCTCGAGGCGGTCGGAGCGGGGCCCCCGCCCGTCGAGGTCGCGGCGCACCTGGCCTCGTGCGCGCCCTGCCGGCGCGAGGCCGACCTCTTCGAAAGGACCTGGGCTCTCGCGAGCGCTCTACCTCCCGCTCGGGTCCCGGCCGGGTTCGCCGCCCGGGTCCTCGCCGCCGCTCGCACGAGTTCGGTCGTGAGGCTCCGCCGCGCGGGGTGGATCGCCGCCGCCGCGGCTGCCGCGCTCCTCGCCACGACCGCGGGTCTCGTGCTCGTACCGGGCGCGCCCCCGACCGCGCCGCCGGTCGAGGTGGCGAGCGCCGATCCCCCGCCGGACCTCGTCGAGAACCTCGAGATCCTCGAGAACCTCGAGCTGCTCCAGGAGCTCGACCGGATCGAGCAGCTGCGCGCGGCGGAGCTCCTGCCCGCCCTGGAGAGGAACGGATGAGGCTCGCGACGCTCGCGCTCGTGATCGCGGCGGCCGGGCCCGTCTTCGCCCAGCAGGTTCCGCCCGCGGCCGCTCCCGACGCCGCGCGGGCGGCCGCCGTCGCCCGCTGGAAGTCCCTCCCCGAGGCCGAGCGCGCCCGGCTCTTCGAGCGCTACAAGGCCTGGAAGGCGCTCCCCGAGGGGGAGCGCGAGAAGCTGAAGAAGAACCTCGAGCGGTTCCAGGACCTGACCCTCGAGGAGCGGCGGAAGCTCCGGGAGTTCAAGAAGCGGTTCGAGGCGCTCGCCCCCGAGCCCAAGGCCTTCCTCCTCGCGAACGCCCGCAAGCTCCGGGAGCTCCCGATCGAGAAGCAGCGCCACGTCTTAGAGGGGGCCGAGGCGCTCTCGGCGCTGCCCTCCGAGGAGAGGACCGAGATCCTCTCCCTCGCGGCCCCCCGGCGCGACGCCCGGGTCCGCGAGATCGTCGCCCGTCACCGGCTCGCGATGGACGCCCGGAAGCTCTCCCCCGAGGAGCGGAAGGCTCTCGCGAGCCTCCCCTTCGCGGAGCAGCGGGAGAAGGTGAAGGAGATCCTCCGCGCCCGCCGCGAGGCGCAGATGCGCCGGCTCGCTCCCGCCGACCGCAAGGCGCTCGACGAGATGCCCCCGGGCACCGAGCGCGAACGGAAGACCCGGGCCCTCTTCGAGGAGCTCGGCCGGCTCGAGCGGCTCGGCGCCGCCGTCCTCATGCCGCAGGAGCGGGCCTCCCTCGCGCCGCTCTCCCTCGAGGAGAAGAGCGCGCGGCTCCGCGAGATGGCGCCCGCGCTCCGGCGCCGCGCGATCCAGAGACTCCCCGAGGCCGAGCGCGCCCGCCTCGAGGCGCTCCCGCCCGAGGAGCAGGAGCGGGCGGTCCGCGAGATCATGGCCACGAAGGCGCTCGAGCGGCTCCGGCCGCTGCTGCGCCCCGAGCAGGCCTCGTTCCTCGAGTCGCTCCCGCTCGACCGGAAGGCCGACTGGGCGCGCGAGTTCGTGGAGGAGAACCGCGAGGGGTTCGCGGCGACACTCACGCCCGCCGACCGCGCCGAACTCGAGAGGCAGCCGGCGCGGGTCCGCGACCGCCGTCTCCGCGAGTGGATCGCCGGGAAGGCGGTTACCCCCGCGCCGCCTGGGCCCGAATCCGACGAGCAGGACAGACGGTAGACTCCGCCCGCCCCCCGGTCCGCCGGAGGGCAGGAGGGGTCCATGCCGCTCACCGACAACGGTCTCCGCGTCGCCGCCCTCGGAGGAGCCGTCCTCGCTCTCGGCGCGGCCGTCGGAGCGCTCGAGGCGGGCGCGCCCGCGGCCGGGTCGCTCTGCGGGATCGCCGTGCTGCTCGGACTCGCCGGCGCGATCTCCTCGTCCCCCCGCGCGATCCCGCTCCGGACGGTCGGGGTCGGCCTGGCCCTCCAGGCAGCGCTCGCGCTGCTCATCCTCCACACGGCGGCCGGCCGGGCGCTCTTCGACGCGCTCGGCGCCGGGTTCCGGCAGCTCATAGATCTCTCGTACGCGGGGACCGGGATGCTCTTCGGGAACCTTGCCGATCGCGAGAAGGGGGGCACTGCCCTCGCCGTCCAGGCGCTTCCGAGCATCATCTTCTTCGGGTCGCTGACAGCGGTCCTCAACTACCTCGGGATCCTCCCCGCGATCGTCCGGGGGATGGCATGGGTCATGCGCCGGTCGATGGCCACCGGGGGAGCCGAGAGCCTCGTCGCGGCGCTGAACGTCTTCGTCGGGATGGTCGAGGCGCCGCTCGCGGTGGCTTCCTCGGTCCGGACCATGTCGCGGTCGGAGCTGTTCTCGGTGATGACGACCGGGATGGCGACGATCGCCGGCGGGGTCATGGCGGTCTACGCGAGTTTCCTCCAGGCTTCAGTCCCGAACATCGCCGGGCACCTCCTCGCCGCGAGCGTGATGAGCGCCCCGGCGGGGCTGCTCGTCGCGAAGATGATGATCCCCGGGACGGGCTCCCCGGCCCCGGAGGTCGGGGGCGGCGCCGCCGACGCCGCGGAGGGCCCGCGGAACGTCGTGGACGCGGCCACGCGGGGCGCGAACGACGGGCTCCGGCTCATGCTGGCGGTGGCCGGGGTCCTGCTCGCCGCACTCGCCTGGGTGGCGCTCGCGAACGCTCTCCTCGGGCTCGCCGGGACGAACCTGACCCAGGTGCTGCGCGTCCCGTTCTGGCCCCTGGCGGTCGCCCTCGGGATCCCCCTCGGCGAGGCCTCGGCGGCGGCCGGCTACCTCGGCGAGAAGACGGCCGTGAACGAGTTCGTGGCCTACCTCCACCTCTCGCAGGCGCTCGGCGCCGGCGAATCGGGGCTCTCCGCCCGGAGCGTCACGATCCTCACCTACGCCCTCTGCGGGTTCGCCAACTTCGGCTCGGTGGCGATCATGGTCACCGGGATCTCCCAGATGGCCCCCGCCCGCACGGGCGAGATCGCCGCGTTGGGGCTCCGGTCGCTGGTTTCCGGGACGATCGCGGTGTTCCTCACCGCCGCGGTCGTCGGGGTGATGCTGTAGAATCCGCCGACCCGTGAGCCGCCACCCGCCGGCGAGCCTGGTCCTTGGCCTTGCCGCCGCGTCCACGTCGCTCGCGGGCGGAGGCTGCCGCGCCGTGCCCGAGCCGGAGGAGGATCGCGCCTCGATCGTCGCGCTCCTCTCCGAGCAGGCGGCGGCGTGGAACCGCGGCGACATCCCCGCCTTCATGGAGGGCTACTGGCGCTCCCCGGCGCTCTCGTTCACCTCGCGTGGGAAGGTCGCCCGCGGCTACGACGAGACGCTCGAGCGCTACCGGAAGGCCTACCCCGACCGCGCCGCGATGGGGACGCTCGCGTTCTCGGACCTCGAGGTCTCGCCGCTGCCGCCCGACGCGGCGTGGGTGCTCGGGCGCTGGCGCCTGGACGGGGTGGCGGGCGCGTCGGCGCCCCCCGGCGGCGTCTTCACGCTCGTCCTCCGGCGGGACCGGGGTTCGTGGAGAATCGTCCACGACCACACCTCGTCGGACCCGCCGCCACCGGCGCAGGGGGCGGGGTCCTAGGTGCTCTCGCTTCTCCAGAGCGCTGGGACGGCGCCCCCGCCGCCCCCCCCCGCCCCGGCCGCGCCTCCCACCGCTGCGGGGCTCGAGCTCTGGATCTACTTCCACGTCCTGATCGTCGTCCTGCTGACGGTGGACCTGCTCGTCCTGCACCGGAAGGCCCACGAGGTCCGCTTCCGGGAGGCGCTCTGGGAGAGCCTCGGCTGGATCGGGGTCTCCCTCGCGTTCGGCGCCTGGATCTGGCACCGCTACGGCGCGGCGGGGGGCTTCGAGTGGCTGACGGGCTACGCCATCGAGAAGGCGCTCTCGGCGGACAACCTGTTCGTCTTCGTCCTCATCTTCGCCTACTTCAAGGTGCCGGCCGCCTATCAGCACCGGGTCCTCTACTACGGGATCCTCGGAGCGGTCCTGATGCGAGGCGCCTTCATCGGGGCGGGGAACGCCCTCGTCCAGCGCTTTGAGTGGATCCTCTACCTCTTCGGAGCGCTCCTGATCTGGACCGCCTGGAAGCTGCTCCGGGCGGGCGAGATCTCCGTCGAGCCGGAGAAGAACCCGGCGCTCCGGCTCTTCCGGCGGCTCGTGCCGGCCACGACCGAGCTGCACGGCCAGCGCTTCTGGGTCCGGGAGGGAGGGAAGCTCCTCGCCACCCCGCTCGTCCTCGTGCTCGTGATCGTCGAGACGACCGACATCGTCTTCGCGGTGGACTCGATCCCGGCGATCTTCGGGATCGTGACGGCGCAGCCGCGCGCGTTCCTGATCTACTCGTCCAACATCTTCGCGATCCTCGGGCTCCGTGCGCTCTACTTCCTCCTCGCGGGGCTCATGCAGCGCATGCGATACCTCCGCGTCGGGCTCGCCGTGATCCTCGGGTTCATCGGCGTGAAGATGATCGTCGAGACCCCGAAGTGGGTGCACGTGGACCCGCTCGTCTCCTGCGGGACCGTCCTGGCCATCCTGTTCGTCGCCGGGCTCGCCTCCTGGTGGGCGGGGCCCGCCGCGGTGGGCCGGGCGGACCCGCATCCTGCGGCGCCAGGAGGCGGCTCCTCGCCGGGCCCCCTCCCAGGCGCCGTCCCCGGCCGCCCGGACGGGCACTAGCGCGACCCCTCACCGCCGTCGGTCGCCGAGGGCGCCGCGCCGCCGAACCGGATCGAGAATCCGAAGCCCGCGAAGGCTGAGCCGATGTCGCCCGGGTCCGCGGGAATCGTCGGGTTGTCGGGGTCCTCGTTGTCGTCGGGCGCCCCGACCACGGCGTAGCCGAGGAACCCGTAGGCCGAGAGGGTGGTCCCCGGATCGGCCCGGATGGAGAACCCGAGCCGGAGCGTCAGCTGCGTCGAGAAGGTCCACGTCTCGTCGTAGAGCTTGTTCTCCCACACCCCTCCACCGCTCCCCGAGAGGTCGAGCACGCCTCCCACGTCGCCGATGTGCGCGAGCCCGAGCGCGAACTCGGGCTGCAGGAAGAACGGCCCGAAGGAGCCCCGGAGATGGAAGCCCGCGAGGAGCCGCGTGATGTCCATCTCCCGGGGCTCGTAGCTGTCCCCGAAGATGTCCGTGGAGCGGCGGCCCGCGTAGGAGACCCGGTCGAAGAGGAGGCTCGGCCCCAGGGCGAGTTCCCGCACCCCGCGGCGGGCGACGGACACCGGGAGCCTGGCCTCCACGCTGAGGCCCTCGCCGGTCCGGAAGATGTCGTCGTAGTGCACGAGGATCGGCCGGATGGCGATGCCGTCGAGCGCGCTCGCGAACATCCCCCCGGAGAGCTCGAGGCCGACCTTGCCGCCCGCGGCGGACCGGGCCTCCGTGGGTGCGCGCGCGGGCCCCAGATCCTGCGCTCCTGCTGGGGCGGCGCCCAGCAGCGCGACCGAGAGCGCTCCCGTCCCGAACACCATGCTTGCCCTCTC
>JAKEIC010000242.1 GCA_022614695.1 Planctomycetales bacterium | reverse complement strand
GTAGGGGTCGGAGTCGGAGCTGCCCATCAGGTCGCCGACGGCGCGCAGGAGCAGGGTATACCGGTCGGAGACCACCTCCCACTCGCCAGGCCCCGTGTCCGAGACGAGCTGGGAGACGCCGAGCCCGGCCTCTCCCCGCAGCCGCAGGCCGGGCCGCGGAGGACCCGCGAAGAGGCCGAGGCCCAGCTCGAGTCCCCAGCCGGGCTTGAACTCGGTCTCGGAGGCCGCGAGGGGGAGGACGAAGGGGATCCGCCCCCACAGGAGGAGGCGGCGGAACTCGCCCGGGGGCTCGGGGGCGGGCGCGGGGCCGGGGGGCACCGGCGCCTTATCGCCCTCGGGCGCGGGCTTCGGCGGCGGCGGAGGCTTCTCCGGCGGCTTCTTCTCGCCCGGCTTGTAGAAGCTCTCCTCTTCGTGGCCGGCCGGCGGCTCCTGGCCCTGCGCGAGCGCGCCGCGCGGCGCCCCGGCGGCGAGGAGGCCCAGCGCGACGGCCCCGGCGGCCGCAGCGCGCGGACGGCGGCGGAGGAGTACGAGGACCGCGGCGAGCGCCAGCAGCGGGAGCGCGGCACCGAGGATCCCGGCCGGGGGCGGCGCTGAGCCCCCCGGCGCCGCCGTGCAGCCCCCGTAGGCGGGCGTCGGGTCTCCCGCCCGTCCCCGCACCAGCTCGTCCCGGAAGACGTACGTGACCCCCGGGTCCGCGGAGATGAACCCCGCGGTCCCCACGCCGTGCCCCTCGGAGCCGTCGGGGCTCTCGATCCCGGAGATGGCGGAGACCCCCGTCCAGGAGCTGCCGGGCGAGTAGCGCAGCTCGATCCGGCGAGTCCCCTCGAAGAGCACGATCTGCCCGGTCAGGGAGGAGGTGGGCTGGCCGCTCCGGATCAGGGAGCGGTACTCGATCACGCACCGGCGGTAGGGCGCCTCGCCAAGGAGGGCGACCTGGACGCGTCCCGGCGTCGCGCCCCCCGGGACGATCAGGTCGTCCCAGAAGAGGGCCACGAGCCCGTTCGGCGCCGTCCCGTTCGGGAGGATCGCGGGCGAGGGCGAGGTCGCCGCCGCGCCGTCCAGGGTCACGAAGCCGTTCGTTCCGACCCAGAAGGCCCCGGCCGCCTGGCCGAAGAACGTCAGGTCGAACCCGAGCGGGACCAGGACCGCCTGGTCGTCGAGGAGGGGCGCCGCCCCGGGCGTGAAGCGGTAGTTCACGGTCGGCGGCCGGTTGATCCCGGCGCCGACGTCGGGCCCATCCACGCCGAGCGTCCCGGTCGAATTCTCGATCCCGATCGTCGCCGAGGCCGAGCCCCAGTTGTTCACGGTGCCGTAGTGGAGCTCGATCGCGTTCCCGTTCTCGAAGAGCTTGATCTGGCCGTAGATGAAGGCCCCCGCCTCCTGGAACCGTGAGACCGACCACCACTGGACCGTGAGGACCCGGTTCGGCATCACCCCGACCGTGTTGTACGAGACCCGGTCGGGAGTGCCCGAGCCCGAGGCGACATCCAGGTCGTCCCAGCAGAGCGCCACGAAGTTGTTCGGCGTGGAAATGTCGAGGAGCGGATCGTTCGAGGGATGCGAGGAGCCCGCGAGGCCCCCGAACTGGAGGAACCCGTTCGTGGAGACGTCCACGCTCGTGTAGGCGGCCCCGAAGAAGGTGAACGTGAAGGGGATCGAGACCGCCTGCACGGCGTCGTCCTGGAACGAGGTGGACGCGCCCCACAGCTCGGTGTCGCCCGTGAGGGTCGTCATCCCGAGGGGGAGGGTCGTCCGGGAGTAGGGGGCGGGGTTGAGGACGATCTGTCCCGCCTGGAGAGGAGTCATCCCCCCGGGCTCGGTGAACTCCGAGTAGCTCTGCGCCCACGCCATCCCCGCCGCGGCGGCGAGGGCGGCGAGGGCGAGGCCGGCGGCGAGGGCCCGCGTCCCGTTCATCCGCGCACGAAGGCGTTCTGGCGCCTCTCCCGCCCGATGGTGGTCTCGCCCCCGTGGCCCGGGATGACGCGCGTCTCCTCGGGCAGCCCGTAGAGCTTCCCCCGGATCGAGCGCACCAGCGTGTCCGTGTCCCCCCCCCCAGAGGTCCGTCCGCCCGACGCTCCCGAGGAACAGAGTGTCCCCGGCGAGCAGCAGGGGCCCCTCGGGCCCCTCCACCAGGAACGACAGGCTCCCGGGCGTGTGGCCGGGGGTGTGCAGCACCGTGGCCGCGCGGTCGCCGAACGCGATCCGGTCCCCCTCCTCGAGCCAGCGGTCCACGACCGCCGCCTCGGGGGGCTCGAACCCGATCCACTCGGCCTGCCGCCGCAGGTTCTCGTAGAGCGGGAGGTCCCCGCGGTGGAGGCCCACGCGGCCGCCGGTCGCGCGCCGCACCCCGGCGGTGCCGCAGACGTGGTCCACGTGCGCGTGGGTGTGGAGGATCTCCCGGACCGAGAGCCCCCGGTCCTTCAGCCGGGCCAGGACCTCGTCCGCGTCCCCCCCCGGGTCCACGACGAGCGCCTCGCGCGTCGCGGGGTCGGCGAGGATCACGCAGTTGCACTGGAGGGGCCCCACGGGGAGGACCTCGACGACGAGCCCCGTCGTCGCGCGCGGACCGGGAGTCTCGGCCTTCTCCGCGGGCGCCCCCACTAGCCCCTCATGGCCTGCTCGACCATCGGGTTCACCCAGTCCCAGAACTCCTTCTCCATCGCGTCGAGGTCCACGCCGCGGAAGGCCTCGTGGAAGGCGCGGGAGCACCGCTCGCCGGGGTCCAGCTCCGCGAGCCGGGCCTTCTCGCTCGCGACCCGTTCCTTGAGAGCCTCGGGATCCGCGGCGAGCCGGAGGAGGTCCTGGCGCTCGATGAGGTTGTACTTGACGAGCTCCTGGAGAGCCATCTGCCGGGCTATCCCGGTGGAGGAGAGGGCCGTCTCGAGCATCTGGATCCGCGCCCGTGTCTCGGCGGCCGTCCGCATCTCGCCCCGGGTGGCCGGGCGCGACTCGCCCGCCTCCATCCGGGAGGCCGGGACGAGCCCCCACTCGTACTTCAGGTACTCCTCGAGGTTCGGCCGGTACTTCCCCTCCTGGAACTCGTGGCAGAAGAGGAAGAAGTTCACCGAGGTGGCGTAGACCAGCGAGATGATCGGGGTCTGGGCCATGACCAGCTTCGCGTTCGGGTCGGAGAGCTTCGCGAGGAGAGTCCGCTGGACGTCGTCGTAGGTGTAGCAGCGGACCATCTCGGGGATGGAGAGCGTGAGGGGCTCGAACTTCACGTCCATGCCGAGCTGCTGCTTCATCGCCGCCTTGGCGGCCATGAGCATCAGGTTCTCCTGCGGGTTCCTCCAGCTGTGCAGCTCCCGGAGTCTGTGGGAGTTCGGGACGCCCAGGGTGTAGGCCCACGTGCCGCCCGGGCCCCTCTGCGCGCGGATCGAGCCGAGGTACTCGGCCAGGCCCTCGTCGAACCAGCGCGAGCGGGGGACCATGTCGGCGCCGAGACGCCCCTTGTTCACCACGGCGTCCACGAGCTGGTGGGTCCCCTCGTGGAACACCACCCCGTCGTTCAGCTCGCGGGCCTGGGGCATGTTCGGGCGCAGGATCCCGTTGTAGAGGATCACGAAGCGCGTGTCGGGCTCGTAGTAGGCGAGCACCCCGGTGGGGAGCGGGAGGTTCTTCTTGCGGTTGAAGTCGTTGAACGCGTTCTCGTCCCGGAGCACGATCACGACGAGCGGCTGGCTCTCGTCCCGCTTGAGACCGAAGGGGCGGGTGTACCGCTGCTCGAACTGCGCGTAGAGATACTTGAGTATCCCGACCTTCTCCTTGAGCCGGCCCTCGGCGGCGGGGTCGTCGAGGGTCGCGTGCGTCTGCTCGAAGACGAGGTACGGGTCCTCGCGGCGGTCCTGGAACTTGAGCTCCTTCAGGATGTCCTGGGAGGCGATGTTGCGGCGGACGACCTGGATCGTGGCGTAGTAGGGATCCCCCGCGCGGCGGGTTAGCTCCTCCCGCCCCTTGGCGAGGAGCTCCCGCTCGAGCGACTTCAGGTCGTCGTACTTCCTGGGGGGGACCCACTTCCCGTCGGGCTCGTCGAGGGGCTTGAGCAGCCCCTCCTGGTCGAGCTTCACGTACTCCTCGGAGTCGGGCTTCTTGTACTTCTTGCTCCCGAGCCGGATATGGGCGGCCTCGTACTCGGGGTCCACCTTCACGGCCCGGCCCCAGCACTCCTCGGCGTGTTCCATCTTCCCGGCCGACTCGGCGCACTGCGCCGCCTTCATCCACTCGTCGGCGGACTCCTTGCTCCGGAACTCCCCCGTGCCCTTCCCGCCCCGCTTCCGGTCCATGTCCGTCTGGTGCTCGCGCTCCTTCGACTCGAACTCGTCCGCAGCCTTCTTGGCGGCGAGGTAGCGGTCGAACAATTCGCGCACGCGCTGCGACTCCGCCCTCCTCGCCTCCTCCTTCCGCCGCCGGTCCTCGGCCGTCCGCTCGAGGCGCTGCTGCTCCTCCCGGTCGGACGCCTGCTTCGCGAGGATCCCGGCCGTGACGCCGAGGATCAGGAGGGCGGCGCCGCCGCCCCCGAGGAGCCAGTAGAGGGTCTGAGGCGGGATCTTCCCGCCGCCGCCGGGGCGGGCCGCGGAGGGGGAGCGGAGCCCCGAGGGGGACCGGGCGGCCGACGGCGGCCGGGCCGCCGAGGGCGGACGGACGCCGGAGGGCCGCCGCGGCGCGTCCTCGGAGGGAGGCGCGAGCCGCCGGCCGGTCTCCCGGCGCTCGACGCGGCCGGTCCCGCCGCGCGGCCGATCGCGGACCGGCTCGGCCTCCGGCTCGGGCGGCGCCTCCTCAGCGGGGGCCTCCGGAGCCCCGATCACGATCTCCCCCTGGCAGAAGCTGCAGCGGACCGTGCGCCCCGCGGCCTCCTCGGGAGCCTTGAACTTCTGGCCGCAGGTCCCGCAGGCGACGATCATCGAGCCCACGAGTCCTAGTCCTCCCTCGCCGAAGCCACGGCCATTATGCGAGCCGCGGCGACGGCGGGCAACCTCCTTGCCGCCCAAGGCACCCGTCCCTATGATCTGCGCCGCCGGGCGGATAGCTCAGCTGGTAGAGCACACGACTGAAAATCGTGCTGTCGGCGGTTCAACTCCGTCTCCGCCCACCAGACGCATGGGCGTCTACCTGACCAAACGCCAGTTCCTCGGGATGTTCGTCGCGACCCCGATCCTCACGCTCGGGGCGATGCTGGGGCTCCACTTCACGGTGCTCGCGCCGAGCTACGCGCTCCCGCGGATGCCGGGCGACGACGACGACAGGCTCCTGCACGAGGGGCGGCTCTGGCACGAGGTCCGCCAGCTGATCCTCAGCCGCTACGTGGACGCCGTGGAGCCTGACCGGGTCCTGTACGGGGCCCTCTCGGGGATGGTGGACTCACTCGACGACCACAGCCAGTTCCTCCCGCCCGAGGTCTACCGGGAGGAGAAGATCGACACCCAGGGCCACTTCGGGGGGCTCGGCATCGAGGTGGGCGTGCGCGAGGGTTGGCTCACCGTGATCACGCCGCTCGACGACTCGCCCGCCCTCGCGGCCGGGATACTCGCCGGGGACCGGATCGTGGCGATCGAGGGCGAGCCCGCCGAGGGGATGGGCATCCCGTGGGCCGCCGCGCGGCTGCGCGGCTCGCCAGGGACCGCGATCACTCTCACGGTCGTCCACGAGGGCGAGCGCGAGGCCGTGGACGTGAGGGTCGAGCGGGCCGAGGTCCGCATCCGGAGCGTGCGCGGGGCCCGGATCCTCGACGCGGACCGCGGGATCGGCTACGTGCGGGTGGCCTCGTTCGTGGAGAAGACCGCCGAGGACTTCGACGCGGCCGTCCGCGAGCTCCGCGAGAAGGGGCTCAAGGCCCTCGTCCTCGACCTGCGGTGGAATCCCGGGGGGCTCCTGACGCAGGGCGTCGCGTTGGCGGACCGGTTCCTCGAGGACGGGACGATCGTCGAGACGCGCACGCGGGCGCCCGGCTCGGAGGGGCTCGCCCGCGAGGTCTACTCCGCCAAGTCGTCGGACACCCTGCTCCGGGACGAGCCCGTCGTCCTGCTCGTGAACCACGGGACCGCGAGCGCCGCGGAAATCGTCGCCGGGGCGCTGCAGGATAGGGGACGGGGAACTCTCCTCGGGACGCGCACCTACGGGAAAGGCACCGTCCAGACGATCTTCGAGATCGAGGGCGGCAAGTCGGGCCTGCGCCTCACCACCGGCCGGTACTACACGCCCAAAGGCCGCCAGATCCAGTCGGCGCCCGGCGCGCTCGGCGGTCTCGTCCCGGACCTCGAGATGAAGCTCGCGCGCGACCAGCACCGGGCCCTGCAGCTCTGGCTCACCCACGAATCGCGAGTCCACCGCGCCACGGCCCCTCCCCCGGCCCCGCCCGACCCCCAAATCGAGCGGGCCGTCGCCCTCCTCGCCGAGAAGCTCGCGGCGAAGTGACCGTGTCGGATCCTGGAGCCCCCGGGAGAACCGGCGAGCATCGGCTCGGGCCCTACATCCTGCTCGGCGAGCTGGGGCGCGGGGGGATGGGCATCGTCTACCGAGCCCACCGGCCGGACCTCCAGCGCGACTTCGCACTCAAGGTGATCCTCCCGGGACGGGACGCGGGCCCCGAGGCCGTCTCCCGGTTCCGGCGCGAGGCGCAGGCGGCGGGTCGGCTCGCGGGGCACCCCGGGATCGTCGGGGTCCACGACATCGGGGAGGCCGAAGGGAAGACGTACTTCGCGATGGATCTGGTCGAGGGGAAGTCCCTCGAGAAGCTCATCGGCGAGGGCGCCCTTGGCCACGGCGCCGCCGCAGCGATCACGGAACAGGTCGCCCGGGCCCTGCACTTTGCCCATGCGCACGGGATCCTCCACCGGGATGTGAAGCCCGCGAACATCCTCATCGCGACCGGGGGGACGCCGCGGCTCGCGGACTTCGGTCTGGCCAAGGCGCAGGAGCTCGGTCCTGAGACCCACCGGCTCACCCGCACCGGCGCCCTGGTCGGGACCCCAGCCTACATGGCCCCGGAGCAAGCCCGGGGCGGGCGCACGCTGGACGCCCGGGCCGACGTCTACGCGCTCGGTGCCAGCCTCTACGAGGCCCTCACCGGGACTCCGCCTTTCACGGCCGACACCGCCTACGGGCTCATCTTCAAGGTCGTGCGCGAGGAGCCTCGGCCTCTCCGTCGGCGGGACCCGCGGATCCCGACCGACCTCGAGACGATCACGCTCAAGTGCCTGGAGAAGGACCCCGACCGGCGCTACGCGACCGCCGAGGCGCTCGCCGCGGACCTGCAGCGGTGGCGCCAGGGCGAGCCGATCGCGGCGCGCCCGGCGAGCCGGGCGTACCGGCTGCGGAAGTGGCTCGGGCGTCACAGGCTGGCGGTGGGGACGGCGGCGGTCGCGGGGGTACTCGCGGCCGGGCTCGTGGGGGGCGTGTTCGTGCCGCAGTGGCTCGGCGAGCGCGCCGCGCGCGAGGCGAACGAGAAGGAGCTCCGGGCCCAGCAGGACCGGGAGCTGCGAGACCTCCGGGACCGCGAGTCGGCCCGGCCGTACCTCGAGGCGGGTCGGAGGGTGCTGCTCCGGATGCAGATCCGGATGCGGGACGCGGACTACGCGCCGGAGGAGATGACGGAGCTCGCCGCGGCGGCGGAGTCGAAGTTCACGAGGGCCCTCGGGACCTATCCCCGGATGGCCGAGGCGCAGCTCGGGATCGGCCAGGCGTGGGCGCTCGCCAAGGAGAGGAAGCGGGCGCTCGCAGCGATCGACAGGACCATCGAGATGGCGCCGGAGTTCGCGACGGCGTACCTCGACCGGGTGCGACTGAGGCTCGACGAGTACGAGTCCTTGGTCCACGAGATGGGCAGGGAAGGTCGCGGCACGACGGTGCCGGAGACGTCCGCCGCCGCGGGGCTGCGGGAGGTTCTGGAGGCGGACCTCGAGCGCGTGCGGCTCCACTCGCGGGACGACCTGGAGCTGCGCTACGCGGACGCGCTCCTCGCGTTCGCGGCGAGCGACTACAGGGCGGCGGCAGAGAAGCTGGCGGAGTACCTGCGCCTGGCGCCCGATGACCCCGCCGCGCACTACTGGCGGGGCCACGCACTGTACCACCTCAAGGAACATGCGGCCGCCACGGCGAGCCTCGATCGCGCCGTGGCCGGGGACTCGCGGAATGCCGTCGCATTGGGGAGCCGCGGCCTCGCCTGGCATGCCTTGCGCGACCTGGATCGCGCCCTCGCCGACCTGACACGGGCGGTCGAGATCCGTCCCGACGACGCGGTCACCCACTGCAACCGCGGCAATGTCTGGCGGGCGCGTGGCGAACTGGACCGTGCCATCGCCGACTACACGCGAGCGATCGAGATCCGACACGACTACGCGAATGCCTACTCCTGCCGCGGCCTCGCGTGGCAGGCCAAGGGCGACCTGGAACGTGCCATCGCCGATCACACCCAGGCCCTCGAGATCGGGCCCGGCGAACCGAGCGCCTACACCGGCCGCGGCAACGCGTGGCAGGCCAAGGGCGACCTGGAACGTGCCATCGCCGATTACACGCGGGCCATCGAGATCCAGCCCGACTACGCGAACGCCTACAACAACCGCGGCCTGGCATGGCAGGACAGGGGCGAGCTGGATCGCGCCATCGCCGATTACGCCCGAGCCATCGAGATTCGATCCGACGACGCGGACGCCTACTCCAACCGCGGCGGCGCGTGGGAGGCCAAGGGCGACCTGGATCGCGCTCTCTCCGACTACACGCGGTCGATCGAGATCCGGCCGAGCCACGAGGCCGCCTACTACGGCCGCGGCCTCGTGTGGCAGGCGAGGAACGACCTGGAGCGCGCCATCGCCGATTACACGCGGGCCATCGAGATCCAGCCCCGCCTCCCGCAAGCTCTCACGAACCGCGGGGCCGCGCTGCTATCCCGCGGCGACCTCCGCGCCGCGCTCGCCGACTTCGAGCGGGCCCTGGCCGTCGCGCCGCCGGGATGGGGCTACAGGAGCTTTGTCGAGGGCCGTGTCGCGGAGACCCGCGCGGCCCTCGCGGCGCACGGAGGACCCCGGTAGCGGCCCGGGCCCCGGCATTCCCCGCGCGGCCGGTGTTCGATACCCTCTGAGCCCGCATGCGCGTCCTCGGGATCGAGACCTCCTGCGACGAGACGGCGGCGGCGGTCGTGGAGGACGGGCGCCGGTCGCTCGGGAGCGTGATCGCCTCGCAGACGGACCTCCACGCCCGTTTCGGAGGCGTGGTCCCCGAGATCGCGTGCCGCGCCCACGCCGAGAGGATCTCGGCGGTGATCGAGGAGGCGCTCGCCCGCGCCGGGACGGCTCTCGCCGACCTCGACGCGATCGCGGTCACGACCCGGCCCGGCCTCGTCGGCGCCCTCCTCGTCGGGATCTCTGCCGCGAAGGGCCTCGCGCTCGCGACGGGGCTCCCGCTCGTCCCGGTGAACCACCTCGAGGCCCACGTGGCCGCCGCGCTGCTCCTGCCGGACCCGCCGGCCTTTCCCTTCGTCTCGCTCGTGGTCTCGGGGGGCCACACACTCCTCTACCGGAGCGAGGGCCCGACCCGCCACGAGCGGCTCGGGGCGACCACGGACGACGCAGCGGGCGAGGCCTTCGACAAGGCGGCGGCGATCCTCGGGCTCGGCTACCCGGGCGGGCCGGCCATCGAGAAGGCGGCGCGCGGCGGGGACCCGCGGTCGGTGAAGCTCCCCCGGACCCTCCTCGGCCGGGACTCCCTCGACTTCTCGTTCAGCGGGCTGAAGACGGCGCTCCTCTACACGGCGCGAGGCTCCTCGCGTGGGAAGGAGCGGCCGGGTCCTCTCCCGTCGCAGCGCGTCAGCGACCTCGCCGCCTCGTTCCAGGAGGCGGCCGTGGACGTGCTCGTGGAGAAGACGATGCGCGCGGCGCGTCGGGCCGGGGCCTCGCGGGTCGCGATCGGCGGGGGGGTCGCCTGCAACGGCCGCCTCCGCGCGCGGCTGGCCGAGGCCTGCGGAGAGGAGGGGCTCGACCTCTCGGTCCCGCCGCCCCGCCTCTGCACCGACAACGCCGACATGGTCGCCGCGATCGGGTGCCACCTCTTCGAGGAGGGCGCGCGGGCGGGGCTCGACCTCGACGCCGACCCGAGCCCGGTGCGGAGCCGCGCATGATGGGAACGGGAGACGCCCGCCGGATCGTCGAGCGGCTCCGCCGCGGCGCGATCACCGTCCCAGAGGCCCTCGCCGCCCTCCGGGACGGCGCCGTCGGGAACTTGGGGTTCGCCCGCGTGGACCACGACCGCGCGCGCCGCTGCGGCTTCCCCGAGGTGATCCTCTGCGAGGGAAAGACGCCGAGGGAGGTCGGCCGGATCGCGGGGGAGATCCTCCGCCGCTCGCCGCGGCTCCTCGCGACGCGCGCCGACGCGGCGGCCATCAGCGCGATCCGACGCGTCGCCCCGGGCGCCGCGGTGAACGAGCGGGCCCGCACCGTCTCGGTCGGCCGGCCCCCCCGCCGGTCGGGCCGCGTGGCGATCGTCACCGCCGGGACCGCCGACGTCCCGGTCGCCGAGGAGGCGCGCGTGACGGCCGAGATGATGGGGGCCCGCGTCGAGGCCCTCTACGACGTGGGCGTCGCGGGCATCCATCGGGTGCTCGCGCGGGCCGACCTCCTGCGGCGCGCGCGGGTGCTCGTCGTCGCGGCGGGAATGGAGGGCGCCCTCCCGAGCGTCGTGGCCGGTCTCGTGTCGGCTCCGGTGATCGCGGTCCCGACGAGCGGCGGCTACGGCGCGACCTTCGGGGGCCTCGCGGCCCTCCTCGCCATGGTGAACTCCTGCGCCCCGAACGTGGCCTGCGTCGGGATAGACGACGGATTCGGGGCGGGCTACTTCGCCGCGCTCGTGAACGGGGCGGGCCGGCGGGACTGACCCCGTTTCTCGACCCCGCGAATCATGCGGTCGAGTACGCCACGGCCGCGTACGAGACGATGCTCCCCGTCGGCGGGTCGTCGGCCTGGCCGTATTTCAGCATCCGGCCCGGCGCCGCGGGGAGGAGCGACAGGAAGCTCCAGATCGCCGAGAGGCCGCAGATCCGCGTCCGGTCCGCCTCCGCGGCGACCGCGGAGAACCATCTCTCCGCGTCGCCCGCCAGCGCGGGGCGGAGGACCGCCTGGTCGTAGCTCTCCACGGCCACGCGCTTCCCGGGCGTGACGGGCTGGCCGTCCCCGTACCGGGGGCCCACGTGCGAGAGGTCCACGCCCCCGACGACGCGCGCGGCCGCTCCCGCCTCCCGCAGCACCTCGCGCAGGCCCTCGATCGTCCCGGCGATGCGCGGGTCCTCGAGCGGCGACCGCCCGCCCTCCACGAACCGGTGGAACGAGGAGACGAGGAGCGGGAGGATCCGGAGCTTCGGTGCGGCCTCGGGGGGAAAGAGGTGGCGGAGCCAGACGGCCTGGAACTCCGCCGAGTGCTCCCCCTTGTGGGTCCACTCGTCGGCCGTCATGTCGTAGCCGGCGCGCGCCTCGACCCGGGCGAGGGCCTCCCGGTCGGTCGGCACGGTCCCGAACGGCGTCTCGAAGTCCTTCCGCGTCGCCACGAAGGGGCTCTCGGGGCTCGCGTGCGCCACGCCGAGGAGGACGACGAGCTCCGGCGGCGGCGCCTCGGCCAGCGCCCGGTACGCGTGGGCGTAGCCGAGGGCTCCCCGCCGGAAGTCGAGGTGGGGCGCCAGGACCCCGCGGAGCGACCCGTTCCCCGCCCCGGACGCGGCGGGACGGGGCGGTC
Source organism: Planctomycetales bacterium (assembly GCA_022614695.1). GTDB lineage: Bacteria > Planctomycetota > JAKEIC01 > JAKEIC01 > JAKEIC01 > JAKEIC01. The sequence goes on along the minus strand of JAKEIC010000242.1, from coordinate 6,460 downwards.
CTCCCGGTCCTCCCGGCGCCGAGAAGAACCCCCGGAGCCACGGCGCCAGCTCCCCCGGGTCCGCGGGGTAGGAGAGGCCCGCGTGGCCGGCCGGCCGCGTCGGCCGCGCGCGGAACTCGGCGACGACCTTCTCCCGATGCGCGCGGAACCCCTCCGAGTCCAGGAGGAACGCCGCGTCCATCTGTTCGAGGACGGAGCGGATCTTCTCCTCGGGCACGGCTTCCCCGGCCCGCTTCGTCACCTCGGCCTGGATCCCCGCAACGTCGTGCTTCCCGTCGCAGAGGGAGAGCACCAGGAGCGCCGCGGGCGGGAGCAGGACCTCCTTGTCCGAGACGCCGGTCGGGTCGCGCAGGAGGAACAGCCGGCGCCCGTCGGCCACGACGGGGATCGCCTCGAGGGGGCGCGCACGGGGGCGGAGCGGCTCGGTCACGCGACGCCTCGGCGCGTCGCATCTTCACGCCACATCCGGCACTCGGACTTGAGCTCGCAGGCCTCGCAGATCGCCGGGTCGCGGCGGCTCGGGCAGTCGCCCGAGATCCCGAGGTGACAGAGCGCGAAGTCGTACCGGAGGGGATCCACGGGGTCGAGGAGCCGCAGCCGGGCGGTCGCCTGGCGCGCGGCGGCGAGCGAGGCGCCGCGCCGGTCCGTGAGGCCGAGGAAGAAGGCGATCCGCGACACGTGCGCGTCGAGGGGGAGGAGGAGGAGCCGCCGCTGCACGCGGGCCCACGCGGACGGTCCGCCCGGGTCCACCCCGTCGCCCGAGCGGACCATCCATCGCGCGTAGAGGCACGGCCTCTTGCAGGCGCTCCCCTCCTCCGGCGATGGCCAGAGAGCCCGGAGCGCGCGGGAGGGTCGTGGCCCCGCGCGGAGCGCCCGGGCGAGCGCGGCGAGGCCCCCGGCCGAGTCCCCGTCGTCGCGCGCGATCCCGCCGCGGAACACGTCCCCGAGAGTGCCCCGGTGCTCGAGGACCCGCCGCAGCCGCAGGAACAGCTCCGAGAGGTGGGCTCCCGTCGTCCAGCGGTGGACGAAGCGGCGGAAGAACGGCGCGTCGCGCCCGCGCCGGAAGTCGAGGGCGTAGCCGCGCGGCGAACCTCCCATCGTCCCGAGGACGGCGCGGACGTCGCGGAGGATCGTCTCGACGCGTCCGAACGCGAGCGCCGCGGCGACGACTCCCGCGACCTCGCGGTCCGCGGGATCGCGGAAGGCGTGGAGGAGCCCCACCGGGTCCCGGGCGCGGTCCGCCGAGACGTCGCGCCGGCCGACGCTCGCGTCGAGGAGCGCGCGCAGCCGCTCGGGCCGGAACGGGCTCGCGACCATCCGGGGGAGTCTAGCCGGCGTCCTTCACGTGGCGAAAGCCCCGCGTGAACGAGGACGAGCACGAGCACGTGCACGTGGGACGATGGACGGTCGTGCGCCGCGACCGTGCGCCGTGCTCGGACTCCTGCTCGTTGTCGTGGCCGTGCTCGTACTCGTGCTCGTACTCGTGCTCGGGCTCGGAACTTGAGGGCGCGGGCGGCGGTGCGCGCCGCGACGATCCACTTGTCGCTCCCCACACCCCCGCGTAGACTCCCGCCCCGTGCCGGTGAAGTGTCCCGCGTGCAAGTACTCGAACAAGGACGGGGCCCTCGTCTGCAACCTCTGCGGCGAGCGGCTGGGCGGGGACAAGAAGGTCGTGGACCTCGGGCTCGCCGGCGTCGCGGGAGGCGGGGCGGCCGCGGAGGCGGCGGCCGCCATCGCGAAGTCCCAGGCGGGGGCCGGCTCCCCAGGGGGCGAGGAGCTCTGGATCTCCTGCCCGCCGTTCGATCCGCTCAAGCTCCCGAGGGACCGCAAGTTCACGATCGGCCGCGCGCCGGGGAACGACCTCGTGCTCCCCGTGGCGATGGTGTCCCGCAACCACGCGACGATCGTCTGGAACAAGGATCACTTCGTGCTGACCGACCTCGACAGCGCGAACGGCTGCTACGTGAACGGGGAGAAGGTGCAGCAGAGGCGGCTGCAGGTGGGCGACAAGCTGAAGATAGACCCCTACGGGATGGAGATCCGCGGTCCGGCGGCCGCCTCGACCCCGGTGCTCGACGCGGCCGAGGCGACCCTCAACATCTCGCGGTCGGAGCTCCTCGGCGCGCGGGCCGGGATCACCGGGAAGCTACGGGACATGCCGCTCTCCGACGTCGTCCAGATGCTCGGCCAGCAGAGGAAGACCGGCGCCTTGAAGATCCGCTCCGGTCCGGGCCGTGGCGACGACCGGGGCGTCATCTACTTCGTGGAAGGCGAGGTAGTGGACGCCCGGGCCAACGAGAAGACCGGCGAGGAGGGCTTCTACCAGCTCATGGAGCTCGACGACGGCACCTTCCAGTTCGTCGGCGAGGGCGCCCGCCAGGACCGGACGATCGCCCGCAAGACCCACAACCTGCTCCTCGAGGCGATGCGGGTGAGGGACGAGAAGCGCAAGGGGACGTAGCGGCGCCGATGCGCCGGACCGTCCTCGCGGCGGCGCTGGCGACCGCCGCGGCGGCGGCTCCCGGTTGCGGCGCGTTCGGGCACTACCTCGCGAACCGCGCGCGGGACTTCGGGGAGTGCTGGCGGGCCGAGGTCGGGGTCGGCGCCGGATTCGGCGCCGGGGTCAAGCTCGCCGGACTCTTCGATCTCGGAATCGGCGCCGGGGGCATGAGCCGGCGCACAGGACTCGGCTGGAACTATGGTGAGGGCTACTTCTTCGGGCTCGGCGTCGTGCCCTCCGTCCCGGCTTGGGATAACGACGTCTGGCCACCCGTCTCCCTCGCCTCCACCCACATCTGGAAGACCTGCGGCCACTTCAGCGAGAGCGAGAGAGGTAGTCTGCCGCATCGGAGTCAGGAGCACGCCTGCTACGCGATTCTCCCCGCATTGTGGTCTTCGGTCAGTGCGGGGGCGATATCGGGGAACCAGCCCCTGTGGTCGCGGGCGGCCATGGACGCAAACCCTTGGGCCCACATTCACGCGTTCGACGTCGAGTTGGGAGTGCTCGCCGGAGTCGGGGTTCGACTCGGCTTCAGCCCGGGCGAGTTCCTCGACTTCCTGCTGGGGTGGTTTGGCATAGCGCCGCACGGACGAGCGTTCAGGCCAACGTCAAGCCGACGTCCTGGCCGGCGTCCCGGCCCCCGTCGTGGCCAGGGCGGCTCTCCGGCACTGGTCGTGACGCCGCGCGCGGGACCCTGTTCTTCATGGAGTTCCAGGCGCTGTTCTGCACGGGGTTCTGCGCGGAGATCAGCGGGGGCTTGAGACGTGGTGTATCCGCAGGTAGGGCTCCATCTGGTTCTTCGGTGGGACTTCCGGCCGTCGCGAGAGAGCCCACGGGGCCCCTCTCAGCCTCGGGGCGGGCGAGGAGGCGGGCGTAGCGGCGGGCGCGCGGGCAGGCGTCGGGAATGGAAGACGGGCGGCGCTCCGGCCCTCTTCGGGAGTCGAGTTCGCGTTCGGTGCCGGCTCCTGTGCGTGCTCCCGTGCAGGATCGTAGGCCTCGGACGACGGCCGGGCCGACCCTCCGAACCGCGCGCGGCCCAAGGGGCCCAGACTCCCGTGGGCCTATGGGCCCGGTGTCACGCGAAGCGATAGTCCATGCTCGTGCCGCAGGCAGCGTCCGGGAGCACGTACCCGATCCCGTGCGAGACTCCGTGCATCTCCCCTCGCCGGCACCCGCGTCGGAACGCGTAAAGCCGGCGTCTTGGCCAGCGTCCCGGCCGGCGGCGGTCCTCCCTCAGAAGCGGTCCGGGTCCGCTTGTGACTCGCCTCGAGTGCGGCCGTGCACTCTATGGAGATCACATTGCTCCGGAGTCCCGCCCGACATCGGAGTTGCACGCAACGATCCCGACCCTGGTGTTCTGGAGTCGGATCGCCTGATCGGCCCGGGCCGCGAGATGAGACCGGCGGCCGCGCTTCTCGATCTCTCTCCGCCGCGATCCTGGGGACCGCCTGACCGGTCGGCCGCGACTTGACCGCCCCGGGCGCGCCCGGGAAGCTGGGACTCCGGGGAGCGGGCATGGATCCCAGCCTTGACGGGGGAAGCCGGTCGTACCTCACGGACTTCGGGCTGGCGAAGTCCATCGCGACGGGGTCGAAGCTCACGAAGACCGGCGAGGCGCTCGGGACGCCGGCCTACATGTCCCCCGAGCAGGCGCGCGGCGAGGTGTCGGCTCTCTCGCCGGGCACGGACGTATGGAGCCTCGGCTGCGTCCTCTACGAGATGCTCGCCGGCGAGGCACCATTCGAGGGCGAGACGAGCGCGGCGGTCGTCGGGCGTGTGCTCCTGGAGGAGCCCGCGCGCCTGCGCCACCGGAGAGGAGACGTACCGCGGGCTCTCGAGCGGGTGGCCGCCGCCTGCCTCGCGAAGCGCCCGCGGGAGAGGTATCCGGACGCGGGCGCGCTCCGTGAGGACCTCGATCGGGTCCGGGAGGGCCGGAAGCCGCGGGGGCCCCGACCCAGGGCCGGGCGACGGCGAGCGGCCGGGGCGCTCCTCGGCATCTCGGCGGCCGTCGACGCAGTGGTCGCCGCACGGGGAGCGCCCGACGCGGCGCCCCCCGCCCCGCGCTCGGCGGAGCCCTCGCGCGCGGAGGCGCTCGTCGCCCGGGCGCGCGCGATCCGCAGGTCCGACCCCCGCGGGGCCGCGGGGCTCCTCGAGGAGGCGCTCGTTGCCGGGCCGGCGCACGAGGAATGGCGGATCGAGAAGGGGCTCCTCCTCTGGGCCGTCGGCGACACCCGGGGCGCCAGGGACGCCTGGAGCCGAGTCCCCGAGTGGGCCCCCGAGGCGACCGCGGCCCGGCTCTACCGGGGACTCGAGGCGTTCTTCCGCTGGGAGGGCGACCGATTCGCCTGGAATGAGGCCGTGGCGGACCTCGAGGCCGTCGCCCCGGTCCCCGACTGGGTCGGCCGGCTCGCCCGAGGCGCGCTCGCCACGGGGCGGCGCGAGTGGGCCGCCGGGCGCGAGGCGCTCGCGGACGACTTTCGCTGGGAGGCGGCGCTCCTCCGCGCGTTCATCGAGCACCAGGATCCGCACGGCGATCGGGGGAAGGCGATCGAGGGCTACGGGGAGGCCCTCGAGAGAGGAATCCCGTTCTCCTGGGCCTACGTCAACCGGGGAGCCGTCCGTGACGTGGCCGGCGACTACGCCGGAGCGGTCGAGGACTTCACAGCCGCGCTCCGGCTCCGCCCGGACTTCGAGCTGGCACGGGACAACCGCTCCCGGTCCCGCAGGAGGGCCGGAGCCCTGCGGGGGGCGCTGGAGGACCTGGACGCTCTTTTGCGGGCGAGTGGGGGCGGCCTCGACCTGGTCGCCAGGCGGGGAGACCTGAAGTTGGACATGGGCGACGCGGCGGGGGCCGTCGCGGACTTCGCGGAGATGCTCCGCCGCGATCCTGAATCCCTCGACGCTCTCTATCGTCGCGCGCATGCGGCCCGCGCGATCCCGGATCTGGCCCAGACCGTCGCCGACTGCACCGAGATCCTGCGTCGGAAGCCCGACGACGTGAACACGCTCGTCCTGAGAGGAGCGGCGCGGTACGACGCGGGGGACCTCGAGGGAGCCCACGACGACTACACGGAGGCGATCCGGATCGCGCCGGACGACCCGGAGGCTCGCCGCAATCGGGGGGACACCCGATTCCGCCTCGGGGATCTCCGCGGCGCCCTCGAGGACCTGGACGTTGCGATCCGGGCACGCCCCGACTACGCCGAAGCCCTCTTCAACCGGGCGCAGGTCCGCGGGGCGCTCGGCAGCTTCGCCGAGGCCCTGGGAGACGCCGACGCCTCTCTCCGGGCGCGCCCCCGATTCGTCGAGGCGATCGCCGTGCGGGCCGACCTCAGGAGGCGCCTCGGCGACATCGCCGGGGCGATCGAGGACTACACGCAGGCGCTCCGGCTGCGGCCCTCCTTCGCCGAGGTGCTCGTGAACCGCAGCCTGGCGCGCCGGGACGGCGGCGACCTGGCGGGCGCGGCCGGGGACTGCCGGGAGGCCATCCGGATTCGACCCGACCTCTTCGAGGCGCACTGGAACCTGGGAGAGGCCCTCGAGCGCCTGGGGGACGCCTCGGGGGCGCTGGCCGAGTTCACCGAGTGCGCGCGCCTCGGCGCGAACGGCCGCGACTCGGCGGACGCCCGGAGCCGGGTCGAGGCGTGCCAGCAGAGGCTCCGCCCACCGGGGGCAAAGGTCCGATGAGGACGAGCGACGCCCCTGCGAGCCCCGAGGCCCCCGGGGCGCGTTGCGGCGACGCCAAGCCCAAAGAGATCCCGGAGGCCGGCGAGGCCCGTCCGTTCGTCGTGGACTTCGGGCTGGCGAAGCTCACGGCCCACGGCTCGAGGTTGACGAGGCCCGGCCAGGCCCTCGGCACCCCGGCCTACATGTCCCCCGAGCAGGCACGGGGCGAGATGTCGGCCCTCTCCCCCGCGACGGACGTCTGGAGCCTCGGGTGCGTCCTCTACGAGATGCTCG
>JAKEIC010000241.1 GCA_022614695.1 Planctomycetales bacterium | reverse complement strand
CCTGGCTCGCGGGGAGGAGACCCGGCCTCGTCGGGCTCGTCCCCATCGGGCTCGCGGCGGGCCTCGTCGCGGTCGAGCCCGACATCGGCACGGCCTCGGCGACGGCCGCGGTCGGGCTGGTCTGCCTCTATGTGGGCGGGGTGAGACTCCGCGACCTCGCCCTCGCCGCCGCCGTCTGCGGGCCCCTCGCGGCGGTCGCGGCCTACAGGAGCTTCGACCACGTGCGGGCGCGGATCGCCTCGTTCACGGGAGCCGGCGACTCCCACCAGCTCCGGCAGTCGCTCCTGGCGCTCGGAGCCGGCGGGTGGGCCGGCGTGGGGCTCGGCGCGGGCCGGCAGAAGCTCCTCTTCCTCCCCGAGGAGTCCTCGGACTTCATCCTCGCCGAGGTCGGGGAGGAGCTGGGGCTCCTCGGCACCGCCGGGGTCCTCGCGCTGTTCGGGCTCCTCCTCCTGCACGGGACGTCCGTGGCGCTGCGGGCGCGCGATCCCTTCGGCGCCGTGGTGGCGGCGGGGATGACGCTCTCGCTGACGCTCCAGGCGGCCGTGAACGCTGCCGTCGTGACGGGCTGCGTCCCGACCAAGGGGATCGCCCTGCCCTTCGTCTCGGCGGGGGGGTCGTGTGTCGTCGCCTCCTGCATCGCGGCGGCGGCGATCGCGGCGGTGGCGAGGGATTCGGTGGGAGGGGGGAGGCTCGACGCGGCGACGCGGGGACGCGGGGACGCGGCGAAGGAGTCGCCTCCGGCGGCGATGGACGAGCCGTCGCGGGCGCTCGCGGAGGTCCCGGCGTGAGCCTCCAGACGGTCGCTGCCCCCTCGATAGCCGCGTCGCCGTGTCGCCGCGTCGCCGTGTCGGACGGGTCCTCCGACGGCCCCCGGATCCTCTTCGGCGGCGGGGGCACGGGGGGACACCTCCTCCCGGGGATCGCGACGGCCGAGGCGATCGCCCGGCTCGAGCCCCGGGCGCGGTTCCTCTTCCTGGGGACGGGAAGGCCCGTGGAGGAGAGGCTCCTCGCGCCACGCGCATGGCCGCGGCGCGCCCTCCCGTGCGCGCCTCCCGGGCTCCGGCCGGCGGCCCTTGCGCGGTTCCTCTGGCGGACGGGACGCGGGCTCGCGGGGGCGCTGGGAGAGGTGGGCCGCTTCGGACCGGACGCCTGCCTGGGACTCGGCGGGTACGGCTCGGTCGCGCCCGTTCTGGCGGCGGCGCTGCGCGGGGTCCCGTGCCTCCTGCTCGAGCAGAACGCGGTGCCGGGGCTCGCGACGAAGGCCCTCGCGCCGGCGGCCCGCGGCGTCCTCGGCCACTTCCCGGAGGCGCTCGCGCCGTTCGGTCCCCGGGGGAAGGTCACCGGCAGCCCGCTCCGGGTCGAGGTGCTCGCTCCGCGTACGGGGTCTCCCTTCCCGCCGGGGGCCGGCCCGGCTCTCCTCGCCCTGGGAGGGTCGCAGGGCGCGCGCGGGCTGAACCGGCTCGTAAGCGAGGCCCTGCCGGCCCTCGCGGCGGTGCCGGGACTCCGGCTCCTCCTCCTCGCGGGCGACGAGACCGAAGCGGCCTCCCTCGGGGGCGCGTGCCGGGCCGCGGGCATCGTCGCGACGACGCTCCCGTTCCTGCACGAGATGGGCGCGGCGTACCGGGCGGCGGACCTCGTGCTCGCGCGGGCGGGGGGGATGACGATCGCGGAGATCGCCGCGGTGGGGCGCCCGGCCGTCCTGGTCCCGCTCCCCACGGCCAAGGGGGACCACCAGCAACGGAACGCGGAGTCGCTCGCGGGGCGGGGAGCGGCCGTCGTCTTCGAGGAGTCGGCCGGGGGCACGGCGCTGGGCGGGCTCCTCGCGCGGCTCCTCGGGGACCCGGTGCGGCTCGAAGGGATGCGGGAGGCGGCGCGGCGGTGCGGGCGGCCCGACGCGGCCGCCGCGGTGGCCCGAGAGATCCTCGCGCTGACCGCTCGTCGCCGGCGCGCGATCGTGCCCGTCGTGAACGGTGAACTGTGAACTGTGAACCGCTGGGAGGTGACGACCGATGACGGCTGCCTGGCCTCTGCATGCGCACCTGGTGGGGATCGGCGGGGCAGGGATGAGCGGTGCCGCGCGGCTGCTGGCCGCGCGCGGCGTCACCGTGACGGGGTCGGACGGGTCGCCCGGGCCCGGCGTGAACGCGGTCCGCGCCTCGGGAATCCCGGTGGCGCTCGGCCACCGGGAGGAGAACCTGCCGCCCGAGGCGACCCTCGTCGTCCGGAGCCTCGCGGTGCCCGACGAGAACCCGGAGGTGGCGGCGGCGCTCCGCCGGGGGCTCGACGTCATCACCTACCCCCAGCTCCTCGGCCGGTTCGTCTCCGAGAAGATCGGGATCGCGATCGCGGGCACCCACGGGAAGACGAGCACCTCGGGGATGATCGCCCACACCCTCGTCTCGGCCGGGCGCGACCCCGGCGTCCTGATCGGGGGCGAGGTGGCGACGATCGGGGGAAGCAGCCGGGCCGGACGCGGCGACTACTTCGTCGCCGAGGCGTGCGAGTACCGGCGCGCCTTCCGGGCGCTCCGGCCCCACGTCGCGGTGATCACCTCGATCGAGGAGGACCACCTCGACTACTACAAGGACCTCGCCGAGATCGAGCGGGCCTTCGGCGAGTTCGCCGCGGCGCTCCCGCGCGAGGGGATGCTCGTCGCGAACGGGGACGACCCGGCCGTCATGCGGGTGGTCGTGCGTGCGGGCGCGAGCCGCGTCTGGACCTACGGGCTGGAGGTGCCCGCGGCGGTGACGGGTCGCGTGAAGATGCTCCATCGCGAGCGCGTGGAATTCGAGCTGTGCCAGGAGGGCCGGCCGGTCGGGGAGGTGGGGCTCCGGGTGCCCGGCCGCCACAACGTGAGCAATGCCTGCGGCGCCGCGGCCGCCTGCCTCGCCGTGGGCCTCTCGCCCGCCGAGGTGTGCGCGGGGCTCTCGACCTATCCGGGGGCGCGGCGCCGCTTCGAGGTCGTCGGGGAGGCGGGAGGCGTGATCGTCGTGGACGACTACGCCCACCACCCGACGGCGGTGCGCGTGGTGCTGCAGGCCGCTCGGCAGAGGTTCCCGCTCCGGCGGGTCGTGGCCGTCTTCCAGCCCCACCAGGGGAACCGCACGCGCCACCTCCTGCGCGACTTCGCCCGGGCGCTCGCGATGGGCGATCGGGTGATCCTCCCCGAGATCTACTTCGTCCGGGAGAGCCTGGAGGAGCGCCGGAAGATCTCGTCGGCGGACCTCGCCCGGGAGATCCAGCGCCTCGGGATGGCCGCCGACTACGTCGAGCGCGCGTCGGACCTGTTCCCGCGCGTCCTCCGGGAGCTGCGCGCGGGCGACGTGGCCGTCGTCATGGGCGCCGGCGACATCGCGGGCTTCGCGCAGAAGCTCGTGGGGGCGCTCCGGGTCCGGGCCGCCCGGGCGGGGGCGGCGGCGTCCGGCCCGGCGGCGCCGGAGCTTCCGCGGATGTTCGAGCCGACGGGGGTCGAGGGCCTATAAGTTCACGTTTCACCCCGGCCGCGCCGAAGATCCTGCAGGCGACCCTTGGATCTCGCGGTCCGTCACCGGCCGGCGGCTTCCCTCCTCGAAGGGATCCCCGACTGCACGGTGCGGGCCGGAGCGCCGCTGGCCCCGTGCACGACCTACGGGATCGGGGGACCCGCGGAGGCGCTCGCGGAGCCCGCCTCCGTCGAGGCCCTCCGGGAGGTCCTCGGGCGCTGCCGCGACGCGGGCGTCCCCGTCCGGGTGATGGGGGGCGGGGCGAACCTCCTCGTCTCGGACGCGGGGGTGGACGGGGTCGTCGTCCGGACGCGACGCCTCCGGGGGTGCTACCGGTACGGGAACCGCGTGACGGCCGAGGCGGGGCTCCCGATCCCCGGGCTCGTGACGCGCTGCGCCGAGTGGGGGCTCGCGGGGGCGGAGGCGCTCGCGGGGATCCCCGGGACCGTGGGCGGGGCGATCGCCATGAACGCGGGCGGGCGCCAGGGGGAGATCGCGCCACTGGTCGAGTCGGTCGAGACCTGCACGCCGGACGGGGTCCTGCGGGTGCGAGCGGCCGCGGACATGGGGTTCGCCTACCGGACGGCGGATCTCCGCAGCGAGACCGTCGTGGCCGCCACCCTCGGGCTCCGGCGCGAGGACCCCGCGGCCGTGCGGTCGCGGGCGCAGGCGATCCACGACGCGAAGGCCGCCACGCAGCCCCTCCGCGACCGGAGCGCCGGGTGCGTCTTCCGGAACCCGGGAGGGAAGGTCGGGGCCGGGTTCCTGATAGACGCCGCGGGCCTCAAGGGCGCGACCCGGGGAGGCGCGATGGTCTCGCCCCGCCACGCGAACTTCATCGTGAACGCGTGCCGCGCGACGGCCGCCGACGTGACGGCGCTCGCCGAGCACGTCCGGGAGAGGGTCCGGGAGCGGTTCGGGGTGTCGCTGGAGAGCGAGATCCGGATCTGGGCGTAGCGCGGGGGATATCCTATCCCGCCGTGCGGATCCGCGACTACGAGCCCGTCCGGGACCGCGACGCCTGCCTCGCGGTGTTCGACAGCAACGTGGGCCACACGGTGGGCGAGGGCGAGCGCGCCTCGTTCGCGTCGTTCCTGGACCGCTTCCGCGAGTGGCCCTGCCGGTACGTCGTGGTCGAAGACGAGGCGGGCCCGGTCGTGGCCTGCGGCGGGCTTTCGGTGGACGAGGCGAAGGGGACGGCGGGGCTCTGCTGGGGGCTCGTGCGGCGCGATCGCCAGAAGCGGGGGATCGGCCGGAGGCTCTTCGAAGAGAGGCTCGGCTGGGTCCGGGACCGCCCCTCGGTCGCCCGGGTCACCCTCGACACGAGCCAGCACACCGTCGCGTTCTTCGAGCGCTTCGG
>JAKEIC010000240.1 GCA_022614695.1 Planctomycetales bacterium | reverse complement strand
CGGCGCGGCGGCGAGGAGGCCGTCCAGGAGCCGGAGCCCCCGGGCCGGGTCGCCGGCCGCCGAGGCCGACCGGGCCTCCTCGACCAGGCGGCGCCGGTAGCCCTCCCGGGATCGGGCCGCCGACGCGCGGCCCGGGGCGGCGCCCGCCACCGCGACCGCCCGCGCGAACGCGTCCGCCGACTCCCCGCGTGCCGCGTGCTCGGCCGCGCCGAGGAGGCCGAGCGCGACGGCGCGACCGGCGGGGGCGACGGGGCTCGCCGGGTCGGAGAGGGCGAGCTTCTCCCAGAGGCCGAGGGCCTCGGCGAACCGCCCCTCCTCCTCGGCGGTCACGGCCTTTGCCAGCCAGTCCGCCTCGGCGCGCCGGCGGTCCGGCTCGCCGCCTGGGGGGAGCCCGGCGAGCGCGCGGCGGGCCCCGTCCGGGTCCCCGGCCCGGAGCGAGTCGGCGGCGGCGGCGAGCGACGTGCGTCGCGAGAGGGCCTCGCGCGCCTCCGCGACCAGGGCCTCGGCGCCGGGAAGATCGGGCCCGACCCCGCGAGCCTCCTCGGCCGCCCGGAGGGCTCCGTCCGGGTCCCCCCGCTCGAGCGCGTCCCGCGCCGCCGCCCGGGCCCGCACCACCGAGAGGAGCCGCCTCGCCTCGGCGTGGTCCGGGTCGAGTGCGAGGCCCTCGCGCAGCTCGCGGCCGGCCTCCCAGAGCCCCCCGGCGATGAGGAGGTTCCGTCCCCGCGCCACGTGCGACGCGAGTCGCTCCGCGGCCGGGACCGGGGGAGGCGCACGCAGGGCCTCGATCCCCCGCGCCGCGCCCCACGACGCGGCCCCGAGGAGCCCGGCGGCCCCCGCCGCGGCGAGGAGCCGGCGCCGGCGCCGGCGCCGCGCGCGCGAGATGTAGGCGAGCCTCTCGCCCCGCTCCACCGCCTCGACCGCCGCCAGGAGTTCGCTCCCGTCCCGGAACCTCTCCCGCGGGTCCTTCGCGAGGCAGCGCTCCACCAGCTCGCTCCACGGGCGCGGGAGGTCGGGCACGAGAGCCGAGGGCGGGACCGGCTCGGCGCGCAGGTGCTTGTGGATCACCTCGAGCGGGCTCCCCCCCTCGAAGGGGAGGCGTCCGGCCAGTGCCCGGTAGAACGTGACGCCGAACGAGTAGACGTCCGAGGCGGGGGTCGCCGGTTCGCCGCGACACTGCTCGGGGGACATGAAGTCGGGCGTCCCCATCACGGCCCCGGTCCCCGTGAGGCTCTGGCTCTGGTCGCTCGCGCGGGCGAGGCCGAAGTCCACGAGCTTCGGCTCGTTCCGGGGGTCTATCAGGATGTTCCCGGGCTTCACGTCGCGGTGGACGATCCCGGCGGCGTGGGCCGCGCCGAGGCCGGCGGCGACCCCCTTCATGAGCGGGATCGCCTCGCCGATCTCGAGCGTCCCCACTCCCCTGAGCCGCGCTGCGAGGCTCCCGCCGTGGACCAGCTCCATCTCGATGAAGTAGAGGCCGGCATCCTCCCCGACGTTCCGGACCGCGACGACGTTTTCATGCTGGACCCGGGAGAGTACCGCCGCCTCGCGGAGGAACCGCGTGGCCCGTTCGCGGTCGAGCGTGAGCGCCGCCGGGAGGACCTTCACCGCCGAGACCCGGTCCATCAGGGCGTGCTCGGCGCGGAAGACGATCCCCATCCCGCCCTCGCCGAGGACGGAGCGGAGGATCAGCCCCCCCACCTCGCGCCCGAGGAGCGCCTCGGCGGCGCCCTCCGGCGTCCGGACGCCGCCCTCGGGCCCGAGGAGAGTCGGGGCGTCCTCGACGTCGCGGACCTCCGCCGCACGCTCGCAGCGGTCCCCGCAGGCGCCGCAGCGCGGCTCGCCCGGGGGGAGCGACGCGGGGACCGTCGTCTGGCGACTGCAGCGGACGCAGCGCCGGATCTCCTTGCCCTGGACCGAGAGGATCCGGACGACCCCCGATGGAGCGAGGACCCCGTCCTCGACGAGGAGCCCCGCGATCTGGCGGGGGCGGCCCGCACGAGCGAGGTCCTGCTGCCGGGCGGCGGCGCGGCGGACCTGGTCCGCGGTGGCGAGCCCGAGCGCGACCGCCACCTCACCGAAGCGGGACTGGGGACCCGGCGGCTGTTGGGTGTCCGGTCGGGGCATGAGAGAGGGCTCTCTGCGCAATCAGTATACCGTGCCCCGGGGAGGGGGCGCATGTGCTCACGCGGAGCGTTGACTCGTCTTCCTCCCGCGCGAGAATCCTTGCCCGATTCGCACGCCTCTCGACGGGGCGGAGGAGGAATCCCGATGACGCGCGTCACGTCCCTGATCGCTCTCGCCGGCTCGGCGGTCCTCGCCGGTTGCGGCTCGAAGGAAGTGCGGGCCCCCGGCGACCTGCTCGCTCGCCTGCTCGTCTCGATGCAGGAGGGAGGCGGCGAGCAGGAGGCGTGGATGAAGCTCGCGCAACCCGGCCCCCACCACGGGCACTTGAAGGCCCTCGAGGGCAAGTGGCTCGTGAAGGCCAAGGCCACGTTCATGCCCGGCCAGCCGGTGGAGGAGTCCGAGGGGAAGTGCACCTACAAGATGATCCTCGGCGGACGGTTCCTCCAGCAGGAGATTGACGCGACCATGGGGGGCATGCCCTTCCAGGGGGTCGGGCTCACCGGCTACGACAACGACCTGAAGAAGTACGTCGGCTGTTGGATGGACTCGATGGGCACGATGATGATGACGTTCTCGGGCACCTGCTCCGAGGAAGGCAAGGTGCTCACGACCACGAGCGAGTTCAAGGACCCGATGAGCGGCCAGATGAAGAAGGCGAAGATGGTCACACGGGTCGTGGACAAGGACAAGCACACCTTCGAGATGTTCGACGTCGGCGCGGATGGAAAGGAGTCGAAGATCCTCGAGCTGACGTACACGCGCCGGCCGCCCAAGGCGAAGAAGGCCAAGGGGGCGGTGGACCCGCGGACGCTCGGAGCCAAGGCTCAGATCGCGAACTTCGCGACCGCCCTCGAGATGTACGACGTGGACAACGCCCGGTACCCCACGAGCGAGGAGGGCCTCGGCGCGCTCGCGCAGGCGCCGAAGGCCGCCCCCGCGGCCGCTCGTTGGAAGGGACCGTACGTGAAGGCCCTCCCCCAGGACCCGTGGGGGAACGCGTTCCGCTACCAGCACCCCGGGACGCACGGCAAGGCGTACGACCTATGGTCGGCCGGCCCCGACGGGAAGGACGGGACGGCCGACGACGTCACGTCCTGGGCGGGGAAGTAGAGCCCGGGAGAGTCAGCGGATCCTGGGCGGTTCGGCGGTCGCGGTCGCTTCTCGCTCGATCGCCGCGATGGCACGGACGGCGAGGGGCGCGGCGGAGTCCTCCCGTCCCGCAATTGCCCGAAGAGCTGGGAGGGCGGACCGCGCGACCGGCCCGAGCGACCCGAGGAGGCGGATCGCCTGCTGACGACACCCGCTGTCTCCCTCGACTCCCCAGACGCGCTCTGGCAGGACCTCGAGGACCGCCGGGATCGCGGGAGCCGCGTCGGGGCCGATGCGTCCGAGAACGGCCAAGATCAGGGGACTCCATGACTCGGCGCCGCGCATGCGAGCAAGGAAGGGGACGACTCCGGCGTGACTATCCATCCAATGCAGGATGTTCTTCGCGAAGCGGCCGCCGGGGCCGGACTCCCAGGCGAGCAGATCGGCCATGTCGAGGATCAGCGCCGGGGATGGCATCGGCTCCGTCGGAGGGCTCGGATGGCCCTTGGACTTTGTGATGCGCGTGAGCTGCGTGAGGAGGAACGGGATCACCGATCCTTCCCCCGACACCCGGGGTCTCGGCGGCGGCTCCCGGAGCGCGGCGATGCCTGCTCCGGCCAGGAGGACCGGGGCACCGAGCGCCGCGGCGGCCCGGCGCCACGTGGCCGCGAAGGGCTCCCTCGGTCCGAGGGCCAGGCCCCAGAGGAGGAGGGACGCGGCGTGAGCGACTGCCGCAAGGACTGGGAGGGACGCTTCCGCCATCTCCCGCGGCGACGCCGGGGCGCCGCTCGCCGCCCATCGGCCGGACCACGCGTACCGGGCGAGGTAGAAGCCCCAGAGGAGGCACGGCATCGCGGCGAGGAAACTCGCGACGGCCCCGAGGCGGACCGCCCCGCGACTCGGGATCTCGCGCCGCCAGGCCGCCGCCACGATCGCCGCTCCGGCGGACACGAGGAGCGGGCCGGCGAGGAGCCACGTCCCGGAGCCGATGGCTGCGATGGCGTGGCCCGCCTCGAGCCTCGGGAGCACCCAGGCGTACCAGAGCACGCCGTGGACGGTGGCGTAGATCCCGAGCGCGATGTCGTTGAGTCCCGCGGCGCCGACGAGGGCACGGGGGGCGCCGGAGGGCCCGGACTCCCGCGCGGGCGGCTCGGTCACGCCCCCGCCACCTCGCGCAGCAGCCCAGCGAGCCGCTTCCCGCACACCTCGAGCGAGTACTCGGCTTCCACCCGGGCTCGCGCGCGGAGGCCCATCGCGTGTCGCGTCGCCGGGTCCGCCGCCAGCGCCACGAGCGCCTCCTCCCAATCCTGCGGGGTGGTCGCCCAGCGGCCCTCCTGCCCGTCGCGCACGATCTCGCGGTTGATCCCGACGGGCGTGACGACGGCGGGGACTCCGGCGGCGCCGTACTGGAGGACCTTGAGGCCGCACTTCCCCCAGGACCACGGATCGTCGAGGAGGGGCATCAGGCCGACGTCGAACCGGGCGATCGCCTCGGCCTCCCCGGCCTCCGACCATGCGGTCTTCACGACGGGCATCTTCGCGCAGTCGAAGAAACGGTCGCAGACGATCTCGAGGCGCGCCGACGGCACACGGGCGGCCACGCGGTCGAGGACGTCCCGCATCCTCTCGAGGTAATGGATCGAGCCGTGGGCGCCGACCCAGCCGATCGTGAACGGAGCGCCCGGCAGGGGGGCGGACCGGACCGCGTAGCGCGAGACGTCAATCGGGGACGGGAGGACGACGGCTTTCGCGCCGTCCGCGGTCGCGCCATCGGCGAGGAACCGGTTCCCCGCGATCACCAGGTCCGCCGCGCGGAGCATCGCGCGGAAGACGCGCGCCCGGGTGGGCGCGACCGGGTCCTCGTGGGTGGAGTTCCGGAACCAGAGCGCGTCGTCGAAGTCGTAGACGATCCGGCGGGCGCGCCGGCGGGCGCGCCCGAGGAAGAGCCCCCGCGGACGCTTGCGCTGGAAGAAGACGAGGTCGTAGGCCGAGAGCCCCCCGAGGAACCGCCAGCGCGCGATCGGCCCGTCGGGCATCCGCGCGACCTCGGACGCGATCCCCTCGCGCTCGAGGAGGGGGAGGTACTGGAGGACCCGGTACCGGCTCGCGGCCACGTCGGGGCCCTGGATGAGGAAGAGGACGCGCATCGAGTCGGTCCACGGTCCACGCTCCACGGTCCACAGTCAAGGTCGGGTTGACGGCCCCGCCGGCTCGCGCTGACATGGGGCCCGTGCGCGAGGAGTCGGCGAAGCCCGCGGACCCGGCACCCGCGTCCGCGCCGAGGCGGAGGAGGCGGTGGCCGAAGATCCTGTTCGGTTCGCTCGCGGGCCTCGCCCTCCTCCTCGCGCTCGCGCCCACGATCCTCTCGATGGGGTTCCTCCGCGCCCGCGTCGCGGCGGGGCTCTCCGACTCGCTCCGGAGGAAGGTCGAGGTGGCCTCGGTCTCCTTCGGCTGGACCACGGGCGCCCGCCTCGAGGGGCTGGTCATCTACGAGAAGGACGGGACGACGCCGTTCGCGAGGCTCGAGTCGGCCGAGGCGAAGGTCTCGCTCCTCCCGCTCCTCTCCGGCACGATCGCGCTCGAGCACGCGCGCGCCTCGGGCCTCGAGGCGCGCGTCACCCGCCGGGCCGACGGCACCCTCTCGACCGACGATCTCGGGAAGAAGCCCGGGGAGCCGGCGCCCGAGAAGCCGGCCGCGCCACGGGCGTCGGGCGGACGCGGGCGTTTCCGGATGGGCGAGGTCGCGTTGCGCGGCGGCGCCTTCCGGTACACCGACGAGAGGACGGGCGACTCGATCGAGGCGACGGACCTCGACCTCTGCGCGGCCCCGGGGCCCGGACCGGACGACGTGACCGGCTCGCTCTCGCTCCGGCTGAACGGGGGCGACGTGCGGGCGAAGGCGACGCTCGGACTCGGGGGGGAGGACCCGGCCTACGATCTCTCCTGCACGGGCACCGGTGTCCGCTACCACGTCCTTCTGGCCCGGCTCGTCGCGCTCGTGAACCCGGCCCTCTACGCCGACCGCGAGGGGCAGGTCAAGGCCTCGATGGGCTGGGAACTCTCGGCGAAGGGCCGCGGGTTCGGGATCGAGAAGGCGAAGGCCACCCTCGCCGGCCGCGGGAAGCTCTCGCTCGAGAGGGGGTCGCTCGTCGGGAACGCCCTCGTCCGCGAACTCTTCTCGGTCCTCCGGCTTCCCGGCAAGACGCGCTACGAGTTCGAGGGCGTGACGATGAGCTTCCGGATCGAGGGCGGGAGGGTCGTGAACGAGTGGTCGGACTTCGGGGGGAGGGACGGCGTGGCCGACCTCTCGATCGCCGGCTGGACGGACCTGGATGGGAATCTGAAGCAGACCCTCACCGTGAAGGGCGATCCCCGCGCGCGCTGGGGGAAGACGACGGGGGCGGCGCTCGAGATCCTGAACAAGGCCGGCGGCATCCCCCTCGGGGGCACCGTCTCCTCGCCGAAGCTCGATGTGGATTACGAGAAGGCGCTCCTCGGGGCCGCGAGGGGGCTCCTCGAGTCCCCGGAGGTCCGGGAGGCGGCAAAGGACCTCGCCGGGGAGGCCGCGGACGCGCTGGGGGGGCTGCTGGGGAAGAAGAAGAAGCGCTAGAACCGGAACAGCAGCCCCACCGACAGCCCGAGCGCGTTCACGGTCTTCCGGGAGACCGCGGGCTCTCGGAAGAGCGTGTCGGAGACCTCGACGGTCGCCGCGGTCCCGGGGCCGACGGGCACCTCCAGGCCGCACGCGAAGAACCCGCTCGTCCCGACCGGCCCGCCCTCCCCCGGCGCGTCGGCGAGCCCTATCCCCACGGCCACGAACGGCGCCGACCCGCCTTCCTCCCCGAGCCGCCAGCGATAGCGGAGTTCGAGCAGCATCGTCGCGAGCGGGACCTCCTCCACGCTCCGGACGTCCCGGGTCCGCGTGATCACGTAAGGCTCCCCCAACGTGCAAATGGAACTACGTAGTACGCCGAGGGCGGTTCAGACTCATCCCGCGCGGTCGCAGGCGAAACGCGGAGCGTGGTCTCGGGGCAGCAGCGCTTCCTCGCCCCCGAGGCTCTTCCGAGAGGAAGCGAGCCACGTAGCAGACCCAGGTCGCTTGAACGAGCGGCCGGGCGCTACGGCTCGCCGCTCAGAATGAGGTTCCCATACTCCAGGCGGGTTCTCGGGTGTGGCGTGACGAGAGTGTGCTTGGTTTGAGGAGGGGGCGGCGGGCAGCACCTCCGGGGAGGGCCGAGGTGCCGAGGCGGGTGTGTGAGCGCGCGTCACAGATTCGTGCGCTCGCGGAAGAGTTGCGGTGGGGTGCTGAGGGAGAGGCAAGTCAGGGTCGTCGGCTCATCGTCGCTCTCATGGGGCGCGTGGCCGTAGGGAAGAGCACACTCGGCCGGGCGCTCGGGAGGCTGCGCGGCTTCCGGTACATCTCGCAGTCTGAATGCAAGATCATGCTTATCCACTTCCCTCAGCATGACCCCACGGGTAGTATGGGCAGCGCGTGCCGAGGCCGACCTTCCCCCGGACCCTCGAGGACTTCCGGGCGCGGTT